>NZ_NKUI01000031.1 GCF_014845115.1 Methylorubrum zatmanii | reverse complement strand
ATCATATGTGTATAAGAGACCGCTCCTTCCCGAACCAATGCCCACGCCACGGGTTGTCGAGGCTCTGCGCCCCGTCGCGGTCTCACGGTACCGGCTCGCCCGGACCGCGGGTCGCGGCGGCCCCGCGCATGGCGTTCGAACCCGACGCGCGCCTTGCCTCCGGCGAGGCCCGTCGAAGCTGGAGTGAAGCATGGACATCGCCCTCGACAAGATCACCGAGATCATCCTGCGCCTGCGGGCGGTCGAGGCGAAGGAGGGCCCGACCGACCCGGATTCCGGCTCCAATCCGACCGATGACGGCGCGACCGACGTACTGGTCGGCGGGACCGACGACGCCACCGAGCAGGAGATCCGCAGCATGATCGCCGGGCTCAACGAGGACGAGCGCGCCGACCTCGGGGCGCTGCTCTATATCGGCCGCGGCGATTACGAGGCGGCGGAATGGGGCGAGGCGGTCCGCTTCGCCAAGGAGCGCGAGGCGGCGGGCGACACGGTGATGCGCGAGCTGCTCGGCTCGCCGGATGCGGCCTCGCTGCTGGAAGAGGGCCTCGACGGCCTGGGCATCAGCCAGGACCTGCCCGAGGCACCGTAAGGTCGTCACCCTCTCCCCGCGCACGGGGAGAGGAAATCTCCGCCGGCCGCGACGACCGATCGGAGGCGAGGCCGGAACCAGGTCTCGCGGACCGCTGAAAACAGGATCGGCCCGGGACGCGCGCCCCGGGCCGACGAAGGACGATGGCCGAAAAGGCTCAGGGCTCGCAGGCCAGGGCTTTCGCACCGAGGGCCACGAACTCCGCCGTCGTGCGCAGTTCCTCGCGGATACGCGGCGAGTGGGCGACGAGGGAGGCCTCACGCTCCAGCCGGTCGTTACACGAGCAGGACGGCAGCCCCGTGCCCGCAGGCGGCGAGCAGGCGTCGTGGTGCATGCAGGCCCGGTCGAGGGGATCGACCGGGGGAAGCCCGGCGCCGCGGCTGCCCGGACCACAGTAATTGCCGTGGAACACGAGCGCGCCTTTGGGCAGGACATTGCCGAGATCGGGGGCCTCCGGGGCCTCCACCGCCGGCGGTTCGACCGCCGGAACGGCGACGGATTGGGCAGAGGCGGCGAGCGGCGCCAGACCGATCAGGGTGGCGGTGAAGCTAGTGACAAGGGAAAGGCGCCGGGCGGCGCGCTGCGAAGCAAGGGCCAAGGTCAAAGTCTCCGTTCGAAATGCTCCCCTCACCGCCCCCTCCGGGCCGAAATCGACGCCCTCATTCGGGGAGGCTGAGCCGTTCAAACGATTTTTCCCCGGCTGTGGTTCACTCCTCGCTCAAGCGTCGCGCCCCGGCTCGCTATTAGAACTTATAGTTCAGGCCACCGCGCACCACACCGAAGCCCGATTCCGAGCGGCCGGTGCCGTAATAGGCCGGGACGGTCGCATCGTAGACCGTCGTGCCGGTGCCGCGCCTGCCGAGATCGACATAGAGCCCTTCGACCTTCACCGAGATGTGGTCGGTGAGGGCGTATTCGACGCCGCCGCCGAGGGCGTAGCCGATCCGGGCCGTGTCCGGCAGGGTATAGGGATAGGAGGCCGCGTAGGGCGACCGGCTGCCGCCGCCATAGGCGAAGCCGCCGGTGCCGTAGACGAGCCAGCGGTCGAAGGCATAGCCGAGACGGCCCCGCACGGTGCCGAACCAGTCGAGGCTCGGCGACACGCCGTAATAGGGCGTGGCGCCGATGGTGCCGTCGCCCCGGCGGCCGAAGCCGGTGCCCTGGATATCGGCCTCGGCGCCGAGCACCCAGCCCGAGCCCGGCGTGAGCTGATAATTGTAGCCGATCTGGCCGCCGCCGACGAAGCCGCCCTTGCCGCCGCTCTCCGTCACGGTGCCGTAGGTGGCATCCGTGTCGCTCGATGCGCCGCCACGGAAGCCGTAGCCGGCATTGGCGCCGACATAGAACCCGGTCCAGGTGAAGACCGGCGGAGCTGGAGGCAGCGGGGGCGCCACGCGCTGCGGCAGGTCGGCGGCGCCGGCTCCGCTCGCCAGAAGGATTCCGGCCAGGCCCGGCAGCATCGAACGTCGGATCATCGTCATCTCTCGTTGAAGGGTGTTGGGAAAGGCTCAGAGCGCGAGCAGCAGCAGGCCGACGACCAGCACGGCCAGGATCAGGCAGAGTGCGAAGTCGATCACGGTCTCGCCGCCGCAGGGCTCGGACTTCGGGTCCATGCGCGGCGCGCGGCGCCGGGCGCGGGAGGACGGCAGGGGATGAGCGAGCGGGCGGACCCGGCTCGCCGCGAGCCCTGCCGTCGGGAAAGCCGTCGGGAGAGCGGCCTTCATCGGACGGCCTCCCGCAGCGCGAGGGCACGCGCCGTCTCCGTCGCGGGGAAGACCGTCGTGGCCAGCGGCGTAGCGTCCGGGCGTCGAAGCCCCGTGACCAGATCGGCAACTGCCGGCAGAGCGAGGGCCGCTGCCAGCACGGCGGCGACGGCAGCACCGCGCATGAGCGGGCGCACCGATGCATCGACCGGCCGGGACTGGCGTGAGACGAGGACGAGGGGCGCCTCAGCCAGAGCGGGTTGGGGTCTCAGTTCGATCATGGGCGTCTCACCGAAGCCGTGGCGCTTACGTGGGAAATTTGACCACTAATTTGTACGTGTGCAAAAATCCCACGTCAAACGAAAATCGGGGAACGCGGGTGTCGGACCGCACATTGTGGGATTGTCTCCCACGGTGCCGTCATTAAGCTCGGGCCATGTCTCAGCCGACCGAAACCGCTCCGCCGCCGGCCGGCGCCGACCTGCACGCGCCGGTCGCGCGTCTGCTGCGCCCGCTCGTGCGCCTGCTGGTGCAGCGGGGCATCACCTTCCCGGCGCTGACCAACCTTCTGCGCGAGCTTTACGTGAACGTCGCCGAGTACGACTTCGCCCTGCCCGGCAAGGAGCAGACCGACAGCCGGGTGAGCCTGCTCACCGGCATCCACCGCAAGGAGGTGCGGCGCTTGCGCGGAGCCGGAGCGCCGGTGAGTCAGGTGCCCGCCACCGTGTCGCGCACGAGCCGGATCATTGCCCGCTGGGTCGCGGCCCCGGAATTCACAGACGGTCAGGGTCGGCCCCTGCCGCTGCCCCGCTCGGCCGAGGATGACGCCCCCTCCTTCGAGAGCCTCGTCGAGGGCGTGACCAAGGATGTGCGCCCCCGCGCCGTGCTCGACGAGTGGCTCGACCGCGGTCTCGCCGTGCTCGACGCGGAGGGCCGCGTGCGGCTTCTGGAGGCGGCCTACCTGCCGAAGGGCGGGGCCGAGCCGCAGCTCTACTATTTCGGGCGCAACCTCCACGACCACATCGCCGCGGCGGCGGAGAACGTGGCAGGCCCCTCCCCCCGCTTCTTCGAGCGCGCGGTGCATTACGACGGGCTGTCCGACGCCCTCGCCGCCCGGCTGGAGGAGCGGGCCCGGGAGATCGCCATGGGGGCGCTGCGGGAGGCCAATGCCGAGGCGCATGCCGCCTGCGAGGAGGATGCCGGCGGCCGCCATCGCTGGAATTTCGGCATCTACATCTACCGGGAAGAGGGGCCCGCCCGCGATCCCGCCTCGGAGCAGGCCTCCGGGGACGAGGAGGGCCGCGCGCCTTGAGCCGCCTCACTCCGACCCGCCGCGGCCTGCTGGCCCTGCTCGCCGGCACCGCTCTGTGGCGGCCGCGCCCGGCCTGGCCGCAGGCGGAGGGCGACATTCCCCAGGATCGCGGCATCGGCGGCACCGGCGCGCGTCCCTCGGAGGAGGAGAATCCCGGCGGCGACCGCGGCATCGGCGGCACCGGTGTGATCGGCACGATCCGCCGCTTCGGCTCCATCGTCGTCAACGACCTGCGCATCACCTACCCGCCGGACGTGCGGGTGACCATCGACGGCACCCCCGCCCGTGTCGCCGACCTCAAGATCGGCCATGTCGTGCGCGTGGTGGCGCGGGGGCCGGAGGACGGCCTCTCCACCCGCGCCATCGCGGTCACGAGCGAGGTGGTCGGTCCCATCGAGGCCATGGCCAAGGGCCGGCTGACGGTGCTGGGGCAGTCAGTCTCCACGGCCGGCCTCACGACCACGAGGCGCTTCGCGGCCGGCGAGCGCGTCGCGGTGAGTGGCCTGCGCCGGGGCGACGGCACCATCGTCGCGAGCCTGATCGAGCCCCGCCCGGCCGGGGCCGACCGCGTCACCGGGCCGGTGCGGCGCGGCCGGGACGGGAGCCTGCGGATCGGGAGCCTGCGCCTCGTCGGCCTGGAGCCGAGGCTGGCCGGGCAGCGCGCCCTGGTGGAGGGCGAGGCCGGCAAGGCGGGATTGACCGTGGCCTCGGCCCGGGACGTCAGCCGGCCGTTCCCGGCCGGGCTCGCCCGCGCCTCCATCGAGGGCTACGTCGCGCAGGGCGGCGGTAGCCTGCGGCTCGGCTCCGGCCTGTCGGTCTCGGGCCGGGTCGATCCCTCCGCCCTGCCCGGCGCGGGGCGGCCGGCGATCATCGAGACCGGCATCGGCCGGGGCGGGCGAATGACGGTGGAGTCAGTGCGGAGCGAGGCACCGGGTCGCGGTGGACCAGGTTCGGGCGGACAGGGCTTCGGCGGTCGGGAACCGCTTGGCTCGGGTTCCGAACATCCGGGCTCCGGCCCGGCCGGACGGCCCGGACCGGGTGGAGAGGCGCCGTTCTCACGCCCCGGCGGACGCGATACCGGCGGCTTCGGGACAGGGCAGCGCGGGCCGGGCGGCAGCGGGATGCCCGGCGGCTACCCGATCGACACGCGCCCCGGCTCCGGTGCCACGCCCGGAGACGGCTTCGGCGGCGCATTCGGCGGTCCCGGCGGAGGCCCCGGCCGCCCCGGCGGCGGCAGACCCGGCGGGTTCGGCGGGGGAGGACCGGGCGGCTTCGGCGGCGGTGGCGGCCCTGGAGGTTTCGGCGGCGGCGGAGGAGGCGGCGGGCCGCGCTGAGCGGCCCGTCCGGCCCATCCGGCGGGTCAGCGGCTGCGCAGGATCAGCCGGTCGCCACGCACCTCGTAGGAGGGCAGCCGCTGCAGGAAGCTCTGGCCGAGCAGGTTGGTGCTCAACATGCCGGGCCGGCTCACCAGCGCATCGATGTTGCGCTCGGTGATCGGCCCAACGGTGATCGAAGCGAGGCGGATCGGCGCGGCCAGCGCGGTGCCGTTGGCGGTGGAGACGCGCTGGGTGAAATCGCCCTCCGCCGGGCGGATGCCGAGAGCGGCGGCATTCTCGGCGGTGAGCACGACGCTGCTCGCCCCCGTATCGAAGGCGAAGCGCTGCTCGCGGTTGCCGTTCACCTGGGCGAGCACGGCGAAGTCGCCGTCCGAGCGGCGGGTGATCGTCACCTCGCCGCCGGGGCCGACCACGGCGGTGCCGGGGCGCAGGGAGCCGACGAGGTGGGCGCCGACCCGCTGCGCATCCTCGCGATAGGTGTAGCCGGCCACGATCACGGCGCCGATGCCGAGCCAGATCAGGGCGGAGCGCAGGGTCGAGCCGGGCATGGCGAGCGCCTGCCGCCAGCGGCCGGCGACGAGCAGCAGCAGCAGCGCGCCCATCGAGACGAGGCCGGCGAACTGGTCCGAATCCAGCCCCATCACGGGGCCGCCGTCATGGTTGACGACCAGGACGGCGAGGCCGATCCCCAGGATCGCGAGGCCGAGCCACATCATCGCGCGGCCGTCCCCCGCTGCGGATAGGCCCGGCGCAGGCGCTCGGACAGGGTCGCCATGATCGCCAGACGCTGCGGCTCGGAGAGCGAGCCCCACAGGCCGATCTCGTCGCGCGTGCGTCCACAGCCCTCGCACAGGCCGGTGACGGCATCGAGCACGCAGACCTTGGTGCAGGGGGAGGAGGGTTTCGGAGGCGAGGCGATCATCATCGCCGACATGGGACGGGCCCGGCCGTGGAATCAAGGGCGAGAACGCACTCCGCGAGGGAAGGGCCGGAATGGGAAGTCTGTCCTGCCACAGGGCCGATCCGGCATTCGGACAGGCTCACGCCGTCGCCGCCACCAGGGCCAGCAGCACCGTCACCTCGCCGACTTGCTGGCAGGCCCCGACGACGTCGCCGGTCTGGCCGCCGATCTTGCGCCGGGCCAGGACGCTCAGGCCATAGGAGGCCAGGGGAGCGAGGATCAGCGCCAGGACGAGGCCGAGGAGCGGCAGGCCGAGGCCGGCGGCGACCAAAGCGAGGAGCACGCAGAGCCCCCCGGCGATCCCGAGCGTGGCGCGGGTCGGGCGGCCGACGGCGGCACCGGCCCCGCCGGGCCGGGCCGGGGCGAGGAGCGCGATCGGTAGCAGCGCCGCTGTCCGCGACAGGGCGGCGGCGAACAGCAGGGACACGGCGGCGAGGGAGCCGGAGCGGTCGAGGAGCGTCGCGAGCATGGCCGCCCGCAATGCCAGCCCAAGGAACAAGGCGGTGCCGCCATAGGCGCCGATCCGGCTGTCGCGCATGATCTCGAGGCTGCGCTCGCGGGTCTGGCCGCCGCCGAACCCGTCGGCGACGTCGGCCAGGCCGTCCTCGTGCATGGCACCGGTGATGAGGGCGAGGGCGACCAGGGCGAGCGCTGCGGCCACGAACGGCCCGAGCCGGATCTCCCAGGCCAGAACCAGCACGAGGGCGGCGGGAAGGCCGATCAGCAATCCGGCCACCGGCAGCATCCGCGGCACCGTGCGGAAATCGGGCGCGCCGTAGGGCGCCGGCTCGTCGGGCAGCGGCGGGACCGGCAGGCGGGTGAAGAAGCGCAGACAGGCGGCGAGGTCGTAGACCAGCCCCGCGCCGGGAAAGGGCGGCCCGAGATCGCTGCCACCGCTGCGCTGGCTCATCCCCGCTCCCCTTCCGGTCGGGCCGCCTGTACCCTGTGGCCCCTGGCTTCTATAGCGCCGGGACCCTCTTGCCTGCTACGCGGCCTTGGCCGCTATCCGGTCGCAAATTCCTCGCCAATCGAGCGACCTCTTCCGCGATCCCGACCCCGCCGCGCATGAGCCTTCTGCGATGACCTCCGACGCTTCTCCCTTCGCCGACATCCGCCGCCTCGTCACCGAGATGCCCGGCCCCGACGCGGACGCCGTGGCCGCGATCCGGGCAAGGGACGCGAGCCTGACCAAGCCGCCGGGTGCACTGGGACGGCTCGAAGGGCTCGTGGAATGGCTCGGCGCGTGGCAGGGCAAGGCCAAGCCGACCCTCGACCGGCCGATGGTCTGCGTGTTCGCCGGCAGCCACGGCGTCGTCGCGCGCGGCGTCTCGGCCTTCCCGGCGGCGGTCAACCGGCAGATGCTGGAGAACTTCGCCGCCGGAGGCGCCGCGATCAACCAGCTCTGCGCCGCCTACGGCCTCGGCTTCCGGGTGTTCGACCTCGCGGTCGACCTGCCGACCGGCGACATCTGCTCCGGCCCGGCCCTCGACGAGAAGGGCTGCGTCGCCACCATGGCCTTCGGCATGGAGGCGGTGGCGGCCGGCACCGATTGCCTCGCCATCGGCGAAATGGGCATCGGCAACACCACCATCGCGGCGGCGATCTACGCCGCGCTCTACGGCGGCGAGCCGGAGCACTGGGTCGGGCGCGGCACCGGCCTCGACGAGAGCGGCCTCCGGCGCAAGGCCGAGGCCGTCCGGCTGGCGCTCGAAACCCATGCCGGGCATCTCGACGATCCGCTCACGGTCCTGGCGCGGCTCGGCGGGCGGGAGATCGCGGCGATGGCCGGCGCCATCCTCGCGGCGCGGCTGCAACGGGTGCCGGTGGTGCTCGACGGCTACGTGGCGACCGCCGCCGCGGCGGTGCTGCACGCCCTCGACCCCCACGCCCTCGACCATTGCATCGCCGGCCATCTCTCGGCGGAGGGCGCGCACCGGGACGTGCTGGACAGGCTCGGCCTCCAGCCCCTGCTCGCCCTCGACATGCGCCTCGGCGAGGCCTCGGGCGCGGCCCTGGCCCTCGGCCTGCTGAAGGGCGCGCTCGCCTGCCACCGCGACATGGCGACCTTCGAGCAGGCCGGCGTGTCGGGCAAATCGGAGGGCTGAGCCTCCGCTCAGGCCGCCCGGGCGCGCCGGGGCCGCGGGGCCTCGGCCGGCGCCTTGTCCTCGGTGAGGTCCAGGGCCGGCAGGGTGTCCATGCCGCGGCTCGCGGGGAAGGTGACGATCACCTCGGTGCCCTCGCGCGGCTTCGATTTGAGCTGGAAGCCGCCGCCATGCAGGTCGACCAGCCCCTTCACGATCGGCAGCCCGAGGCCGGAGCCCTGCTCGGCGGTCTTGATGGCGAGCGAGCCGCGCCCGAACGAGGACATCACGGTGCCGAGCTCGTCCTCGGGAATGCCGGGCCCCGAATCCTTGACGCTGACATATTGCCCCCCCGACGAGGTCCAGCCGACCTTGATCGTGATCTCGCCGCCCGGGGGCGTGAACTTCACCGCGTTCGACAGGAGGTTGAGCACGATCTGGCGCAGGGCCCGCTCGTCCGCCCAGAGGCGCGGCAGGGAATCGTCGATCAGGCTGGTGAAGGTCTGCCCCTTGCTGCGGGCGCGCAGGGTCATCATGTGGCGGCACTCCTCGACCGTATGGGCGAGCTGCACCGCCTCCTCGGTCAGATCGTAGCGCCCGGCCTCGATGCGCGAGAGGTCGAGGATCTCGTTGATGAGATTGAGCAGGTGCATCCCGCTGTCGTGGATGTCGTTGGCGTATTCCCGATAGGCCGGGGCAGTGTGCACGCCGAACACCTCGTTCTTCATCACCTCCGAGAAGCCGAGGATGGCGTTGAGCGGCGTGCGCAGCTCGTGGCTCATGGTGGCGAGGAAGCGGGATTTGGCGAGGTTCGCCTCCTCCGCCCGCCGCCGGGCCTCGTCGGAATTGGCCTTGGCCTGTTCGAGTTCGGTGAAGATCGCATCCTTCTCCGCCCGCGATTGCAGAGTGCCGACGGCGGAGGCGTAGAGCCGGTGCGCCAAGCCGGCGAAGAACAGCTGACTCGCCACCGTCATCACGACGAGGAGCATCATGTCCATGTCGCGGGTGAACAGGAGCAGCGACAGCGTCGCCAGCATCAGCGGCAGCAGGCCCGAGAGCGCGGCGGCCGGCACCGTCGCCGCCAGCATCGTCGTCACCGCCGCGACGATGACGAGGCCGAACAGCGCGAAGGTGCGCGCCTCGGGAACGGCGACCAGCAGCAGCATCGCCCAGGCGAGGCTCTGGCCGAATTCGGCGGCGATGAAGAGGCGGCTCCAGCGCCGCAGCGACAGGCTTTCCGGGGCCTGCCGCAGAAAGCGATGGCACGACAGGGTCATCAAGGCGCCGGCGCAGAGCGCACCGGCCGACCACACGGCGACCTTCACGCCGGGGACCCAGATCGAGGAGGCCGCGGCGATCACGAGCGCCAGGAGCAGAAGCGGGATCCCCGCGCCGACCCGGTACTGGGCGTAGAGGCGCAGCAACTCGTAATCGAAGGCCCGTTCCAGGCCGCTGGTCGAGGTCAACCGCTCCCGGACCGAGCGCATCTCGCGCGCAATGCCCCGGCGCTTGGCCACCTCCTGCGAGGAGGGACCGCGCCCACGCTGAACCATCTCGACTGTGAGGTCGGCCATGCCAATAGGGATCGGAGCGCGAGGAATGGATCGGTCGAGGGGCGATGGCCGATGCGACGTCGGAGAGCCGACAAGGTGCCTTGCGAACCGTTAAGAAGCGGCTTCGGCGGTCGGGCGAATTGTCGGCATCGGGGCGGTGGCGGCGCATCCTGAATACAGGTGCGCTGCCGCACATCGGCCGGCGGCATCCCGGATCAGAATCGGAATGATTCCAGATCTCGGAGCCGAGCCATGCTGACCCTCAACCTGAACGGCGTGGTCCGGGAGGTCGATGCCGATCCCGATATGCCCCTGCTCTGGGTGATCCGCGACCGTCTCGACATGACCGGCACCAAGTATGGTTGCGGCATCGCCCAATGCGGCGCCTGCACCGTGCACATGGACGGGCAGCCGGTGCGCTCCTGCCAGACCCGCATCGGCGATGTCGGCGAGGCCAGGATCACCACGATCGAGGGCGTCGAGGGCAAGGTGGCCGATGCGGTGAAGGCGGCTTGGCGCGGCCTCGACGTGGTGCAGTGCGGCTACTGCCAGTCCGGCCAGATCATGTCGGCCATCGGCCTGCTCAGCGACAACCCGAAGCCCACCGACGCCGATATCGACGGCGCCATGGACGGCAATGTCTGCCGCTGCGGCACCTATCAGCGCATTCGCGCCGCCATCCACGAAGCCGCCCGCTCGCTCGCCTGAGCCGCCGCGCAATCCCACGGAACCAGGAGCCCGGCATGCTCAAGCTCGATCTCACCACCGCGCCCGCTCCGTCCCGGCGCGCCTTCCTCACCGGCGCGGCGGCGGGCGCCGTGCTGCTGGCCTTCCGCCTCGACCTCAAGGGCGCCCGCGCGGCGGAGGGCTCCGATGCCCTGGCCAAGATGCCGGCCCAGCCCAACGCCTTCGTGCGGATCGCCGCCGACGACACCGTGACGGTGATGATCAAGCATCTCGACATGGGCCAGGGCAACACCACCGGGCTGGCCACCATCCTCGCCGACGAGCTCGACGCGGATTGGGGCCAGATGCGGGTCGCCTTCGCCCCCGCCGACGCCAAGCTCTACGCCAACCTGCTGATGGGGCCGGTCCAGGGCACCGGCGGCTCGACGGCGATCGCCAATTCCTGGTTCCAGCTCCGCAAGGCCGGCGCCGCCGCCCGCGCCATGCTGGTGGCCGCCGCCGCCGAGAAATGGGACGTGCCGGCGGGGGAGATCTCGGTGGCGAAGGGGGTCGTCCGCCACGCCTCCGGCAAGCAGGCTCGTTTCGGCGAGCTGGCGGAAGCCGCCGCCGCCAAGCCGGTGCCGCAGGAGCCCCGCCTCAAGACCCCGGCCGAGTGGACGCTGATCGGCCAGCGCGTGCCGCGCATCGATTCCGCCGCGAAGACCGATGGCAGCGCGATCTACTCCCTCGACATCCGCCGCCCCGGTCAGGTGACGGCCCTGGTGGCCCACCCGCCGCGCTTCGGCGCCGGCGTGAAGAGCGTCGACTCCGCAGTTGCGCGGACAATGCCGGGCGTGATCGACATCGTCACCATCCCGACCGGCGTCGCGGTCATCGCCCGCGACACTTGGACCGCGATGAAGGCCCGCGAAGCTCTCGCGATCACCTGGGACGATTCCGCCGCCGAGACCCGCTCGTCGGACGTGATCCTCGCCGCATACCGCGAGACCGCCAAGACTCCCGGCTTCGTCGCCTCGCAGGCGGGCGACGCCGAGGCCGGCATCAAGGGCGCGGCCAAGGTGCTGGAGGCGGAGTTCTCCTTCCCCTACCTCGCCCATGCGGCGATGGAGCCCCTCAACGCCACCATCGAGCGGGCGGCGGACGGCTCCTTCGACGTCTATGCCGGCTGCCAGCTTCAGACCGTGGAGCAGGCGGTGGTCGCGGCGACGCTCGGCGTCACCACCGACAAGGTCCGGCTGCACACGCAATGGGCCGGCGGCTCGTTCGGCCGGCGGGCGACGCCGGGGGCCGATTACTTCGCCGAGGCCGCCGCGATCGTGAAGGCCTGGAACGGCAAGGCGCCGGTCCATCTCGTCTGGACCCGCGAGGACGACATGGCCGGCGGCTATTACCGTCCGCAGGTGTTCCACACGGTGACGGCCGGCCTCGACGCCAAGGGCCAGATCACCGGCTGGCGCCACGCCATGGTCGGCAAGTCGATCATGATCGGCTCACCGTTCGAGGCGATGCTCGTCAAGAACGGCATCGACTCGACCACCGTCGAGGGCGCCTCCGACACGCCCTACGCCCTGCCCGCCTACCGCTTCGAGGTGCACAATGCCCGCGAGGGCGTGCCGGTGCTGTGGTGGCGCTCGGTCGGCCACACCCATACCGCCCATGTCATGGAGGTGTTCATCGACGAACTCGCCCATGCCGCGGGCTCCGACCCCGTCGCCTATCGCCTGTCGCTGCTCACGCGCGCGCCGCGCCTCTCGGGCGTGCTGCGGCTGGCCGCCGACAAGGCCGGCTGGAGCGCCAAACCCTCCGAGAAGGGCCGTGGCCTCGGCGTCGCGGTCCACGAATCCTTCGGCTCCTACGTCGCGATGGTGGCCGACGTGACGGCGGGCGAGTCCGGCGTGAAGGTCAACCGCATCGTCGCCGCCGTCGATGTCGGTGTGGCCGTCAACCCGGACGTGGTGCGCGCTCAGGTCGAGGGGGCGGTCGGCTTCGCCCTCTCGTCGGTGCTGCGCAACCGCATCACCCTCAAGGACGGCGTGGTGCAGGAGAAGAACTTCGACAGCTACCAGCCGACCCGCATCTCGGAAATGCCGCAGGTGGAGGTCCACATCGTGCCCTCCGACGTCGCCCCGACCGGGATCGGCGAGCCCGGCGTGCCGGTGCTGGCGCCGGCCATCGCCAACGCGGTCTTCGCCGCCACCGGCCAGCGCCTGCGCTCCCTGCCCCTCGACCTGTCGAGTCTGCGCGGAGCGTAAACGGGCTCGACAAGAACTCGGCGCACGCGGTTTTGCCTCCGGCTCCGACCGCGCGAGCGTTTTTCTTCAAAGAGATGAGAATGGGGTCGTAAAATCTCCCAGTCTGCCTTGAGCCTCTTCTGCCCCACAGCTCGGGCTGACCCTGAGGCAGTGGACAGCGAACCTACCGCAAACGAACCATCCCTGCACAACGTGCCTCATCTCTCTGCAAGTACTTTACAACCTCGCCCGACCATCGCTTAGGTTCATCCTCGCACGCCGTTCCGGACCCACCATCCGGGATGGCGCGCGAACGAGCGAGCGTGGGACATGGGATGGGCGAGAGAACACACCCGTCCGTCTGGCCACCGGGCGGCGGTGCCATGGGCCTGCGCATCCGCGAGCACGACTGGGCGACGACACCGCTGGGTCCGATCCCCTCCTGGCCGGACGGGTTGCGTGCCGCCGTCACGGTCGTGCTCGACATGGCCCTGCCCGCTTCCCTGGCCTGGGGCGAGGGCGGCATCACCCTGTGCAACGACGCCTTCGCGCGCCTGCTCGGCACGGACACCGATCCGCTCGGGAAACCCTTCGCCGGCCTCGGATCGAAGGAGGCCACGTCGCTGATCCGGCGCGCCTATGCCGGCGAGGCGGCCCGCGCCGAAGCGGTGCCGATCCTCATCCCCCGATCCGGTCCGGCGGCGCGGACCGTCGCCCTCTCGGTGAGCCCCCTGCGGGACGCCCAGGGATCGGTCGCCGGAATGCTTGCCATCGTCACCCGGACGAACGCCCCGGCGCGGCCGCTGCCGACCTTCGCCGCCTCGCGCGAAGAGGCGGAGCGGGTCCGGGCCGAGGCGGCGCTGCGGGACAGCGAAGCCAAGTACCGCACCCTGTTCCAGACCATGGGCCAGGGCTTCTGCGAACTCGAACTCGTGCGCGACGGACGGGGACGGGCGGTCGACTTCCGCTACATCGAACTCAATCCCGCCTTCGAACGGCTGGTCGGCCTTCCGGCGGCGAAGGCCCGCGGGCGGCTCGGGCAGGAGGTGCTGCCCGGCCTCGAACGCCGGTGGGCGGAGACCTACGAGCGGATCGTGGCGACGGGCGAGCCGGCGCGGTTCGAGCAGGCGGCCGACCTCCTGAGGCGCTGGTACGAGGTCTCGGTCTATCCGCAGGGCGGCGACCGGCTGCTGGTGCTCTACGACGACGTCACCGATCGGAAGGCGGCCGAGGAGGCCCTGCGCGAACGCGAGGAGCGGCACGCCTTCCTGCTGACACTCACTGACACCGTGCGGGCGCTGACCGATCCGGTGACGATCCAGCGCGAGGCCTGCCGGCTCCTGGCCGAGCGGCTGGAGGTGGACCGGGCCTGCTACGCCGCCGTCGACGAGGCCGGCGGCCTCGTCCGGATCGAATGGGACCATGTTCGCGGCGATCTCGCCTCCCTCGCCGGTCGCCACCGGCTGACAGATCTTGCCTGGGTCACCTCGGTCCTTCGCCGCGGCGAATGCCTCGTCGTGTCCGATACGCGGGACACGCCCGGCATCCCGGACGCCGACCGGAGCACGCTCGACCGGCTCCGCATCATCGCCGGCATGGGCGTGCCGCTGATCAAGAACGGTGTGCTGGTCGGCGCCCTCTGCGTCGCACAGTCCCGACCGAGGATCTGGACGAAGGACGAGTTCGAATTGTTGCGCGACGTCACAGAACGCGTCTGGGGCGCCGTGAGGCGGGGCGGAGCCGAGACGGACATCCTGCGCAAGAACGCGATTCTGGAGGGCATCAACCGCATCTTCTGCGAAGCGCTCACCGCCTCGACGGAAGAGGAGCTGGGGCGCGCCTGCCTGGCGGTCACCGAGGCGGTGACGGAGAGCGCGTTCAGCTTCATGGGAGAGATCAACCGCGAGACCGGACATTTCGACGAGTTGTCCATCAGCGATCACGGCTGGGAACACTTCACCATGGAGGATCCCGCTTTCCCCAAGGGGAAGGCGCCGATGGGCCTGATGATCCGCGGCCTCTTCGCCCGCGTGCTCCTCGACGGCAAAAGTCTCATCGCCAACGATCCGCCCTCACACCCGGACTGGATCGGGCCACCGAAAGGCCACCCGCCGCTCGACGCCTTTCTCGGCGTGCCGCTGGTCCAGGAGGGCCGGGTCATCGGGATGATCGGGCTCGGCAACCGGCCGGGCGGCTTCCGCCCCGAAGACAGGGAGGCCGCCGAGGCCCTGGCCCCGGCCATCCTCCAGGCGCTGCGGAGCAAGCGGACGGCGGACACCCTGCGCGACAGCGAGGAGCGGTTCCGCACCCTCGCCGAACTGGTGCCGAGCCCGCTCTGGCAGCTCGATCTGCAGGGCCGGACCATCGTCGTGAACCAGCAATGGGGCGACTATACCGGCCAGGGCACGACGGATGTGGAGGACGGAGGCTGGATGGCGGCCATCCACCCCGACGATATCGAGGAGACGCTCCGGATCTTCGCCGAGGGGTTCGCCAGCGGCCGCCAGTTCGAGCGGCAGCATCGGATCCGCCGCTGGGACGGGGTCTATCGCTGGTTCCTGGTCCGGCACGCCCCGGCTCGGGATGCCGAGGGGCGGGTGGCGCGCTGGTTCGGCGCGGCCACGGACATCCACGACCAGTATCTCGCCGCCGAGAGCCTGCGGGCGGACGAGGCCCGCCAGACCTTCCTGCTGGACCTCACCGACAGGCTGCAGGGCCTGAACGACCCACAGGAGACCCTGCGCACCGCCGTCGATGGCCTCGGGCAGCATCTCGGGGTCAGCCGCGTCGGCTATGCCCGCGTCTCCGCCGATGGCGAGACCATCGAGCGGCAGGTCGGCTACATCGCCCAGGGCGAGGCTCCCATCGGGCCGCTGCGCGCGCGGGATTTCAAGGGAGGCCTTCTCGGCCGGCTCCGGAGCGGCGAGACCGTCGTCCTCGACGCGATCGGGGACAACCGGGACGCCGCGCTCTGGCACAGCATGGGGATCGACAGCCTGATCCTGATCCCGCTCATCCGGGACGGGCGGCTGCGCGCCATCTTCTACCTGACCCATGACCGGCCCCGGCCCTGGTCGCGGGCTGAGGTGGCGCTGGCCGAGGACGTGGCAGCGCGGACCTGGGACGCGGCCGAGCGCGCGCAGGCGGAGACGGAGCTGCGCGCGAGCGAGGCCCGGCAGCGCGTTCTGGTCGAGGGCATTCCCCAACTGCTCTGGCGGGCAGAGAGCGGCGGCGGCTGGACCTGGGCCAGCCCGCAATGGTGCGCCTATACCGGCCAGAGCGAGGATGACAGCCGCGGCTTCGGCTGGGTCGATATGCTCCACCCGGAAGACCGCGAGCGGGCCAGGCAGGCCTGGAGCAGCGCCGAGACCGCCCGCGCCCTCACCGTCGATTACCGCGTCCGCCATGCGGGCGAAGGCCGCTACCGCTGGTTCCAGAGCCGGGCCCTGCCGGTGCGGGAGGCGGATGGCGCCGTCGAGTGGCTCGGCACCTCCACCGATATCGATGACCTGCGCCGACTCCAGGAGCAGCAGGGGGTGATGGTCGCCGAATTGCAGCACCGCACCCGCAACCTCATCACGGTGGTGCGCTCGCTGGCGGAGCAGACCATGGCCGGGAGCGCCTCGATCGAGCTGTTCCGCAGCCGGTTCTACGACCGGCTCGCGGTGCTCTCGCGGGTGCAGGGCCTGCTGTCCCGCTCGAATCTCGAACCGATCACGCTACGCACCCTGATCAGCACCGAACTCGACGCCCTGGGCGCCTGGGAGGCGGCGGAACGCATCCATCTCGACGGCCCCTCCGTGCGGCTGCGCAAGGCGACGGTCCAGACCTTCGCACTGGCCCTGCATGAACTCGCCACCAACGCCCGCAAATACGGTGCCCTGGCGACCGGGACCGGGCGGCTATCGGTCACGTGGCGGACCTATGCCGAGGACGGCCGGACGCGCCTCGTCCTCGATTGGGCCGAGGAGGGGGGCGAGCGACCGGCCGGGAACCCCCCGCCGTTCCGGCGCGGCTTCGGGCGCGAATTGATCGAGAAGGCGCTGCCCTACTCCCTCGACGCGCGCACCCGCTACGAACTGAGCGAGACCGGGCTGATCTGCTCCATCGATCTGCCCCTGACCGACCGACGCAGGGCGGATGAAAATCCGCTTACGTGACGGGGCAACCGGGCCGGACCGCGGATCCGGCCCGGTTGCATCGGATGACCTCGGCCCGCCTCACCAGCGATAGGTGAAGCCACCTTTCACCGCATGGTCCTGGGCGCGGGCGCCGACTTGGCCGGTATAGGCGAGCCCGAGCGTGGCCTGGGCCGAGATCCGCAAGTCGAGTCCGGCGCTCGCCACCAGGGCATCGCGGTCGATCGGGATGCCCGCCGTCACGAAGGAGTTCCCGCCCTGGAAGGCCAGCAGGGCGGCCGGGACCACGTCGCCGAAGGCGCGGCGATAGCCGAGGAGGCCGTGGGCCGCGACGGGCGCGCCGAAGCCGAGATCGAGCTCGGTCTGGGCGCGCAGGCCGGCGGTCACCGTGCCGATGTCGTTGTCGCGGCCGAGACCGCGCAGGGCCGCGGCCCCGCCGGTCTCTTGGAAGCGGTCCTGGCCGATATGGACATAGGCGCCGCCGATGAAGGGCTCGATGGAGGAGAGCGGCGCGGGGGCGGCCCCGTTCGCGGACAGGATCGCGCCCGGCGCGGTGAGGGCGAAGCGGTATCCCAGTTCGCCGAAGCCCTGAATGGTCTGGCCGCCATAGCGCGCCGACTCGGTCTCGGAGAGGCCGGGCAGGCTCACGCTGCGGCGGGTGCGCAGGCTGTTGTCGGCATAGACCGCGCCGAGGCGCAGGGCCACCGCGCCGAACTCGGTGCCGCCATAGACGCCGCCGAAGGCGCTCTCGACCTCGCCCGATTGCAGCCGCCCGGCGGTGTCGAGGTTGGTGCGGGTGTAGCCACCGACCACGCCGATCCGGAACCCGTTCTCCAGCCGCAGGTCGGCGCCGATGGCGAAGCCGGCGGTCTGGCGGGTCAGGCCGGCGGCGTTGCCGTCGCTGCGGGCGTCGCCGAAGCTGCCGAAGCCCTGGCCCCACAGGCCGAACACCCGCGGATCGAGGGTCGTCACCGCCATCGGCACGGAGCGACCCGGCAGGTCGGCGGTGTAGGTCGCGGGGACGGTGCCGGCGGCCAGGGCCGGGCTGCCGCCGCGGCGCAGGCGGTCGAGCAGCGCCTCGCGGACGAAATAGGCGGTCTCGAAGGCCGCCGAGGTCGTGCTGGCATGGATGTCGCCGGTCAGCGTCGCGAAGGCGCCCTGCGCCTGCGCGCCGGTATAGCCGACGACGCGGTCGTAGAGGGCCGACCCGGCGGAGGCGTCGAGACCGGCGGCGGCGGCGGCCTCGTTACGGGTCTGGGCGAAGCTGGCGAAGGGCGTGCCGTTGCGGGTGATCGCCAGATCGACGGTGCGGCCGGTATAGTCGAGATTGCCCGCCACGAAGGCGTAGGCCGGCCCGCTCACACCGTCGAACCGGCCGGTGACGCCGCTCGCCGTGAGGATGCTGTAGCGCCCGATCGGATTGACGATCCCGTCGATCGGCGCGAACGCCACGGTGCCGCCGAGGGCCGCCTGTCCGGTCACCGCGATCCGGTCGGCGCGTCCGGCCGCGCCGGTCTCGATCCGCACCGTCGCGCCGGAGGCGAAGCGGGCATCGCCCGCCACGTTCAGCGTGCCGATCGCGCCGCCGAGGCCGCCGCCCGGGCTGACCGTGCCACCGCTCTGCACCGTGAGGCCGCCGACGCTGCCGGCGCCGCCGAGCACACCGCCGGCCCCGACCGTGGCACGGCCCGCGACCGTGCCGTCGGCGATGAGCGTGCCGGTATTGCCGACGGTGACGTCGGTGGCGACCCGGTCACGGGGATCGAGCTGGAGCGTGCCGGTGACGTTCTGGAAATAGGTCGAGGCGGCGTAGAGGTCGATGCGGGTCCAGTAGCTCAGCGGCGTGCCGTAAAAGGCGGCCAGCGCATTGGTTTCGGTGTTGACCACGATCTGGTTGATCGTCGCCGTCTGCAGGCTTCCGGCGATGCCGCCGTTCGGGGCGATCTGCTGCGCGGCCGCGCTGCTGCCGCCATAGACCGGGGCGAGCAGGATCGCGGCATCGGGCCCGCCGGCCGGCGCCGCCTCGCGCGGTCCTTGCGCGAAGCTCAGGGTCGGCAGCCCGTAGGTCAGGCGCTGGCGGTAGAGCGCCGCGTTGGCGTCGGTGACGAGATAGGGGTTGCCGGCGGTGTTGGCCGCGCTCGCGGCGCAGGCCGCGACGGTGGTGCCGCACTGGGCCGCGAGATAGGCCTGGATCTGCGTCGAGGCCTGGGTGAACAGGCTCGGCATGTCGAGGGCCGTGCCGGTGGTCGTGGTGGTGTTGAGATAGGCCGGATTGGTGAGCGCCTGTGCGATGTCGTAGCTCGCCAGCGCCCGGCCGCCGATCACGTCGAGGGGATAATGGACGCCCAGCACGATGCGGCTGTCGCCATACTCGGCTCCGCGGGCGAGCATTCCCTGATATTGCTGCGGCACCAGCATCGCCTGGAGAATGCTGGTGGTGTAGCCGTAGGTGGTGTGGCCGCTGGGGAAGGCCGGATTGGTCGCGATGCCGTTGAGGGCCGTCGGGTCGAACCGGTTGTAACGGTCCGGCGCCACCTGGACCGGCCGGGAATCGCCGTAGACGTTCTGGCCCGGCTGCAGATTGGTGACGCCGTAGGCGAGGTCGTAGACGCTGTCCCGGGTGTTGGGCAGGCCGTTGGCGCTCGGCAGGCTGTATCCGGCCGGGGCGATAGCGGGCACCGCGACGTAGTTGGCGGGCGTCACCGCAGGATTGTTGGCCGCGCCGTTGGCGAAGTAGTTCTTGGCCACCGCCGAATCCGCGCCGGTGAAGCCGTTGGCCCGGACGATCAGGTCGACCACGCGGCCGAGGGGCCCTGCGGTGCCGGAGGCGGTGCCCTGCTGGTAGAGCACGCCGAGCCGGGGACCGAGGCCGCCCACCGTCTGCTGCGGCACGATGCCGTTGATCGGCGTCTGCGCCGGCAGGCCGCCCGCGAGATTGCCGCCGGCGCCGTAAATGCCGAGCCCCACCGAGGACAGGTTGTTCGTCGCCGAGCCGAGGATGCTCTTATCGCTGATCGCCCGCTGCTGCCGGGCGAGGTCGGCGGTGTTGTTGAGCACCACGCCCTGATCGAGATTGAGCTTCAGGGTGTCGCGGCCGGCCTCGCTCCCGTTGAGCGCCAGGAACGGGCCGAGCAGGTTGATGACGTTGGCATTGGCCCCGGTGATGTTGGCCGTTTGGGCCTGCGCCGCCGTCGCGCCGAGGGCGCCGACAAGCAGGGCGAGGAGCGAGACGCCGTCCGCGTAACGCATGGGATGTCCTCCGAAAAATCGAATCGGCAGAGCCGTCCGGAGGACCCTTGTTCAAGCTGGGCCGTGGCGCCCGTTCATAATCGTGTCACATTAATCTTTGGCAATTTCGTTGCATCGCAGCAACACCCATGCAATCAGCGCCAAGGACGGGATTAATACTATATTTGCCGGCTTATAGATCATCGCTCTACCAAGGACCGCCGCGTCGGAACTTGGCCGACCGCCATGACGCTATGCCCGCAGCAACGCCCCCTCGATCATCCGCGCCACGGCCAGAGCCCGGCCGTCGTCGCCGAAGCGGGCGACGACCTGCACGCCGAGGGGCAGCCCGTCCCCCGGCACCGGGACGTTGACGCAGGGCACGCCCATCAGGGTCCAGAGCCGGTTGAAGCGGGCATCCCCCGTCGAGCCGAGCCCCTGCGGAGCCCGGCCGACGCTCGACAGGGTCAGGATCGCATCGACATCCGAGAACGTCTCCTTGAGGAGCCGGCGCGCCCGGTGGGCATCGCGGCGGCCGGCATCGTAATCGGCCGTGTTCAGGGCCTGCGCCCGGTCGAGCTGCCCGCGCAGGATCGGCGGCAAGGCATCGCGATGGACGGCATATTCCCAGGCGAGGGCCTGGCGCGCCTCGACATCCTGCACGGTCGGATGCGCCCTCCAGGCCTGCGCGAAGGGCTCGGGCAGGGTCAGATCGGTCACCACCGCTCCGGCCCGCTCCGCGGCCCGCGCCGCGCGCATCAGGGCCGCGACGGCATCGTCGTCGGCGCTGCCGGCAAAATCCTGGAGGCAGAGGGCGAGGCGCGGGCGCTCCGGCGCCGCCGTCTCGATCTCCGGCCGGTCGGCGATCAACGCGAGGGCGTGGGCGATGTCGGGAACCGAAGCGCCGAACAGGCCGAGCGTATCGAGGGCCCAGGAGAAGGTCTTCACGCCCACCGTCGGCAGGAGCCGGAACGAGGGCTTGATCGCCGCCACCCCGCAGAAGGCCGCCGGGCGGATCACCGAGCCTCCGGTCTGCGTGCCCAGCGCCAGCGGAAAGATCCCGGCGGCGACGGCGGCGGCCGAGCCGGAGGAGGAGCCGCCCGGCGTGTGACCGGCATCGTGCGGGTTGACGGTGGCGGCGGGGTCGAGGCCGGCGAAGGCCGTGGTCGCGGTCTTGGCGAGCGGAACGGCCCCCAAGGCCCGCAGTCGGGCGACAATGGCGGCATCCGCCCGCGGCCGCCAGCCGGCATAGATGCCGGAGCCGAACTCGGTGGCCATGTCGGCCGTATCGATGATGTCCTTGATCCCCACCGCGATGCCGGCCAGCGGCCCGCTTTCGGGCACGGGCGTCTCCGTGGGAGCGGTGCGCAGGACCGCGCCGAGCGCGGGGTCGCGCTCGGCGATGCGGGCTCTCGCCGCGCGGATCGCGTCCACCGCCGAGAGAGTACCGCCCGTGATGCGGGCGCGGGTATCGAGAAGCGAGATCATGGGCTTCGGATTCGGGGCAGGTATCGATTCTGTCAACAGCGCTCCACATCGGGGCGGCCTCCCCGCCGCATCGTTAGCGGCCCGTTTACGGGACCCTGCGCATCCTGCGCCCCATGTGGCGTAAAGCGTTAGCGTTCTCGGCCCTGGTGCTGTTCGGCGCAGGACTCACGGGCTGTGCGATCAACCGGTTCGAGCGCCGGGAGGCATGGCGCGACCAGGCGGAGCAGATGTGCCTCGCCCGCAAGCTGGTGCAGCCGACGGCCTATGTCTCGCTCGGCCGCGAGATCGACGGCCCCGGTCCCTGCGGCATGCAGCAACCGTTCCGGGTCACCCGGCTCGGCAACGGCGCGGTGGTGCTCAAGCAGCGGGTGACGCTGGCCTGCCCGGCGCTGGCCGAGGCCGAGGCGTGGCTCGCCGACACGATCCAGCCCGCCGCCAACCTCTATTTCGGCGTGCCGGTCGCCGAGATCAACGCCGGCGCCTATGCCTGCCGCGGCCGCAACAACCAAGTCGGTGCCAAGCTCTCCGAGCATTCCTTCGGCAACGCGCTCGACATCATGTCCTTCACCCTGGCGGACGGCCACGTCATCACCGTGAAGGGCGGCTGGCGCGGCACCGAGGCCGAACAGGCCTTCCTGCGCGAGGTGTTCGTGGGCGCCTGCGCCCGCTTCTCGACGGTGCTGGCGCCGGGCTCCAACGTGTTCCACTACGACCATATCCACGTCGATCTGGCGATGCACGACCCGCGCGGGCTGAAGCGCATCTGCAAGCCGCTGCTGAAGTTCGAGTCGCAGCTCAACCCCGCCGACGGCTCGGCCCGGCCGCTGGCCTCGCCCCGGCCGCCCGCGCGCCAGACCGTCCCGACCCAGGCGCCCATCGACGTGGAGGAGGACGATCCCTACGGCGTCTCGCCGGCCGCCGCGCGCAGCGCGCCGACCCGCGTCGCCCGTTCGCCGGCCGCCCCGGCCCCGACCGCCTATACAGCGCCGGCCTCTTATACACATTTCG
>NZ_NKUI01000309.1 GCF_014845115.1 Methylorubrum zatmanii | reverse complement strand
CCTCCACCCGTGCCGCCATCTCCTCGATGGTGCGCACCGTCGCATCGGTGCGGGTCTTGCCGGCGGCGGCGCGCTTGACCGCCTCCTCGGTCAGCATCACCGAGGCGTTGATGCCGCGCTGGATCTCGCCGAGGATGCCCCGCACCTGGGTGGTCGCCGCCTTGGCCTGGTCGGCCAGCAGCTTCATCTCGGCGGCGACGATGGCGAAGCTGCGCCCGCTCTCGCCGGCGGCGGCGGCCTCGATGGCGGCGTTGAGGGCGAGCAGGTGGGTGCGCTCGGAGATGTCGTTGACGGTGACGATGATTTCGCCGATCGCCTGCGTCCGCTCGCTCAGCGCGACGATGTTGCCGGCCACCGCCTCGCCCTGCTCGCGGATCGCCTCCATCGCCTTGGCGGTGTCCGTGGCCGCGCGCAGGCCCGAGCGGGCGGTCTGAGCCGCCGCCTGCGCGGTGGCGATGACCTCCGAGGCGCGCTTGGAGATCTGGGCGCCGGAATGGGTGATCTCGTCGACCGTCGCGGCGGTTTCCTGCACGGCGGCGAACTGCTCCTCGACGCTGGCGGCCTGCTCCTGGGCGGAGGCGCGGATCTCGGCGGCGGCGGCGTTCAGGTCCGCGGTCGCCGCGCGGTTGGTGCGGGCAAGGTCGGCCAGTCCCGCCGCCATGCCGTTGAGGGTCATGGCGAGGG
>NZ_NKUI01000308.1 GCF_014845115.1 Methylorubrum zatmanii | reverse complement strand
TCCACGTCCGCGACGGGACCGAGGTCACCGCGAGCCCAGATCACCGCGCCGCCTGACCGCCTCCGTCACCTAAAATCCTGCATAGCTCTGCGAAGACAGTCCTGGACCGGACATACCGAGATCATGAAGCCTGAGGAACGCACGAAGCGGCCTGTCCAATACGCGCTGCTGGTAGAGGCCTGTCTCCGGGCGTTTCGTGGAAGCCGACGGCGAGACGTCCGGAGGTCAGTGGAGCTGCCAGCTATTGCTGATCCTGCTACATCGCGGAGCGATCTCACCCTCAAGCATTAGGGGAGGCGCCCCGCGATCGAGTTATCTGCTACGCTCAGGGCTGCCCAGCCGCTTCGAGGATCAGGTCCGCCACCTCGCGCGGACGAGACAGCAGCGACACATGGCTCGCGGCAAGTTCGACGGTTTTCGCGCCCATCCGGTTCGCCATGAACCGCTGAAGGTCGGGATCGATGACCCGGTCCTGGGTTGAGATGGCGTAGAAGCTCGGCTTAGACCGCCACGCAGCATTTGTCGTTCTGGCCTCCGTCAGCGATCTCTTGAAGGGCCACTGGGCGGCGTAGAGCGCCCGCGCCTTGGGTTGCGGCAGGTCGGGAGCGAAGTCGCGTAGGAACGCCTCTTCGGTAAGCCGGCCCTCGTCGCCGTCGAAAACAATGCCGGCCGAGGCGGGCGGCTTGGGATACCTCCCCGCAAGTGCCGTATAGTCTTCGTTCGCATCGGGGGCCCGCGCGGCGACGTAGGTCAGCGCTGACACCTTCGGATGTATTCCAGCCTCGGTAACGATCATGCCTGAAAAGGAGTGGCCCGCGAGCACAGTAGGCCCATCCTGCCGGTCGAGCACCCTCGTACACGCGGCCACTGCTTCGGCGAGCGAGGTTAGCGGGTTCTGCACCGAGACGACGTGCAGACCTCGCGCCTGCAAATGCGGAATCACTTCCAGCCAGGAAGAGCCATCGGCGAAAAGGCCGTGGACCAGCACGACGTTGTTCGCCTTCGGCACATCGCCGGGAGCCGCGATCACCTTTGTCGCACTCAGTGCTACACCCGCGGCTAGCAGCGACCCAGTGAATGCTCGTCGAGCTATGCGGGAGATTGGGTGACGACGGTGTGTTGAAGGCGGCGTATCGAGGCGGGTGTCGAAGCCTGTCCTACACCTCTCAGCGGGGGCGATACGCCCTGGTGAGAC
>NZ_NKUI01000307.1 GCF_014845115.1 Methylorubrum zatmanii | reverse complement strand
GCCGGTGGTATCTGCTGATACTTGGATAAGGCTACGGGCCATGGCAGGATCTCCGACGGCAAAAGCCGAGATCCATCAACTCGCCTGCACCAAAAGTGAGTCAGAGCCCCGTTTGGACGCCGATGAGGGGGTGACGGAGAGGGGCCGGCTTACGGGTCCCCTGTAGGGAGGGTGAGGGGGTACTAGGGCTTCACCGCGGGCTGGCTTTCATCGTGACCGGGAGAGCCTGTGAGCTGATCTCCCTGCCGATCATCTCCATCATGGCCTTGGCCTCGTTGGCCCGAGACCGGGGAACGAGGATGCCATCATGAAGACCAAGCCCGACCACACCCCTTGAACGCATCTCCTCCAAGATGTGGATGAGGATGACGCTCTCACGGTGCATGAGGCTGTATCCAAGGCCCACCCCGAAGCAGCCTCGAAGTGCCGGGTGACGGGCTAGGAACGCGGCCTTGGTTCGAGCCACCGTCCACTCCGCCGGGAGCCGTGGGTCTTCCTCGCTTGCCGGGGCAGGCCAGGATGAGCGGCGGAAGTCATCGAAGAGGAGGGTGTTCACCGCCAGCTTCAACGCTGGGCGATGCTCCGGTCCGAGGCCCTCGATGGCGTAGAGCTCCCCCTCCGGCGGCTCCTTCCCAGTGGTCGCGTAGGCCAGCCGTGGGAACATTGACGCGAAGTCGAGGTCCACGATGGCCTCTTCTTCGATCCTGATGCCGGCCCGGCGGTCCCGTTTAAGGTTCTGCCAGAAGCCGCCGAACAGGCGCCCTCCGCGGTCGAAGCGGGGGGCATCGGCATCATCCGAGAACTGGACGAAGTGGCGGAGCAAGCGCCGCTGACGGTGGTCAACGGGACCGCGGCCGTCGTCCTCGAAGGTCACGTCCGCGCCCTCCAGGTGGGCGTTGAGTCCCTCGATGGTCTTGCGCATCTCGACCGTGGAGGCCGTGTCCGCGTAGTCCACGAGACCCGTCATGCTGCCCGCCTGAGCGAGCCCCTTCCGGGTCTTCTGTTTGAGGAGGATGGTCTCCTCTCCAGGCAGGCGGCCGAAGTCGGACAACTTGATGCCGAAGCTCCGAACCCGCGATGCGAAGGTGGCAGTGGGCGATATTGATGACGCTTCTCCCCACGTAGACGAGGGGCCGCGGATGGACAGCACGTCCATTGCGTCGAGGCGACTCAAGAGGCCCGAGAACGGCTTCCCGAACGCGGGGTTGTCGTAGCGCCGGCAGCCCTTGGCGCCGTGCCTGAGGAGCACCGCGAGGCGTCCTGTTTCAGGTGGCATCAGGACGGTGCGAGCGAGGTTCGCGACCACGCCCTCAACGGCTGTGAGGTGGTTGTGGTGATCCACCCCGCGGCGCGCGCGCTTCCGGGAAGCGGTGTCCGCTTCGTATTGTGCGACGGCGGCAACGGTCTCTTCGACAAGCTGACGGAGCGCGTAACCGGACGCGCCTCGCCACTGGTCAAACCAGCGGTGCCGCGCAGGCTGAACGCAAGCGCTCTTCATGAGCTGATGCTCCGTGGTTGGGGTTGCGAGAGAGGGCGGGCTGGACGTTAGGCGGACAATGAGGTGAGCCCGCGGAAGGCCCGGTTCGGCCGCTCGCTCACGCGGCGTTGCGGGGCCGGTCGCACGGCATCGAGGTTCCGGGAGCGGAGGTTCAGACGGTCTCCATCCCGATAACGGATGACGGGGGCGTCGAAGTCACCCAGCACGAGGCGGGAGACCATGATGTTGTTCGGCCGGTCGGTGCCTTCGAGGCGGACGTAGAGCCGGACGTAAAGGCGACCGCTGCCGTTGTCGTTCACGAACCAGGGCGTGGGGCCGTAGTCGTTGAGGATGGCGGCGTAGTCGGCCGCGTAGAGCCAAGCGTGAGTGCCTGGGCGATTGGATATCGGGACGCCAACGACTGCGCAGCCGTCATCGTCCCGGCTGTGGATGACAGCCAGGGGCATGGTGATGGGTTCCGGGGAGAGGAGTGGAGAAGGGCGCGTAGACGGGCACCGAACGGGGTCGGCAGCACTACACTTGAGGAAAACGATAGGTACGGGGGCGGAAGAGGACGCGCTCCTTTCCTATGGTGGCGGATAATCGCTCGCCCGTAGGTGGCGGGCAATCAGACAGCCTCGAAGCGCATGTCCAAAAACACGCCGCGCGCCCTTTCCCGAGCTGGGAGGAGCGCGCTTCTGTTTCCTCGGGTGGCGGCTAATCGAAATCGCCAGGAACGGACGTATCAAGCCGCTTCGGGGTGAGCCCGGCCCTCAGACTCGGCCATGCGATGGAAAACCCGAACAACCTCGGCCCACCCGTTCAAGCCACCAAGCGGTGGGGACACCATCTGGTTAGCGCGCCGCCACCGCTCCCGTGCCGGAAGCCACGTGAGACCGACGTGGCGTCCACCGAACCACAGCTCCAAGTACCCGTCGCCTTCACTCAGCCAATCGAACCAGCGACGTCCCCGTGTTCCGTCGCGGTTAGTGAACACCTCAAACAGGCTTCCAACTGTGATATCGATTTGGCTGGTATCCGCCTCTAACTGCATGTCCTTGCCGAAAATCTCGACAGCGAGTCTCATCTTACAGCCCCACGTGGCGCTTGTTCCCAGCGCCGAAGTGCTTGAGCACGTCACTCAGCGCATCCGTTATGGCAGATGCAAGAAATACAAACAGTCTTGAACTAAATTATGTTTCGGGCAATATATGATCTCAAATGAATAGTCCCTCTTCCGTGAAATTCCCTGTCGAGGGAATATCATGCAAGCGCAACTAAATCAGCAGTCCATCTATGTGGGCAGCGGATGGCGGGGAGCACCTCCCCCGTAACCCACAACTGAAACGGCGCGGCGGCCGGCTTATCGGACCGCATGATGAGCGCGTAGAGGGCCGCCTCCGAGAGAAGGCACATAGGTTTCCCACCCGTTGTCAGACCAAGGATGGTCCGCGGTTCGAACCGCACGGACCCCTCAGGAAGGCGGCGGTAGGCGTAGTGCGGAGGGCTTCCTTGGCCGGACCAATGGTGGTCCGCTCAACGTGCCGGCCCGTCCAGGTTGGGCACATCCGATTGAGCCGTCACAGCTCGTCACCGTCCAGTGGCTCTAGGTCGGCGTCCGCCAATGTGATGCGCGGCCTTGCCCACTTCCCGCCCGCCATCCGCCGAGACGCTTCTCTGTCCCGCGCGCGCGCAGCCCTCCTCTCTGCTCCAGCGCGAGCCTTTAGATCCCGCTCCGCCTTGAGGAGTTCGGCGTTGGCGGCGGATTGCGGAAGGCCGAATGAGTGGCCGCTGAGAGCTATGCGGGAGATTGGGTGACGACGGTGTGTTGAAGGCGGCGTATCGAGGCGGGGGTCGA
>NZ_NKUI01000306.1 GCF_014845115.1 Methylorubrum zatmanii | reverse complement strand
AAAATCCTGCATAGCTCTCCTCGGACCGGGGATGGGCCGATGCATTCCGGCCCTTCGAGCGGATCGATTGCCCTGACAAACCCGCCTCTGTGCCCCGGAGGCAGGGGCGCGTGATCTTGCCGCGGTAGAGACCGACCCGATCCGGTGGGGCCCGCTCCTTCAGGTCGCGTCGTCGCCCGCCGGCGCCGTGATGCGCGGGGTCTGCTGGTGCTGCACAACCCGCCATTCCTCGTGCGCCAAGCGGCGGTAGGTCGAGGTGCAATGTGCCTCATAGGTCTCGTCGTCCCGCGTGGCTTTCACCGTATAGGCGATGACGATCAAACCTTCTTGCGGGCGTGCGATCCGACCGTCCTCGATCTCGACCTCTGACCAGCGCGGCGTGTCCGCGACCGCTTCGATCGCCTGGGCTCCACCGAAGACGTAGGGCGGCTGGGGGAGCGCCATCAGGCACTCGTCGTCGACCAGCTCGCGGTAATGATCCGCGCCGCCGGTCCAAAGGCTCTTTTCGAACGACCAAACGCGATCATCGTCCACGAGGCTCTCCTCAAGTATCTCAGGATGCCGAGAGAAGCCTTGGACGCGGGGATCGTTCCTGGGGCGGGATCATCGCTTCGGCTCAGAACGGCCAGGGCTCAAGCTCGCCGTCGCTCAGCGGCGCTCGCCAGGAGCGCTGTTCCCCAAAGCGGGGGCGAGCGCGCCCGTGAGAACCCGGGTTCGATGCCATAATCGAGTGCGATGCGGCGGGGTGCGCGTCGAACGAAAACGGCGGCACGATCTTGTCGAGCGGCAGCAGTATCTTTCGGGCTGACGGATCCGATCTCTGCTTGAATCGAGAGGAGATCGGATCAGGCGTTCTCGACCGTGAACTCCATGCCCCGTCCCGGCCCCTGATCGGCGTAGTCGCCGAGCGCCAGCCCGCGCTCGGCCAACGTCTCCTCGACGATGTCGCGGTGTTTGCGCACCATCTGTCCGATCGCCAGTGGTGTCAGGCGTGGGCTTGCCCGACGCAGGGCGTCCACGCCGACATGGGCCGGCAGGCCTTCGCTCTCGGCGATCCGGGCAACGGCCAGGCCCAGGTCGCGGGCCTTTGTCTCTGCGGCCGATTTGGGTTTGAACGCCATCCCCGATCCCTTCTCCGATATGCTTCCCTCAGGCCGCCTGCAGACTGTCGGCGAAGTCGTCGGGGACCTCGCCGAAGCGGCCGAGGATCGTCGCGCTCTCCAACTCGCCCGTCTCGTCGTCGGCCACGATCTGGATGGCGGCGGTGCCCGGCAGCCGTCCGGCCATCGCTTCGGCCCGCTTCAATGCGCCGCTCACCGTCGGCGAGACCTGCTGATCGCCGGGGCAGAGGCGTTTGCGTTTCAGCACAAAGGTTTGCACGAGATAGGTCGTCCGCATCGCCACCGTCGCTCTCCCATGCCAAGCCCGATTGGGCCTCGTCCGCGTCTCCGGTTGCCGGAAGGTCACTTCGCCCTACCATCGGCCACCGCATCGTTCATTTTTTGTTCTAGCACGGGACGGGGTTACGGTGTGAGCCTGTTTTCGGGCCGATGATCCCGGCCTTGTCCGCGCAGAGGCGCCGCCGCGGCAGGACAGCGATTCCCAGCCGGCGGGTCGCCGCCTCGCCCTGACAGCAGGCGTTCGCGGCGACCGGTCAAAGGCGACCCGAATGGCCTTTGCGGTCGCCCGATCCGAAGACGCTTCTGAGCACGGACCAAGTCGAGGGACTGAGGCCCTGATCGCCGCGCAGGCGGCGGCCATCCGCGCGGTCGAGCCTTGCTACCTCAACCGCACATCTCTGCAGGGCGTAATTGGCTCGGCCCTTTGCGAATCGCTCCCGTTGAGCGGCCGCTTCTTCGGTCTCGAAGCGCAGGCAGGAGGCGAGGTCGGCCTTCAGATCGTCGAAGGGCGCTGCCTCCGCCATCGACATGAGCATCAGGGACAGCAGGGCGGCACGGAGATACACAGGCGGGGCTCCCATCGAGATCGCGCGCCCTGACAACGCACCGGCTCGCGAATCGTGGCCGCGCTGGCGCCGGTTCGGCGATCATCGGGGTGGAAGAGATCAGCAGGCGAAGGATCGCCACAAATCGAGGCTCGCAACGCCTCGCTAATATGCGGCGCCAGCTGGATCCGATCCGGCCCGCTTCCGCTGTGAACGCCGACGCGTTCCATGGGCTCTTGCCGAGAATCCCCTCCCCGGCTACTCACGAGAAGGGTTTCCGCCGCCCGCTCTGCCGCTGACATCAACAGGCGGGCGTAAAAGCCTGGAGGATCAGCCTCAGGGCCTGTAGCTCAATGGTTAGAGCCGACCGCTCATAACGGTCTGGTTGCAGGTTCGAGTCCTGCCGGGCCCACCAAGATAATCAAACACTTAGCAGAAAAATGCGGTCTGCGCTGCGGTTCGTTGAACCTAACGCGTATCCCGCGCGGGTCCGCTGAATCTGCCCTCTCTCGCTTAAGCGGGAGGGCGGGCGCATGAGCCGTTGGGACCGAGCGTGGAACGCCGTCGCCAGTGACCTTGCCCCCTGGATTGCCCTCGTTCTGAAGCTAGGGTCCGTCGAAGAGGAGACGGACGATGAAGAAGAGCCGGTTCAGCGAAGAGCAGATCATCGGCATCCTGAAGGAGCAGCAGGCCGGGCTACCGGTCGTTGAGATCTGCCGTCGCCACGGCATCAGCGACGCGACGTTCTACACGTGGCGCTCGCGTTTCGGCGGCATGGAGGTCTCTGACGCGCGTCGCCTAAAGGCGCTCGACGAGGAGAACCGCAAGCTCAAGAAGCTCCTGGCCGAGGCGATGCTCGACGTGGCGACGCTGCGTGAGGCGCTGGGAAAAACTTCTGACGCCCGGCGCACGGAGAACGGCCGTGAACTGGGCCATCGCGGAGAAGGGCTATTCGCAGCATCGCGCCTGCGGGCTGATCGGCCTGGAGCCGAAGACGTACCGCTACGCCTCGACCCGCGGTGACGATGCAGCCGTGCGGGCACGCCTACGCAGCCTGGCCGGCGAGCGCCGCCGGTTCGGCTACCGGCGCCTGCTCATCCTGATGCGGCGTGAGGGCCTCATACTCAACCACAAGAAGCTCTTCCGCCTCTATCGGGAGGAACGGCTGTCGGTGCGCAAGCGCGGTGGACGCAAACGAGCCCTTGGCACGCGGGCACCGGCCGCCGTGCCCCAGGAGCCGAACCAGCGCTGGAGCCTGGACTTCGTCTCCGACACGCTCGACGACGGGCGGCGCTTCCGCATCCTCGTCGTGGTCGACGACTGCACGCGGGAGTGTCTCGCGCTGGTGGTCGACACGTCGCTGTCCGGGCAGCGGGTTGCGCGCGAACTCGACCGGATCATCAAGGACCAGGGCAAGCCGCTGATGATCGTCTCGGACAACGGCACCGAGTTGACCTCGCACGCCATCCTGCGCTGGCAGGAGGAGCGTGCGGTCGAGTGGCACTACATCGCCCCCGGCAAGCCGCAGCAGAACGGTTTTGTCGAGAGCCTGAACGGGCGCTTGCGCGACGAGTGCCTGAACGAGCATCTGTTCAGGAGCCTGCCGACGGCCCGGACCATCATCGAGGTGTGGCGGGTCGACTACAACACCTGCCGCCCCCACACGAGCCTCGGCGGGCTCACCCCGAACGCGTTTGCAGCCCGGTCCAAGCAGGACCAGAACCAGAACGGACTCTGGTTATGAACGGGGGCAAACAGGGGGCAAGGTCACCTCGCCCGGCGCCTCGACAGCCGACCGGTTGCCCTGGTCGTCCTGGAAGCCACGGGAGGGTTCGAGGCAAGCGTGGCTGCCGCCCTGGCAGCCCTCGGCCTGCCGCTCTGCATCGTCAACCCACGCCAGATCCGCGACTTTGCCAGGGCGATGGGCCGTCTGGCCAAGACCAACACGCTCGACGCCGAGGTCATCGCCCTGTTTGCCGAGCGCATCAGACCTCCGGCCAGACCGCTGCCGGAGCCGGAGAGACGTCACTTCGCTGAGCTCGTGAGCCGGCGGCGACAGATCATCGGGATGATCAACATGGAGGCCAACCGCCGCGATCAAGCGGTGGGCAAACAGCTGATACGAAGGCTCAACCGTCACATCACCTTCTTAGAGCGGGAGCTCGCGGAGTTCGACAGCGAGATTGGCCAAGCTATCGAAGCCTCTCCGGTCTGGTGCGAGACCGAAGCCTTGCTCAAGTCCGTGCCCGGCATCGGCGATGTCACGGCACGAACGCTTCTGGCTCAGCTGCCCGAACTCGGCACCATCGGCCGCCACCAACTCGCGGCCCTCGTCGGTATTGCCCCGATCAACCGTGACTCAGGCCTGATGCGAGGCCGGCGATCCATTGCAGGCGGGCGAACATCTGTTCGGGGTATGCTGTACATGGCTGCGCTGACCGCGATCCGGCGAGGCTCTCCCTTCCGGCCCTTCTATGAGCGGCTCACCCAGCGTGGCCGACCGAGGAAGGTTGCCCTTGTTGAGTGATGCGAAAGCTCTTGGTGACGCTCAACGCCATCGTCCGCGATCGTACGCCATGGCGGCCACTCACCGCTTGACCTTCAACACAGCCGCTCCGTCGTGCGGGCGCTGCCGTGGAGAATTTGGCCCATAGCGCATCCCTCGCAGCATGGTGGTCAACCGTACCACCACACCGCGGGATCAAACACCTAGGGCCTGTCGTCACCTGATCCAGTCGAGCGCAGCGGCGATGGATAGGACACCAGCGAAGCTGACAGCGGTCTTCTCGTAGCGGGTAGCGACGGCGCGCCACTCTTTGAGACGTGCCCACAGCCTCTCGACGATGTCGCGGTTGTTGTAGGCCCAGTCCGGACAGGCAACCGACTCCTCGTTACGCTTGGTCGGGATCGCAGGGCGCGCACCTGTGGTCCAAATGTAGTGGCGGAAGCGATGACTGGAGTAGCCGCGGTCGCCCACCACCCACCTGGGCACACCGGGGAGTTGGTCGAGGAGCGGAATAGCGTGAGGCAGTTCGTGGGCCTGACCGGGCGCGATGCGCAAGGCGATGGCGCGGCCCTTCCCGTCGGCGATCACGCAGGCCTTGGTGCCATAGCCGCCAAGCGAGCGGCCAAGTGCTTCACGATCGTCTCGCTGGGCCGCAGATCCCCCCTTTCGCCGCTTTCTGGTGAGCCTGCACGTTGCTGCCATCGAGGAAGACCATGCCCAGCGCCACGCCGCGCTCCTGCACACGGTCGAGCAGTCGCTCCCACACTCCGGCCCGCGCCCAGCGGATGAAGATCTGCGCCGCCTGCCACCAGGGGCCCAACTCCGTGGGGATGGCTCGCCACTTCGCTCCGTTCTGATGCCGCCAGAGGATGGCCGAGATCGTGCGCCGAAGTTCCTGAGGTGGTGTTTTGGCCTTGGGCCGACAGGCCTCGATCAAACTCAAGCCTGGCGACACCGT
>NZ_NKUI01000305.1 GCF_014845115.1 Methylorubrum zatmanii | reverse complement strand
CCTCTCGATCCTGATCGCGCTCGGCCTCGCCCTGGCCTGCACGGCCTGCGGCCGGCGCGGCAGCCTGGAGCCGCCGGGCGCCCCGGGACCCCGTGCCGAGACCGCCGGGCCCGGGGCGCCGGCCTCGCCGCGGAGCCTGCCCACCAGCACGGTCGGCGTGGGGGATCGTGGGGCGGCTCCGGATCCGGACGCGGTCCAGGCCGGGGACGAGCTGAGCGCCTCGGCGATCCCCGCCGGGGGTGACGGCGTGCCGGTGACGACCTCCCGCGGCAGCAAGCGCGGCTACAAGGTTCCGAAGGAACCCTTCATCCTCGATCCGATCCTGTAAGCGGCCGCCTCCGGGACGATCCGCCAAGGACGGCGCGAGGGCGCGACACGCGGGCGCGATGGGCCGGGTTGCAACGCTCCGGGGCCTGCCGCGCCGACAGGATCGTCGGAAAGCGTCTAGACAGCACGGGGCGAGACGCGCCATTCGGGCGCGCCGGCTCCGTCGGGCCGGCGGCGCGCGAGGCGGCGGATTGTCCTGACATGCACCACTTCCACTACCGGGACGGGCGGCTTCACGCCGAGGACGTCGATCTGACTGCCCTCGCGGAAGAGGTCGGCACCCCGTTCTACTGCTACAGCACCGCCACCCTGGAGCGGCATTACCGCGTCTTCGCCGAAGCCTTCGCCGGCGACGACGCCCTGGTCTGCTTCGCCATGAAGGCGAATTCGAACCAGGCGGTCCTCGCCACCCTGGCCCGCCAGGGCGCGGGCATGGACATCGTCTCCGAGGGCGAACTGCGCCGGGCGCTGGCCGCGGGTGTGCCCGGCGAGCGCATCGTCTTCTCCGGCGTCGGCAAGACCCGCGAGGAGATGGCCGCCGCCCTCGACGCGAACATCCTCTGCTTCAACGTCGAGAGCGAGCCCGAACTCGCCGCCCTGTCGGAGGTCGCGGCCTCGCGGGGGCAGAAGGCTCCGGTCTCGATCCGGGTCAACCCGGACGTGGACGCCCTGACCCATGCCAAGATCTCGACCGGCAAGTCCGAGAACAAGTTCGGCATCCCGATCGCCCGTGCCCGCGAGGTCTATGCCGGGGCCGCGCGGCTGCCGGGCCTGGAGATCGTCGGCGTCGACGCGCATATCGGCAGCCAGATCACCGACCTCACGCCCTTCGAC
>NZ_NKUI01000304.1 GCF_014845115.1 Methylorubrum zatmanii | reverse complement strand
TGGTGCGCGCCGCCGCCGCCTCGGCGATCCCGCTGATCTCCGCCGTCGGCCATGAGACCGACACGACCCTGATCGACTTCGCCTCCGACCGGCGCGCCCCGACCCCCACGGGCGCCGCCGAGATGGCGGTGCCGGTGCGGGCCGAGCTGAGCGCCCAGGTTCACGACCTCGGCGCCCGGCAGGCCGGGACGATGCTGCGGCGGATCGAGCGCGAGCGGGCGGATTTCCGTGCCCTGGTGCGGGCCATTCCCGGTGCCGACGCCTTCCTCGCCGCCAAGCGCCAGCGCCTCGACCTCGCCGATGCCCGGCTGAGGCCGGCGCTCGCCGCCAATGCCCGCGATTCCCGCGAGCGCCTGAACCGCCTCGCCGACCGGCTGACCCGGCGCTCGCCGGCCATCGCGCTCGCCGAGGCGCGGGCGCGGCTCGCCGCCATCGATCACCGCCCGCGCACCGCCATCGCCCGCGCCATCGAGCGCCGCCGCGACCGCCTCGGCGGATTGGCCGGCCTGCTCGGAGCCCTGAGCTACAAGGCGGTGCTCGCCCGCGGCTATGCCCTGGTGCGCGACGCCGACGGCCTGCCGGTGCGCACGCGCGAGGCCGCCGCCGGGACCGCGCGGCTTCAGCTCCAGTTCGCCGACGGCGCGATCTTCGCGCGCCCCGAGGAAGGCCCGGCCGAGATCCCGCCCCCGCCGCGCCCGAAGCGCGCCCCGCGCCGGCCGGCTCCCGAGTCGGCCGCGAAGGCGGAGGCCGTAGCGGAGCCGGCGGCGCGGCAGGGATCGCTGTTCTGATCGTCGGCGCTCCGCTCCCGCCCCCGCGTCGGCCCCGCCTTGCGTGCAAGGCGGCTTGACCGAGCCCGCCGGCTCTGCGTTACAGCCGCCAAGCCCTGTCAGCCCGGAGGAGAGGCGCGTGACCACGACGATCGACTCGGATCAAAAGCTCCACCTCGTCTTCGGCGGCGAGCTGGAAGACGTTTCCGGCGTGCGATTCCGCGACGTGAAGGATCTCGACATCGTCGGCGTCTTTCCCGACTACGCCTCGGCCCAGACGGCGTGGCGCTCCAAGGCCCAGGCCACCGTGGACAGCGCGCAGACCCGCTACTTCATCGTCCACCTGCACCGTCTGCTCGAACCGTGAGCGGAAACGGGGGCGAAACGGCCTCCCATGAAGCCATTGTGACGGCCGGGCACCGCTGGTATGAGCCACGCGGCCGGATGCTCGTGCGGTCTCGGACGTATTGTTTCGCGCGCGTCCCGCGAATGACTGAACAAAGAGCCGAGAGTCACCCGGCATGACGTCGTCCATCAAGATCATCGCTGGCAACGCGAGCCGCCCGCTTGCGGAGGCGATCGCCGCCTATCTCGAGTTGCCGCTCGCGAGCTGCATGGTCCGGCGCTTCGCCGACATGGAGATTTTCGTCGAGCTGCAGGAGAATGTGCGCGGCGAGGACGTGTTCATCGTCCAGTCGACCTCGTTCCCGGCCAACGACCACCTGATGGAGCTGCTGATCATGATCGACGCGGCGCGTCGGTCCTCGGCGCGGCGCATCACGGCGGTGATCCCCTATTTCGGCTATGCCCGGCAGGACCGGCGCACCTCGGGCCGCACGCCGATCTCGGCCAAGCTCGTGGCCAACCTCATCACCGAGGCCGGCGCCGACCGCGTGCTGACGCTGGATCTCCATGCCGGCCAGATCCAGGGCTTCTTCGACATCCCCACCGACAACCTGTTCGCCGCCCCCGTGATGGTGCGCGACATCAAGGAGCGGCTGGCTCCCGGCGAGCGCATGGTGGTCTCGCCGGATGTCGGCGGCGTGGTGCGCGCGCGGGCGCTCGCCAAACGCATCGACGCCTCGCTCGCCATCGTCGACAAGCGCCGCGAGCGGGCGGGCGAGTCGGAGGTGATGAACATCATCGGCGATGTCTCGGGCCAGTCCTGCATCCTCGTCGACGACATCGTCGACTCCGGCGGCACCCTGGTGAACGCGGCGGAAGCCCTGCTCAATGCCGGCGCCAAGGACGTCTCGGCCTACATCACCCACGGGGTGCTCTCGGGCGGAGCGGTCTCGCGCATCGCCGCCTCGCGGATGAAGGAACTCGTCATCACCGACTCGATCCTGCCGACGCAGGCGGTGAAGCTCGCCCGCAACATCCGCGTGATCTCGATCGCGCCGCTCCTCGGCGAGGCGATCGGGCGCACGGCCACGGAATCGAGCGTGTCGAGCCTGTTCACCTGAGAAGCGACCGGGTGCCGGGGCGCCGCCCCGGCCCCATGAAGGGACACGTCCTTTCGAACTGCCCTCTCTCAGCGGATCTCCGCGATCTCGAAGTCGTGCCCGTTCACCGTCACGGTGTCGCCGACGCCCTTGCCGGTCAACGCTCGGGCCAAAGGCGCGACGTAGGAGATCGACCCGGCAGCCGGATCGGCCTCGTCCTCGCCGACGATGCGGAAGATCTGCCGGGTGTCGTCCTCGCGCAGAACCGTCACGGTGGCGCCGAAGCGCACGACATCGTCGTCGAATGCCTCCACCAGCTGCGCCGAGTTCTTCCGGGCGCTCCAGTAGCGCAGGTCGCGCGAGACGCGGGCATGATCGGCCTTGTCCTCGGGCGAGAGGCCGGACAGCTCGGCCTCCAGCCGCGCCACCTCGGCCTCGATCCGGGCGAGGCCCTCGGGGGTCACGAAGTTCGTATCGGAGGGGATCGGACGATCGGGAAGGTCCTCGAAGGCCTCTCCGCCTTCGGGCTCACGGACGAATGCTCTGCTCATGAGAGCCGCAACGCCCAAGGTCGTGCCGGGGTTCCGCCTTCCGGATCAGGCGATGGAGACGACGGTCCGGCCCCGCACCTGTCCCGCCAACAGCCGTTCGGCGCGGCCACCGGCTTCCGCCAGGGGAACGGTCTCGGTCATCCGCGCCAGGAGCGAGCGGTCGAGGTCGCGGGCCAGCCGGGCCCAAGCCTCCCGGCGGGGCGCCTGCGGGGTCGTCACGCTGTTGATCCCGAGAAGCGCGACGCCCCGCAGGATGAAGGGCGCGACCGAACTCGGCAGATCCATGCCCCCGGCATTGCCGCAGGCGGCGACGGCCCCGCCCGATCGCGTCATCGACAGGACATTGGCGAGAACCTTGCCGCCCACCGCATCGATGGCGGCAGCCCAGCGCTCCTTGCCGAGCGGGCGCGGCTCGCCGGCCAGGGCCTCGCGCTCCAGGATCTCCGCCGCCCCCAGTTCCCTGAGGTAATCGGCCTCGCCGCTCCGGCCGGTGGCGGCGATCACGTGCCAGCCGGCATGCTTCGACAGGGCCACGGCCACGGAGCCGACGCCGCCGGACGCGCCCGTCACCAGGACGGGCCCGGCCTCCGGGGTCAGCCCGTGCCGTTCGAGGGCGAGCAGGGCGAGCATCGCCGTGTAGCCCGCCGTGCCGATGGCCATGGCCTCGGCCGGGCTCAGGCCCTCGGGCAGGGGCACCAGCCAGTCGCCGCGCACCCGGGCCCGCTCGGCAAGACCGCCGAGATGGGTTTCTCCGACACCCCAACCCGTCAGCACAACGGCGTCGCCCGGCCGGTAATCGGGATGGGAGGAGGTCTCGACGGTGCCGGTGAAATCGATGCCGGGAATCATGGGAAAGCGGCGCACCACCGGCATCCGGCCGGTCATGGCGAGCCCGTCCTTGTAGTTCAGGCCCGAATGGCTGACCCGGACGGTCACGTCGCCCTCCATCAGGTCGGCCTCGTCGACGTCGCGCAGCGCCAGCGTCTGGCCCGCCTCGCCCTTGTCGATCACCCAAGCCTTGAACGCCGCCATGCTCCGCTCCTCCCGGTCTCGGGTCGAGAGGGGGGAGCTACGGCGGCGCCCCCTCGAATCAAGGCCGCCGCGGACGCGGCGGGCGGGTCAGTAGCCGTCGTAGATGCTGCCCCGCGAGAAGCCGAGACCCACCGCCACATCGGCCGAGGAGGCGCCGGCGATGCCGATCGCGTCCGGGATCGACCCGATTCCGAGCGGGCCGGGTCCGACGCCCGGCGCGGCGGCCGGCACCCAGGCGGCACGGGCGGGCTGCACCAGCACCCGGCGGTAGCTGGTGGCGTAGACCGGCGGCAGCGTCTCCGGGATCGTCTCCGGCGGGCGCACCAGCACGCGCCGGGTCTGCACGGCGTAGCGCGGCGGCGTGGTCACCCAGCAACCGACGAGCTGTCCGTAGGCGTCGTAGCGCGTGACCCAGCGCCGCGCGCCCGGCTCGACCAGGATGCGCTCCGACACCGTGTCGTAGACCGGCGGCGTGGTGCGGTAGACCGTGCGCGGCGGCTGCACCAGCACCCGCTCCGGCACCGTATCGTAGACCGGCGGCGTGGTGACGCGGCGGTAACATTCGGCGCTGACGCAGCCGCCCCCGGCCTGGGCAGGCGCGACGGCGACCGCCGAGGCGGCGGCGGCGAGCGACAGGAGCAGGAGACGCGGACGGAAGCCAGGGGGGGCCATAGAAACCTCGGGAACACGGCGGCGACGATGTTGAAGACGCCGCATTCCGGTCGAGACGTTCGGCGGCGCGCTCTTTCGACGTGCAGATAGCCGCCAAGGTTGCCGCCGCGACAAGGGCGATTGTCGAAGACAGTAAAATTAACCAACGGCTAAGACTACGCAGATCTGAAATCGCTCACTCGACTTGCCGCTCCGATGCGGGACATGGGGCCGCGGGCAGCCGGGTGCCTTGCGGGCGCGTTGCCGGAAAGACTCTCCGGGGCCGGCAGGGGAGGGCAGGTCGGACGGGCCGCTTGTCAGCCCCCCGGCCAAGGGCTAGAGCGCTTCCAAATCGGGCGGCGGCGGTGCCCGGCTCTTTTCAAAACCGTCGCGCGAGGGAATCGCATCCGCGCGTCTGTGCCTCTCACGAAACGCCCGCTGTGCCGTCCGGCCAGGGGGAGGGCTTCCGGACCCGGGAGCTTCGTGAGGCACTCCAAAGCGGGTGGCGGGCCGGTGAGAGGCGCCCGACCCCGCGACAGGAAGCGGATCTAAGGACCGAACGGCCCATGACCTACGTCGTCACCGACAACTGCATCAAGTGCAAGTACATGGACTGCGTCGAGGTGTGCCCCGTGGATTGCTTCTACGAGGGCGAGAACATGCTCGTCATCCATCCCGACGAGTGCATCGATTGCGGCGTCTGCGAGCCGGAATGCCCGGCCGAGGCGATCAAGCCCGACACCGAGGGCAACCTCGAGAGCTGGCTGAAGCTCAACGCCGACTACGCCAAGACCTGGCCCAACATCACGCAGAAGAAGGATGCCCCCGCCGACGCCAAGGAGTGGGACGGGGTGAGCGGTAAGCTGGAGGCGCATTTCTCGCCCAATCCCGGCTCCGGCGACTGAGACCGTCCGCGCCGGCCCGCCCTGCCGGGCATTTGATGGGACGGGGAGACTTTGCGTCGCAGGCCCACGGGCCGGCGAGGAAAGGGCCTCTCCCCCGAAAGCGCTGCGGCCTCCCTCGAAAGAGCCGCGCGCTGGCCGGACGACTCCCTTTTCGCGTCGTATAAAACCTTCGATCCTCCTCAGTGAGGACGCGTTCGCGCGCCGGCAATCCTTTGATTCGCCGGCCCATTCGTGTTACATGAGGGCTCGCCGTCGCTCACGCCCGATGCGCTCCCTCCTCTCGCTCAAGAAGCGGGTTCCATCACCCTGGAATAGAGGTTGGCTGCGATCGACCGCCGGAAGCATTCCGCTCCCGGTGCGTTCTTTCGTGTGGTGGGAGCAACGCGAAGCCTGGGAACCGGCCGGCGCCGCGGCAGCGCGCCTCCGGACGAGGGCATGGGCCGGGTGTCCCACCCCGGAAGTGACGAGCGCGCGGGCGTGAGCGACGCCCCGTGTGGATGACAGTGGAGGCTCATTCCGCATGACCACAGCCAAGAAGACGACGGCAGGCCGTCAAGGCTTCAAGACCGGCGAGGCGGTCGTGTATCCGGCGCACGGCGTCGGGCGGATCACCGCGATCGAGGAACAAGAGATCGCGGGCTACAAGCTCGAACTGTTCGTCGTCTCGTTCGAAAAGGACAAGATGGTCCTGCGCGTCCCGACCGCGAAGGCCAACAGCGTCGGCATGCGCAAGCTCGCCGAGCCCGAACTGGTCAAGAAAGCGCTCGACGTGCTGACCGGCCGCGCCCGCATCAAGCGGACGATGTGGTCGCGTCGCGCCCAGGAATACGAGGCCAAGATCAATTCCGGCGACCTGATCTCGGTCACCGAGGTGGTGCGCGACCTCTACCGCTCCGAGGCCCAGCCCGAGCAGTCCTACAGCGAGCGCCAGCTCTACGAGGCTGCTCTTGACCGCGTGGTGCGCGAGATCTCCTCGGTCAACAAGATCACCGAGACCGAGGCGCTCAAGCTGATCGAGCAGAGCCTCGCCAAGTCGCCGCGCCGGGCCAAGGCCGATGCAGAGACGGAAGCCGAGGCCGACGGCGACGACGACGTGCAGGAGGAAGCGGCCTGAGGCGCCCGCCGCCGGGCTCTCCCCCCGTCGCAGCCACACTCTGATCGCCAAAAGGGCCCGGCATCGCCGGGCCCTTTTTCATGCGCTCCGCACGGCCTCTTGATAATTGCGCGCCCAACGCCACGCGCCCGGAGGGAACAAGCGTCGCACGGATGTGTTGTGCCTCTGCCACGGATGGCCCGACTCCATGGTCCGGCTCGGCGGCTGCGCCGAACCAGAGACCATGCGGTCCGATCCGAGAACGCTCGAACCAAGAACGCTCGAACGAGAGAGGCGGGGATGGCAGAGATCGCGGGGATGCGGCGTCAGTTCATTCGGACAGCGATGGAGGCGCCATTCCTTGCGAGGGATGAGGAACGGGGGCTGGCCGTGGCCTGGAAAGAGGAGCGCGATGAGCGGGCGCTCCACCGGCTGATCTCCGCGCATATGCGCCTCGTGATCGCGCTCGCCGGCCGCTTCCGCCATTACGGCCTGCCGATGGCCGACCTGGTTCAGGAAGGCCATGTCGGCCTGATGGAGGCTGCGGCCCGCTTCGAGCCGGAGCGCGAAGTCCGCTTCTCGACCTATGCCACATGGTGGATCCGCGCCTCGATCCAGGATTACATCCTGCGTAACTGGTCGATCGTGCGCGGCGGAACCAGTTCGGCGCAGAAGGCCCTGTTCTTCAACCTGCGCCGCCTGCGCGCCCGTCTGATGCAGTCGACCGAGGAACAGGTGGGCTCCGAAATTCACGGGCGGATCGCCACCGCCATCGGCGTGTCCCGCGAGGACGTGGCGCTGATGGATGCGCGCCTGTCCGGCCCCGACATGTCGCTGAACGCCCCTGTGGGGGAAGAGAGCGAAGCTTCCTCCGAGCGGATGGACTTTCTCGTCGACGGTGCCGCGCTTCCCGACGAAACGGTCTCGGCCCTGGTCGATGGTGAGCGCCGCCAAGTCTGGCTGCGGCAGGCACTGACGGTGCTCTCGGAGCGTGAGTTGCGCATCCTGCGGGAACGTCGCCTCGCGGAGGATCAGGCAACCCTGGAGGCTCTCGGCCATCGGCTCGGCATCTCCAAGGAGCGCGTGCGCCAGATCGAGAACCGTGCCCTGGAGAAGCTGCGCCGGGCCCTCGCGGAAAAATTCCCGCAGGCGCCGAGCAGCGTCTACGCCTGATACGGGACCCGCTTGATCGGAGCGGGGTCCGTCTCAGCCAGCCCGCGCGGCGTTCGAGCGAAGCCCCGATCCGCCCTCCCGAACGGAGCAACCGGATTTGGGATGAGACCGGCTCCCCGCCTTGCGGGGATCCCGGCTCAGGAAACCGCAACGTCCCGACGACGCCTCATCCGCCACCCCGGAGCATTCCGCTGGGTGGCGGATGGGTTTTGGCGTTGCGCGTCGGCCGGCCAGCGCTCGACCTCCGTTGCCCCCAGAGAGGAGACGATGCGGAACCGGGAGTTTTGTGAGGCCCTCTCAGAAGGAGAGGGCAGCCCGCTCGGCGAGGCGTGACGGGCGTGCGCCGGCGCGGCGCGACTCGCCGGAAGCGGTGGCGAGCACGGTCGCCAGCCGCTTCGTGGCGAAATCGATGAAGCTGCGCGCCTTGGCCGGCAGGAGCCGCGAGGTCGTGACGAAATAGACCGGCGTCGCCGGCAAGGTCCAATCCGGCAGGACGCGTGCGAGGCGCCCGGTGGACACGTCGTTATCGACATTGATGATGTTGGCGCGGGTCAGTCCCTGCCCAGCCACGGCGAAGCGGCGCGCGAGGCTCAAGGAATTGCAGGAGAGGGGACCGCCCACGGTGATGGCGACCGTCTCCTCCCCCCGCACGAGCGACCACGTGGCGGAGGTTCCCTGCGTCGGCACGATGACCTGATGCCGTTCGAGATCGAGGGGCGTCATCGGCGCGCCGCGCTCGGCGAGGTAGCTCGGCGCTCCGAAGATGCCGTTCTCGACCTCGGCCACCTTGCGCACGATCAGCGAAGTCTCGCGCGGCTCCTCGATCGCGACGGCGAGGTCGTAATTGTCGCCCACCAGATCGACGGGGGCGGGTTTCAGATCGACATGGACGTGGATGTGCTCGTGGAGGGCCGAGAACTCGGTGATCACCCCCGAGAGGTGCCGCAGCACCCAGAAATCCGGCGGCGCGGCGATCTTGAGGAAGCCGCTCGGGCCCTTGGCCACCGCCATCATGTCGTCGAAGGTGCGCTGGGCCTCATCGACGAGGCGTGAGACCTGGGCGAGATAGGCCTCGCCATAGGAGGAGGTCAGCGCCAGCTTGCGGGTGGTGCGGTCGAGGAGGCGGAGACCGACAGACGCCTCGAACATGGTAATGCGGCGTGACAGCGAAGAGATCGGCATGCCGAGGGCCGCCGCCGCTTGGCTGAAGCTCTTTCGTCGCGCGACTTCGACGAAGAGAGCCATATCGCGCAAAAGTTGAGGATGCGGCATCGTTGCGCTGTCCACCCAATCATGACGTGACCGTGCGCTTGGCCAGCGATCGGAAGCCATACGCAATCCTCCTAGCCGTCTACCACATCTGCGCGTGACCAGAGCGCGCCTGCCGAAGCCGGAACGGAAAAATTGTTTCGCTCTCTGGAACAATGGTGCCGCAATCGGGGGCTGCATCCCTTGGGGGCCGCTGGGCTCCCGGTTCGGACCCAAGGGGTCGCGATCGCGGACCGGGTCCCAGCACGGCCACGCTCCGGCCAGCCCGAAGCGGCTGGATCGGCAAAGGGACCATCTCAATGGCGGCGTAGGCTGGCAGCTCCCCGCTTTCGGAGCTTGCGAGCGGGCCAGGATTTTTAAAATATCTTTTATATCAATATCTTGAGCCGATTCTTCTCTCCTCCGGAGAGGCCCGAAGCCACCTTTTTTCGAAAGAAGCGCCAGGAAGCGCAAAGACCCGCTTGCGGCCAAGAAAAGTGCCGGCTATAAGCCTGCTCGTCGCCCCACGGCGGGGCGGCATCGGAGTGTAGCGCAGTCTGGTAGCGCACCACGTTCGGGACGTGGGGGTCGCAGGTTCAAATCCTGCCACTCCGACCAAGCAAGAAGAGAAACGCCTTTCAAGGCGTCGAGCACAATAAAGGGCGCCCGTAGCTCAGCTGGATAGAGCACCAGACTACGAATCTGGGGGTCAGAGGTTCGAATCCTTTCGGGCGCGCCATTCCTTCTTTTTCCTCGCCTTTTCGGCGGGATAGGACCCTACCAGGGTCGGGGTTAGTACCCTGCTTGTGGACCCTCATTCGTCGGTGAGAGCACCGCTCGCTCGCTGAGCGTCTCAGCGAATCGAAGACGCTGATCGAGCCCAGCAGAGCGACCGTCTCGAAGGCATCCTCCAAGCTGGTCGCTCATCGTTGGTTCCCTCTGATCACGCCGCCCTGGGCTGCGCTGGCTCCTCAATCTCCAGATCGCCGGACGACCTGAGCTTCATGGCCGCGCTGTCAGCACCGGCCGTGACCTCCTGTGCGTCACCGTTCAAAGGCGGCAGCTCCGTTTCTTGCCCGGTGAGGCCGATGAGGGTGACCTCATGGCCGATCACGAAGGCTTGGAGCCGGAGCAGGTTTTCTTCCTGCCCTTGAAGCCTATCGCGGAGCCGGCTGGCATCGACGACGTGCATGTCCATCAGGTCCTGCAAACCCGCGCAGATCACTGCCTCGAAGCTCCCGGCTCGTTCCTGCATCTGCGTGCGCAAGCTCGTCAGATGGCGGCCGAGTTCGTCCTCCATCCGGGCGCGCTTGCCGTTCTGCTCCTCCAGGAACTCGACCTTCTTCGTGAGAGCCTCAACCTTTTCCATGGCCTTGCGCAGGGCCGCGACGAGCTTGGCGGGATCGAACTCCGTCATTCGTCGTCCTCCGTCCCTGCGATGAGGCCCTGGGGATCGTAGAGGGCGTGGCGCTTGGGTGCGTTCGCCTTCTTCGACCGCTTGTTTGCATAGTGCGGCCCGACGTGGTTCTGAACTGCGTCGGCATCGTCAAGCAGCTCGCCTCGGCGGAGGATCCGCTCGTCGCGATCCCGATCAATGCCATCCTGCCGCATCGCTTGGCGCGGCTCGCCGATCTCGTCGGCGCGCGCCTGGTCCATATCAGCACCGATTGCGTCTTCACCGGCCGCAAGGGCGATTACCGCGAGAGCGACGCTTCGGATGCGGAGGATCTCTACGGCCGCTCGAAGCTCCTCGGCGAGGTCGATTACCCGAACGCCGTGACGCTGCGCACCTCGATCATCGGCCGCGAGGTCGGCAGCCGCAACGGCCTGGTCGAGTGGTTCCTGTCGCAGAGCGGCCGCGTGCGCGGCTACCGCAAGGCGATCTTCTCCGGCCTGACCACGGACGAGCTGGCGCGGGTCATCGCCGAGCACGTGCTGCCGAACCCCGACCTGCGCGGCGTCTATCACGTCAGCGTCGATCCGATCAGCAAGTTCGACCTGCTCGGGATCGTCAAGGAGATCTACGGCGTCGCGACCGAGATCGAGCCCGACGACGCCGTGGCCATCGATCGCTCCCTCAACTCGGACCGGTTCCGGGCGGCCGCCGGCTACGCGCCGCCCGCTTGGCCAGACCTGATCCGCAACATGCGTCGCTTCGACGACGAATTCTTCTCACAGGCCCGCTGATGTTCTCCGGCAAGACCCTTCTCATCACCGGCGGCACCGGCTCGTTCGGCAACGCCGTCATCCAGCGCTTCCTGGCCACCGATATCGGCCAGATCCGCGTCTTCAGCCGGGACGAGAAGAAGCAGGAGGACATGCGGCTCCTGCTGCGCGATCCGCGGATCCGCTTCTTCATCGGCGACGTGCGCGAGTACAACTCGATCGCGCAGGCGGTGAAGGGCGTGGACTACATCTTCCACGCGGCGGCGCTGAAGCAGGTGCCGTCCTGCGAGTTCTACCCGATGGAAGCGGTGCGCACGAACATCCTCGGCGCCGAGAACGTGCTGAACGCCGCCGTCGACAACGGCGTCGAGCGGATGGTCGTGCTCTCGACCGACAAGGCGGTCTACCCGATCAACGCCATGGGCCTGTCCAAGGCGATGATGGAGAAGCTGACGATCGCCAAGTCGCGCATGCTCGCCAAGGACGACACGATCCTGTGCGCCACGCGCTACGGCAACGTCATGGCCTCGCGCGGCTCGGTGATCCCGCTCTTCGTCAACCAGATCAAGGAGGGGCGGGACATCACCATCACCGACCCGGCGATGACGCGCTTCCTGATGTCGCTGGAGGATTCGGTCGATCTCGTGCTGTTCGCCTACCAGAACGGGCGCCAGGGCGACATCTTCGTGCAGAAGGCCCCCGCCTGCACGGTGGAGGATCTGGCCGAGGCCCTGCGGACGATCTTCGAGGCCCGGAACGAGGTCCGGATCATCGGCACGCGCCACGGCGAGAAGCTCTACGAATCCCTGGTCTCGCGGGAGGAGATGGCCCGCGCCGAGGACATGGACGGGTTCTACCGCATCCCCGCCGACGACCGTGACCTGAACTACTCGAAGTTCTTCACCTCCGGCGAGACGGCGATCTCGGCCGCCGACGATTACACCTCGCACAACACGCAGCGGCTGAACCGGCAGCAGGTCATCGAGCTGTTGCTGAAGCTCGACTACATCCAGCAGGCCCTGAAGCCCGCCCCGCGGGCCAAGGCCGCCTCGTAAATCTCGACCCGGGACAAGCCCCTTGCGCAAGATCCTCACCCTGGTCGGGACGCGGCCCGAACTCGTCAAGATGTCGCTGGTGATCCGCAAGCTGGATCGGCTGACGAACCATGTTCTGGTCCATACCGGCCAGAACTACGATTACGAACTCAACCAGATCTTCTTCGACGATCTCGGCATCCGCAAACCCGACCACTTCCTCGACGCGGCCGGCCCCAACGCCGCCGCGACGATCGCCCGGGTGATCGAGCGGGCCGACGAGGTGCTCGCCCAGGAGCAGCCCGACGCGGTGATGATCTACGGCGACACCAATTCGGGCCTCGCCGTGATCCCGGCCAAGCGCCGCAAGATCCCGGTCTTCCACATGGAGGCGGGCAATCGCTGCTTCGACCAGCGGGTGCCGGAGGAGATCAACCGCAAGATCATCGATCACCTGAGCGACGTGAACCTCGTCCTCACCGAGCATGCCCGCCGCTACCTGCTGGACGAGGGCCTGCCGGGGCAGCGGATCTTCAAGGTCGGCTCGCATATGGAAGAGGTGCTGGCCGAGTTCCGCCCGAAGATCGAGGCCTCCGACGTGCTGGCCCGGCTCGGCCTCGAACCCGACCGGTTCTTCATCGTCTCGGCGCATCGCGAGGAGAACGTCGATTCGCCGGCCCGGCTGCGGGTTTTCCTCCAGGAGCTGGGCCGCCTGCACGCGGCCTTCGGCCTGCCCATCGTCGTCTCGACCCATCCGCGCACCCGCGCCCGGCTCGAGGCGGTGGGCGACATCGCCCTGCCGGACAGCGTGCGCTTCCTGCCGCCCTTCGGCTTCATCGACTATGTGAAGCTGCAGACGAGCGCCCATTGCGTCCTGTCCGACAGCGGCACCATCGCCGAGGAATCCGCGCTGCTCGACCTGCCGGCGGTCACCTTCCGCGACGCGCATGAGCGGCCCGAGGGCATGGATGCCGGCACGCTGATCGTGGCGCCGCTCGGCAAGGTCGATCTGGTCGAGGCGGTGAAGGCCGTGCGCGACGGCTACGGTGAAGGCCGCCGCTTCGCCGGCGCCGTGCCGGATTACCAGGGCGGCGCGGTCTCGACCAAGGTCGTGCGGATCGTCCTGTCCTATATCGATCAGGTCAACCACACGGTGTGGTCGAAGCCGGGCCCGTTCTGAGCCTCCGAGATCCGGGATCCCAAAGGGCCTCGGGGCCCTTTGGCGGGTTCTCGGAGCGGAGCCCTGAGCGGCGCCGCCGTGACCTACTCCGCCGCCGTCTGCGCCCATCCCTCGCCGGCCATCCAGGCGGCGAGATCCGCGCGGGCCCGGTCGGTCAGCGCCCGCTTCTTGAGGGCGGCCTTCTCGGGCCCCCGCAGGCGCTTGCCGGTCTCGTTGCGCGGCATCCGCTCCAGCGGCGGGAACAGCCCGAAATTCACGTTCATCGGCTGGAACGAGCGGGGGGCGTTGCGCTCCGCCTCCTCGGCCACCTCGACATGGCCGCCGGTGATGTGGCCGATCAGCGCGCCCAAAGCCGTGGTCGGGGGCAGGGGGCCGAGGCTCCGGCCCTCCGCCTCGGCCAGGGCGTAGCGGCCGGCCATCAGCCCGACGGCGGCGCTCTCGACATAGCCCTCGCAGCCGGTGATCTGCCCGGCGAAGCGAAGGGAGGGCCGCGCCTTCAGCCGCAGGGTCGCGTCGAGCAGGCGCGGGCTGTCGAGATAGGTGTTGCGGTGCAGGCCGCCGAGCCGGGCGAACTCGGCCTTCTCCAGCCCCGGGATGGTGCGGAAGACGCGGACCTGCTCGGCGTGGCGCAGCTTGGTCTGGAAGCCCACCATGTTGAACAGGGTGCCCAGCGCGTTGTCCTGGCGCAGCTGGACGATGGCGTAGGCCTTCACCGTCGGGTTGTGCGGGTTGGTGAGCCCGACCGGCTTCATCGGCCCGTGGCGCAGGGTCTCGGGGCCGCGCTCGGCCATCACCTCGATCGGCAGGCAGCCGTCGAAATAGGGGGTCGAGGCCTCCCATTCCTTGAAGCTGGTCTTCTCGCCCGCGATCAGCGCGGCGACGAAGGCCTCGTACTGCTCCCGGTCCATCGGGCAGTTGAGATAGTCCGCCCCGGTGCCGCCGGGCCCGGCCTTGTCGTAGCGCGACTGGAACCACGCCTTGCCCATGTCGATCGACTCACGGTGGACGATCGGGGCGATGGCGTCGAAGAAGGCGAGGGATTCCTTGCCGGTCAGCGCCCCCACCGCCTCGGCCAGGGCCGGGGAGGTGAGGGGACCGGTGGCGAGGATGGTCGAGCCCCACTCCTCCGGCGGCAATCCGGCGACCTCCTCGCGGAGGATCGTGATGTTCGGATGCTCCTCCAGCGCCGTCGTGACGGCGCGCGAGAAGCCCTCGCGGTCGACGGCGAGCGCGCCGCCCGCGGGCACTTGGTGGGCATCGGCCGCGCGCATGATCAGCGAACCCAAGGTCCGCATCTCCTGATGCAGCAGGCCGACGGCGTTGCCGTTGGCATCGTCCGAGCGGAAGGAATTCGAGCAGACCAGCTCGGCGAGGCCGTCGCTCTGGTGGGCGTCGGTGCCGCGCACGGGGCGCATCTCGTGGAGCACGACCTTGCGGCCGCCCTGCGCGATCTGCCAAGCCGCCTCGGAGCCGGCGAGGCCGCCGCCGACAATATGGATCGGGTTCGTCATCGCGACGGGATAGAACCAGGCAGGCCCGCGATCAATGCGGCGGCCCGCATCGTCATGCCCGGAGCCGTCGCGGGGACCGGAGCGGCGGGTCGTCATGACGGCTAACGCGCCGCCGAGCGGCGAGGGGGGCACCGATGGAGCGGGAACAGACCGAGCGGGTCCTCATCGCCGGGGGCGGCATTGCCGGCCTCGCCCTGCGGCGGGCGCTGCAGCGGCGCGGCATCCCGTCGCTCACCTGGGAGCGGCGCGCGGAACCGGCGGATGCGGGCCTCGCCATCAACCTGCCGGGCAACGCGGTCCAGGCGCTGGCACAGCTCGGCCTGGCGCAGGAGCTGGGCGCCCTCGGGTCTCCCATCCGCCGCCGCGAATACCGCACCGAGACCGGGCGCCTGCTGTTCGCGGTCGACGAGGACGCGTTCTGGGGCGCGGACAGGGTTCCGCGCTGCCTGCGCCGGGCCGACCTGATGCGCCTCCTGGCGCTCGGCCTGCCTCCGGACGACCTCCGGCGGGATCGCGGAATCGCCGCGTTTCACCAGAAGGACGGAGGCGTCGCCGTCACCCTCACGGATGGCGGCGTCGAGGCCGGCGGGCTGCTCGTCGGCGCGGACGGGGTGCATTCGACGATCCGGCGCGGCCTGTTCGGCGAGCGTGCGCTCGGCGCGGCGATGCTGGCTCCCGCCAGCTGGCGCTTCATGGTGCCGAATCCGGGGGTGGAGGCCTGGACGCTCTGGGCCGGCGCCGGGAGCCTGTTCCTGCTCATCCCCGTTGATCGCGGCGACGCCTATGCCTGGATGTCGGCCGGCGGGATCGCGACGGCGCGTCCCGATCCGGCCCTGCTGCGGAGCGTGTTCGCCCGCTATCCCCGCCCCGTCCGCGATGCCCTCGACGCGGCCCTGGCGCGGCCGGACACGATCCATCACTCGCCCCTGGAGGAGGTGCGCATCCCCCACTGGCACCGGGGTCGCGTCCTGCTCGCGGGCGACGCGGCGCATGCCACCGCGCCGGTCTGGGCGCAGGGGGCCGCCCTCGCCCTGGAGGATGCGCTGGTGCTGGCCGACCGGCTCGCCGGGGGTGGGGATTGGATCTTATACAAATCTTACGCTGCTGACGAATGAGGCGGGTGTGATATATTGGCGTTATCAGATGTGATGAGTATCAAAG
>NZ_NKUI01000303.1 GCF_014845115.1 Methylorubrum zatmanii | reverse complement strand
GTCGCCGCGCGGTTGGTGCGGGCAAGGTCGGCCAGTCCCGCCGCCATGCCGTTGAGGGTCATGGCGAGGCGTCCGATCTCGTCCTCGCCGCCGCGCTGCAAACGACCCGTGAGGTCGCCCGCGCCGATCCGGGCCACGAAGCCCATGACGTCTTCGAGCGGACGGACCACCGCGCGGCTGATCAGCACCGTCACCAGGATCGAGAGCAGGATCGAGGCGGCCACCGTGACGGCGACCGAGAGGCGGCTGTTGTCGTAGATGCTGGCGACGCTGCGCTGGCCCGCGCCGATCACGCCGTCGAGGGCGGTCCGGGCATTGGCGATACTGCGCAGCAGCGTGTCGTGAAGCTTGTTGATCTCGTCGTTCTTCGCCTCGATGGCCGCGACATCCCGCGCATCGACGGCCCGCAGTTGCTGTTCACTCGCATTGCGGACTTGCCGGAACGCTTCGGTGGTCTCGTCGATGACGCCGCCGAGACGGCCCCAGGCGATGGTCCGCTCCGACGAGATTGCGGCGGCGCGGTATTCCTTGACCTCGGTGGCGACGGTGTTGAGCAGCCGTTCCAGTTCCGAGACGTTCTGGCGCCAGCTGCCCAGGAAGTCCTCCTGCCGGGCCGGGGCGGCCTGCGCCTGCGTCAGGACGGCGATCACCGCATTGCGCCGCACGAGGCCCATGTTGCGGGCGACGTTGCCGAGGTCGTCGAGCTGGCGCAGCACGCCGACGTCACGCGACACGATCAGGTCGGTCATGTCGCGCACGCTGCCGATCTGGCGCAGGGCATAGGCCCCCAAGGCCGCCACGATCAGGCTGGCCGCCACGAAGCCGAGGAGGATGCGTTTTCCGATCGAGAGCGACACGCGCGACAAGGCTCCGGCAGACGGTGCAGAGAAGGCGACGACCGAGGGGTCAGGTCATGAAACGGGCGATCAGGGCCGGCAGGTCGATGAGCGAGAAGCCTTCGTCCACATCCCCCGTCCTGTCGGAGCCGGGCGGTGCATAGCCCAGAAGCGGAGTGCGTCCCAGGGCTCCCCGGTCGGATGGCTGAGCGAGACCGGCATCGATGCGGGCGATGCCAACCGCGCGGTCGACCATGAGCGCCACGGGCGGATCCTGCGCCCTCAGGCTCACCATGTGACCGCCGCCTGCCTCGTCCTGCGCCCTGTCGAGCCCGAGGCAGGCGGCGAGATCGAGGACGCTGACGATCAACCCCGCCACCGCAGTGATGCCGCGCAGGGCCGGCGGCGCGTTGGGCAGGGCGGTGCAGGGCCGTCCGGGGTCGATGCCCGACACCGCCGCCAGCGGCAGACCGTAGCGCTCGGGCCCGCAGGCGCAGACGAGATAGGCGGCCGTCTCGACCGGCTGTTCCTGCGCCGCCTTGCGGGCGGCGAGGGCTGCGGCGCGGGCATCGAGCAGGGCGGCCGTTCGCGCGGTCGGATCGGCTGCTGCGGTGGCCCCGATCCTCACGGGCCGCTCCCGGCGATTTCGGCCAGCGCGCGGCGTGCGCTGTCGGCCAAGCGTGCGGCGCTCACCCCGTCTCCCTCCGGCAGGATCGTTTCGGCCGGCAGTCCTTGCGCGAGGCGGAGGGCATTGTCGAGTGCGCGGGTCGCCTCATCCCGGCGCCGGACCCGGACGAAGAGCAGACCGAGCTGGAAATGAGCCATGATGAAGCCGCGGTCGAGGAACAGCGCGCCCCGCAGGGCCCGCTCCGCCTCCCGCTCCCGGCCGAGGTCGAGGGCGAGAAGCCCCTCGTAGTAGCGCAGCACCGGATCGGTGGCGTAGCCGTCGATCTCCTCATGCAGGCGCCGCCAGGCCCGCGCCGTCTCTCCCGCATCGGCGAGCACGCGGATCTCGGCCAGCAGATCGCCGGGGGAGAGCGGATGATCCGCCGCCGGCGCGGCCGGGATCGGCACCGCGACCGGCGCGGTTTTGGCGGGCAGCACGGGTTGGGGCGGAGCGAGGGGCAGCGGGACCGCGTCCGGCATCGCCGGTAAAAGGAGGGGCGGCGGCGCGCCGCCCGGCGTGTCCGCCGGGCGGTAGGCCACCGTTCCCGGCAGGGCGACCGGGCGCAGCCACTGGGCGAAGGCGGGATTGGGCTCGGCATGCCCGATCAGGAGCCAGCCCTCCGGATTCAGCCGCTCGGCCAGGGCCCTCACGATCCGGTTCACGTGGTCGGGGCTGAAATAGATCAGGACGTTGCGGCACAGGATCAGATCGAAGCTGCCCGGATTCCGCTCCGAGCCGTCGATCAGGCTCAGCAGGTTCTGCCGTTCGAACCGGACCATGCGGCGGAAGGCGGGGCGCAGGGCGTAGCCGCCATGCGGCAGGCCGGGCCGGGCAGGGGTGCGGCGAAACCAGCGGGCACGCTCCTCCGTGTCGAGGGTGCGCAGGGCCCAGGGGCCGTATTCCGCCGTGCGGGCGGTGGCGAGCGCGGCCGCGCTGAGATCCGTTCCCAGAATCGTCACCGACCACTCGGCGAGGGCGTCGCCCAACAGATCGCTCAGGAGGATGGCGATGGAATAGGGCTCCGCCCCCGTCGAGCAGCCGGCGCTCCAGATCCGCAGGTTGCGGGACGGGGCCCGGGCCTCGATCAGCCCCGGCAGGATCGTCGTCCGCAGGGCCGCGAACTGCTCGGCGTAACGGAAGAAGAAGGTCTCGCCGATGGTGATCTCGGCTTCGAGCGTCGCCCATTCGTCCCGGCCGCCCGGCCCGTCGAGCAGGGCGAGATAAGCGGCGCAATCGGCCACCGCCCGGACCCGCATCCGCTTGTGCAGACGGTCGTAGAGCAGGTCGTCCTTGTCCTCATAGTAATTGTGGCCGGTGCGGGCGATCACCCGCTCCTTCAGGGCGGGAAAGCCCGGATCGACCGCCGCGCCCGTGGCGCGCCGCAACCGTTCGCCGGATTGGGTCATGGCAGGCGGTCTCAGAGTGCCTCACGAAACTCACGGTTCCTGACGTGCTCACTCCGGACGCAACGGTGCGGCGGGAGTTGTGTGAGAGGCACTCAGCCGGCCCGCGCCCCGCCGTGTTCGAACCCGGCGAGCCGGACCTTCGCCTGCCGCGTCAGCGCATCGAGCCGCACCCGCTCTTCCAGGGTGAGGATACGGTCGAGGGAAAGCAGATGCACGAGGCCGTCGCCGCGGGGAAATTCTCCGACGACGCAGCCATTCAGGCTCCGCGACGATGCGATCGGCCGGATGTCCCCATCCGCGATCGAAACGAGGTCGAGGGCCCGATCCACGAGCAGGGCGAGACCGCCCTGTCGCGCCAGCAGCAGATGCCGGTACGGGTCGTCATCGGCAGCCGCCGGGCGGAGATCGAACAGGACGGCGAGATCGATGACGGGCACCGGCTCACCGGCCAAGTTGAGGAAGCCGGCGAGCGGACCGCCCGCTGCCGGAGGTGCATGCAGGCGCGGCAACGGGAGGATCTCGCGGATCTCGGCCCGCGGCAGCGCGCATGTCGTGCCGGCAATATTCAGAAGAAGGGTGGCTAGGCGCGCCATCGCATGTCCTTCGGGCAGTTCGCCGCGGGGGCTGACGAAGACACCACCCTTCGTCTCGATCATGCGATTGACGCTTGCCGAAGGCAAAGGTTGCGCGGGGACGATCGCGAACGGCCGTTCAGGCCGCTCGGTACGTCGGGATGCGCCGGGTCAAGCGACCTTCTGACGAGAGCGGGACTTCGGCTCCGGAGCGGCGACAGCCTCTTCCTCGGCACGGCCACCGGGACGGCCGAGACCGATCGACTTGGCAAGGGCGGAGCGCTGGGCGGCGTAGTTCGGAGCGACCATCGGATAGTCGTTCGGCAGGCCGTAGCGCTGACGATAGGAATACGGATCGAGGCCGTGGGTACCGAGATGCCGCTTCAGCGTCTTGTAGGGCTTGCCATCGATGAAGCTGATGATCGCGTCCGGGGTGACTGACTTGCGGATCTGTGCGCTCGAGGGCTTCTCGATCACTTCCTCGGCGGGGGCGGCCACGGTGGCGGGGGTGCTGAGACCAGTCAGCGCGGCATGAACGTTGATGATCAGGCCCGGAAGCTCGGAGGCCGGCACTGAGTTGTTCGATACGTAGGACGATACGATATCGCTCGCCAATTCGACGAGGTCGTTGAACGATTTTTGGTTTTCTTCTGTCATTCTGCTTGTCCGTTCCGTGGGCCCCCCCCGGCGGCGCAAGATCATACGCGATGCCCGACGATGCAAGGGAAGAGTTTGAAAAACTACGTATACCTTGTGGGTTTTGTAGGGTCAAACATTCAAATCCAACGTTGCCGCTGAAGCGTAGAAGGCTAAGCGCAGGATAAGCGCGCACGTTCCAGTGGTGAACCAGAGGTTAAGCAGATGGGGTGGATGGCTC
>NZ_NKUI01000302.1 GCF_014845115.1 Methylorubrum zatmanii | reverse complement strand
CCCCGCCCTTAAGGGCGGGGATGGATAGCGCCGGCGGCGACAGCCGCCATCCAGGCATCCGTACCAAGGCCCTTGCCTGCGTTCCGCTTCCGTTCTAGCCTTGGTCCGTGCTTCGCGTCCAGGCATACCGGTTCGTCCTCCGGCCCGACGGCGCGCAGGAACGGCTCATGAGACGCTCCTGCGGCGCGCGCCGCTACGTCTTCAACAAGGCCCTCGCCCTGCAGAAGGAACGTTACGCCGCCGGCGGGAAGCACCTCTCCTATGCCGACCTCTGCAAGCATCTCACCGCCTGGAAGGCCGACCCCGCCACCGCCTGGCTCAAGGAGGTGCACAGCCAGGTCCTGCAGCAGGCGCTCAAGGACCTCGACCACGCCTACCGCAACTTCTTCGAGGGGCGGGCCGAGCTCCCGCGCTTCAAGAGGAAGGGCAAGGACGACGCCTTCCGCCACCCGCAGAAGGTCGAGCTCGACCAGCCGAACGGGCGCATCCGCGTGCCCAAGCTCGGCTGGATGCGCTACCGCGCCTCCCGCGCCGTCGAGGGCGCGGTCGGGCAGGTCACCGTCTCGCTGAAGGCCGGCAAGTGGCACGTCTCGGTCCAGACCGAGCGCGAGGTCGAGAAGCCGGTCCACCCGTCGACGACGCTTGTCGGCATCGACGTCGGCGTGACGCGTTTCGCCACGCTGTCCGACGGCACCGTCATCGAACCGGCGAACGCGTTCCGCAAGGCCGAGGCGGCGCTCGCGAAGGCGCAGCGGGCGATGGCCCGCAAGACCAAGTTCAGTAGGAACTGGAGGAAGGCGAAGGCGAAGGTACAACGGGTCCAGGCACGCATCGCCCGCATCCGCTCCGACTTCCTGCACAAGGCCTCGACGACCGTCAGCAAGAACCACGCGGTGGTCTGCGTCGAGGACCTGGACGTGCGGGCGATGACGGCGAGCGCGGCCGGGACGGTCGAGGAGCCGGGCGTGAACGTCCGTCAGAAGGCGGGGCTGAACAAGGCGATCCTGGACCAGGGGTGGGGCGAGTTCCGCCGGCAGGTCGGGTACAAGCAGGAATGGCTCGGCGGCTGGCTGCTGCCGGTGCCGGCTCCGAACACGAGCCGGACGTGCCCGGAATGCGGGCACGTGGCGGCGGAAAACCGCCCGAGCCAGGCCGTGTTCCGGTGCGTGGCGTGCGGGTACGCGGCGAACGCGGACGACGTGGCGTCGGTCAACATCGCAAGGGCGGGGTACGCCCGGCAAGCCTGCGGAGAGACTTCGCCCGTTCGGGCGTCGGCCCAGGAACCCACCGAGGCGGGTCCGGCCCTCGCGGCCTGACACGCGGTAGGAATCCCCGCCCTCCAGGGCGGGGAGGATGTCAAAGAGACCGGTGCCAGACCCCATATCCGCGGGGACCGAAGTTCTGTGGAAGTCGAACCGAGCCCCAACTCCGACGTTGTCGGGTCTCCGGGCGTCGGGCATAATGCCCACGGTCCGAAACGCGTGTGGCTCCAGAGGCATCCCGTGCGTCCCGAGGTAAACAGGGAAGTCGTGAACGACCGTGCCAAGCTGATGATCCATCGGCTGGTGGCGCGTCGGCTCGCGCGCGACCCGGGCATCCTCGATAGCGCCAAGATGGCCGTCATGCGGCTTGAGGCGGACTACCCCGAGCGCACCTTCGTCTCCGAGTGGCGCGAGATCCTCGGGCAGCCGCCGGGGACGATCCGGCAACTCCTCACCCGGTGGGACGAGGGTATGCAGCGGCTTCGGCTGTCCTCGCCGTTCTTGGAAGGGGAGGGCGTGTCGTTCGTGCGCGACCCGAACGTCCGGAAGCGGATCTGGCGCCTGGCACGCAAAGGCGCGGCCGCCCAGCGCGCGGCGCATGCCGGCCGCCAAGGCTCCTCCGTTCCGGCGTGAGCCGTCCGATTGAGATCCGGACGGTCGCGGACCTGGAGCGCACCGCCCGCTCGCTGGCGTTGCACTTCAAGGCCCGCACCGTGGTGGTCGTCGGCAGCCAAGGCATCCTCGTAGGCTGGCCCGGCGCGCCGGTCACGATGTGCATGTCGCCCGAGATCGACGCCTATCCCGCCAACGCCCGGGCCTGGGAGGCAGCCCAGGACGACGACCTCGCGGAGGCATCCGAGGAGATCTCCGTCATCTTCGGCGAGGGCTCGCCCTTCCACGCGGCGCACGGTTTCTACATCGACGGCGTCGACGACCGCACCGCCCGCCTGCCGCCCTCGTGGCCCGCGCGCGGTGGTGCGGGAGGTGAGAGGCCACGGCACGGCGACTGTGACGGTGGTGGCCCCCGGCCCGGACGACCTGATCGTTTCCAAGCTCGCCCGCCTCGCCGACAAGGACAGGGACTACATCGCGGCCTACCATCGGGCCCGGCCTCTCGACCTTGCCGTCATCCAGGCGCGTAGCGGAATGCGGGTTCGAGGAAGTTCTGGCACAGCGTGCGCTCGCCTTCCTCGCCGGCCTTCCCTCGCCTCCCGGGCGCGCGACCGCCGCACCCGTGCGGGCAGGGGCTGTCGTGCCACCCCATCCCGCGGGGACGCACTGCGCCTTCCTCATGGACGAGGGCCGTTCGGTTTCGGTCCGCGCCTGGAACGAGGCGGCCGGGCTCTACGATATCCTCGACAATCCGCTCGGCCCGGCGGTCGTGGCGCAGGACGGGACGAGCGCCTTCCGGATCGACGGGGAGGCGCTCACGCAGGCGGCGTGGGACGCGCATCCGCGCGTCCGGGCCGCTCGACAGGGCGACCTGTCCGGGTACCCACGGCCGAACTGGAGGCCTCCGGGCTGACCCGCCCCTGAAGCGGGCGGCGGGCCGGGAGCGGTTCGCCCTTGCGTACGGGTGAGCCGACGGCCTTACCAGCGCAGCAGGCGAGGCCCGAGAAGCGCGCCCGCCAGCGTGCAGAGGGCAATCGTCCCGCCGTACCAGAGCGCGATGAAGGGCACGGTGTCGTCCATGCAGTGAATCGCGTAGCCCATCGCACTCACGCCGCCCGAGGCGAGCCCGACCAGGGCCCCGGCCCGGACGAGGTCCGTCGGCGCGCCGAACCTCCGGACCGCCCACATCAGGGTCGCGAAGGGGACCACCGCGATCACCGGGATGGAGACGAGGCATTCGAGCCACATATGGCCGGTGAGCATGGTCCCCCAGTGGGCCGCCGGCGCGTTGGCGAGGCTGAGGGCAGCGAGGACCATGACTGCCGCGAACGGCAGGGCCGCGATGCCGAGATGCACCCTCCTCTCGCCCCCTGGGCGAGCGATGCGACCGAGATAGCGCAGGGCCAAGCCACCGACGGCGAGGGCGAAGGCCAGCTTGGCCAACAGGAAGGTCAGTGACTTGCCTTCACCCAAGTCAGGCCGGACGCCCAATGCGAGAAGGGCGAGGCAGAGTGCCCCGGCGGCCCCGATGGCGGCCCCGAGCGCGATCCGCCGCAGCATGCCGGGAGACTTGGCAGGCTCGCTGGCGAAGCTCGCGCCGAGCAAGCCGATGAGTTCGTCGGTCTTCATTCCCCTTTGCCTCCTGCCATGGCGGCCAACGCCTTCAACCCGCGGTGGACGCTGACCTTGACGGCCGATTCCGACATGCCGGAGCGCGTCGCGGCCTCGGCCACGCTCAGACCTTCGACCTTCATGGCCCGGATCGCTTGCTGCATCTTGCCGGGAAGGCGACCGAGCAGGCGCTCGACGTCGAGCGTGCTCTCGACGGCGGCGTGGTCGTCGCGCGCGACCAGCTCGCTCGCATCCTCGACGGGTACGTCGGCGAGGGAGGCGCGCGTACGCCGGAGATGGTCGATGAGCTTGTAGCGCGCGATGGCGTAGAGCCACGGCGTGACCGGTTGGCCAACGTCGTAGGTGTGCCGTCGCGTGTGAACCGCCATCAACGTTTCCTGGACGAGGTCCTCCGCCTCCGGCGCGGCGCGTCCGGAGCGCGCGAGCTTACCCTTGAAATAGGCCCGCAGGTGGGGACCAAGTCGCTCCAGGAACAACCGGTAGTCCGCCGCGCTTCCGGCGAGGCCGGACGATAGCAATGCCCGCAACTCGTCTTCCTGACTGATCAAGACGCCTCTCTCGGCCACACCGCGAAGACGCGTCTGACCCGGCCATCAAACACGTCACCGCGGCTCGCCTCGCATTCGATCCGCGCGTGCCGGCCCCGGACACGCGCGGATCGAATG
>NZ_NKUI01000301.1 GCF_014845115.1 Methylorubrum zatmanii | reverse complement strand
GGCGAGCGCGCTGCGCCCGTCCGCCGGGGTGAGATAGGCCGGCGTGATGCTCTTGAAGGGCAGGCCCTCGGCCTTCAACGCCGCCAGCAGCAGGTAATGGCTGCCCGCGCCCTTGGTCACCGCGACCTTGCGGCCCTTCAGGTCGGCCACCGTCTTCAGCGGCGAATCGCCCGCCACCAGGATCGCCTGCGCCTCCGGTGAGGCGGCCTCCTGGGCGATGTAGGTGATTTTGGCTCCGGCGCCCTGCGCGAAGACCGGCACGGTATCGGCGACATCCGCCGAGACGTCGATGCGGCCGACATTCAGCGCCTCCATGATCGGCAGGCCGCTGGTGAATTCATGCCAGGAGACGGCGACGTTCAGGGGCTTGAGCGCCTTCTCCAGGGTCTCGTCCTGGCGCAGCAGGGAAATCAGCGCGGAGGAGCGCTGATAGCCGATGCGCAGGGTGGCTTCCTCGGCCGCGGCCGGGGTGAGCCCGAGGCTCGCGCCGAGGGCGAGGCCGGTAAGGACGAGGCGGGCAAGGGTCCGGCGGTTCATGGGACTTCTGGCTTTGGGTGACGGAAACGGAGAGGCGTTGGCTCCTCCCCGCAAGGGAGAGGAAATTCACCTGCGAGCGAGAGTGCCTCATGCCGATCCGGTTGATCCCTTCGGGATGGCGGATTCGGATGTCGCTCAGGCGACGCGCGGGCTTGCCGGTACGGCACCGCGTCGGTCGAGCGGACCTGTCAGCTGCCGGGCTTGCGCACGGCACCGGCGATATCGACGGTCTTCGGGACCAGCTTCAGGTCGTGGAAGGTGTCGGCGATGCGCTGCTGTTCGTGGATGACCGCCTCGTCGAGGGCGCGGATGCCGTAGGTCTGGCGTTTCAGGGCGACGCTCAGGATCGGCGCCGGGATGCCGACCGAGGGGGCGAGTTCCTTCGCCACCGCGTCGGTGTTGTCCTTGGCCCAGGCATCGACCTCGGCGATGGCCGCGACGATGGCATCGAGGGCCGGGCCGTTCTCCGCCGCGAAGGTCTTGGAGGAGAGATAGAACTGGTGGTTCGGCACGAGGCCGGTGCCGTCGGCGAGCACCCGTGCGTTGCCCCCGGCCTCGGCCGCGGCGAAATACGGATCCCAGATCACCCAGGCATCGACCGCGCCGCGCTCGAACGCCGCCCGGGCATCCGCCGGAGCGAGATAGACGGGGGTGATGTCGGCGAGGCTCAGGCCCGCTTTCTCGATCGCCCGCACCAGCAGGTAATGGACGTTCGATCCCTTGTTCAGGGCAACCTTCTTGCCGCGCAGCTCGGCGACCGACTGGATCGGGCTCGCCTTCGGCACCAGGATCGCCTCGCCCTTCGGCGCGGCGGGCTCGTGAGCGACGTAGGCCAGGGCATCGCTCGCGGCCTGGGCGAAGATCGGCGGGGTTTCCCCCGCCGAGCCGAAATCGACGGCGCCCGCGTTCAGCGCCTCCATCAGGGGCGGGCCGGAGGGGAATTCCGACCATTGCACCCGGTAGCCCAAAGCCTTCAGCTTCGGCTCCAGGGTCCCGCGCCCCTTGAGCAGCACCAGGGTGCCGTATTTCTGGTAGCCGACCCGTACCGTGCGCTCCTGCGCATGCGCCGCGCGAGGGGCCGTGAGCATCAGGCACGCGAAGATCAGCGCCGCGAGGGCGAACCACAGGCGCGGCAGCCAAACGCGCGGCAGCCACGCGGTCGTGACGGTGACTTCTCGGGCAGGGGCGGGCATCGCTCAAAAACTCCCGATCAATGGGCGCTGACGCGGTGCGTCGGCACGATGTCGTTGGCGATGACCTCGCCGAACGGGCCGTTGTTGCGGGCGGTGCTCGGCGCCGTGCCGGTGGTCGCGCGCAGGGGGAGCTTGGGGAAGACCAGCTCGGCGAAGCGGTAGGCCTCCTCCAGATGCGGGTAGCCGGAGAGGATGAAGCGGTCGATGCCGAGATCGATGTACTCCTTCATCCGGTCGGCGACCTGATCCGCCGAGCCGACGAGCGCCGTGCCCGCGCCGCCGCGCACCAGGCCGACGCCGGCCCAGAGGTTCGGCGAGACGACGAGCTTGGAGCGGTCGCCGCCATGCAACGCCATCATCCGGCTCTGGCCGACGGAATCCTGGCGCTTCAGGGTGGCTTGGGCCTGAGCGATGGTGGCGTCGTCGACCCGCGAGATCAGCTTCTCGGCCGCGTCCCAGGCCTCGGCCTCGGTCTCGCGCACGATCACGTGCAGCCGGATGCCGTAGGAGAAGGTTTTCCCTTTTTTCTCGGCTGCCTCGCGGGCGCGAGAAATCTTCTCCGCGACGCCCGCCGGGGGCTCGCCCCAGGTGAGGTAGACGTCGCAATGCTCGGCGGCGACCTCGATGCCGGCGGGGGAGGAGCCGCCGAAATAGAGCGGCGGATAGGGTGCCTGGACGGGGCGGAAGATCACCCGGCCGTTCTCGGCGCGCAGATGCTTGCCCTCGAAGCTCACGGTCTCGCCGGCCATCAGGCCGCGCCAGATGTGGAGGAACTCGTCGGTGACGACGTAGCGTTCGTCATGGTCGAGGAATACGCCGTCGCCGCGCAGCTCCACCGGGTCGCCGCCGGTGACGACATTGATGAGCAGGCGCCCGTTCGAGATCCGGTCGAGGGTCGCGGCCATGCGCGCCGCCGCCGAGGGCTCCTGCAGGCCGGGGCGCACGGCGACGAGGAACCGCAGGCGCTGGGTCAGGGGGGCGAGGGCCGAGGCGATCACCCAGGAATCCTCGCAGGACCGGCCGGTCGGCAGCAGCACCCCGTAATAGCCGAGGTCGTCCGCGCCCTGCGCGATCTGGCGAAGATAGGCGAGCGACACGTCGCGGGCGCCCTCCGAGGCGCCGAGATAGCGGCCGTCGCCGTGGGTGGGCAGGAACCAGAGAACGTCGGCCTTACCGTCGGTCTGGGTGGTCATGGGGTTACGCTCCGAAAATACGAAAGAACGGGTCATCCCAAATCCGTTTGATCCCTTCGGGATCGCGGATTTGGGCTTCGCTCAGGCGCCGCGCGGGCTTGCCGAGACGGTTCCCGCTTGAATCAAGCGGGAACCGTCTCAGGCGTGGTCGCCGAGAAGCCGGTCGAGGATGCGGCCTTCGAGTTCGGCCAGGGCCGCATCGCCCCGGCGCCGGGGACGCGGCACGTCGACGGCCACATCGAGGGCGATGGCGCCCTGCTCGACCACGAGGATGCGGTCGGCCAGCGCCACCGCCTCGCCGACATCGTGGGTGACGAGGATCGCGGTGAAGCCCTGGTCCTGCCAGATGCGCTCGATCATCGCCTGCATCTCGATGCGGGTCAGCGCGTCGAGGGCGCCCAGCGGCTCGTCGAGGGCGAGCAGAGCGGGACGGCTCACCAGCGCGCGGGCGAGCGCCACCCGCTGGCGCTGGCCGCCGGACAGGGTCGCGGGCCAGTTGCCGGCCTTCTCCGCCAGCCCGACCTCGCCCAGCACCGCGAGCGCCCGGGCCTTGCGCTCGGCCCGGCCGATGTCGCGGCCGAGCCCGACCGCGACGTTGTCGGCGACCCGCGCCCAGGGCAGCAGCCGCGGTTCCTGGAACATGATGCGCTTCGCGTTCTGGCTCCCGTTCACGGTGACGCGGCCGGCGCTCGGTTCCTCGAGGCCGAGGATCAGGCGCAGCAGGGTGCTCTTGCCGCAGCCCGAGCGGCCGACGATGGCGACGAACTGGCCGGCGGGCACGTGCAGGTTGAGATTGCGGATGACGGGGGCGCCCTCGTCGAAGCTTTTGGTCAGGCCGCGCAGGGTGATGGCGAGGCCGGCATCGCGACGGTTCGCGGGGACGTCCTCGATGCGCAGGGCGGGGGCAGCGGACATGGGATCGCTCGGGGTTCGCTCGCGAAGGGATCAGGTGTTGCGGTAGGCCGGGTTCCAGGCGAGGCAGGTGCGCTCCAGGGCTCGGGTCAGGCTGTCGGCGATCTTGCCCAGCAGGGCGTAGATCAGGATCGCCAGCACCACGACATCGACCAGCATGAACTCGCGGGCCTGCATCGCCATGTAGCCGAGGCCGGAATTGGCGGAGATCGTCTCGGCGACGATGAGCGTCAGCCACATGATGCCCAGCGCGTAACGGATGCCGACGAAGATCGAGGGCAGCGCGCCCGGCAGCACCACGCGCCAGAACAATTCGCGCCGGTTCATGCCGTAGACCCGGCCCATCTCGATCAGTTGCGGATCGACCGAACGGATGCCGTGCAGGGTGTTGGCGTAGATCGGGAAGAACACGCCGAGCGCCACGAGGAACAGCTTGGCGCCCTCGTCGATGCCGAACCACAGGATCACCAGCGGGATCAGCGACAGGTGGGGCACGTTGCGCACCATCTGAAGCGTGGTGTCGGTGAGCTTCTCCGACAGGTTCGACAGGCCGTTGGCCAACCCGAAAGAGAGGCCGATGCCGCCGCCGACCAGGAAGCCGGCGGCGGCGCGGGCGAAGCTCACCCAGAGGTTTTCCCACAGCTCGCCGGTCTGAGCGAGGCGCCAGCCCGCGGCGGCGACGTCGAGGGGCGCCGGCATGAACCGGGTCGAGACCAGCCCGAGGGAGGCCGCCGCCTGCCAGCCGGCGATGACGAGGGTGGGC
>NZ_NKUI01000300.1 GCF_014845115.1 Methylorubrum zatmanii | reverse complement strand
CCGGCTTCCGCCACGATCTCACGGTGGCCGATCCAGGTGATGGGACGCAGGGCGCCGGAGGCGGTGACGGCGAAGTCGCCGACCTGCAGATCCTCGACCGCGATCTCACCGCGCTCCGTACGAATTCGGGTGCCGGTGACGTAGCAGACGACATAGTCGCCCAACGAAGATTCGGTGAAGTTGATCGTCTGCCCCTGAGTGAAGGGCTGTGTCGAAATCGCGTAGGCAAAGCCCGTCCCGTTCTGGTTCGTCGAGAAGACCAGATGGTTGGTATCGTCGAAATTGGTTGCATAAAGCGTCTGGAAAACTTGTCCGTTGCCGTCGGTCACGACGACGGAATCTCCGGCGGCGTTGACGGTGCCGTTGAAGAAGTAGGTTTCAGGCGAAAGCTCGAGCGCCGTAAAGCTGGATCCCTGGAGTCCGTTGACGTTTTCGGCGAAGAAACCGGCATTCACAGCAGTATTGTTGAAGACGATAGGTAGCGCCATAACGCTGCTCCGTTACTCAAATTGGCTGGCCTTGCGTCATTACGCTAACATGATTTTGCGTTCAGTCTCGTGTTAAATATGCGACACGCCGAGTATTAAATTTTCAGATATATTATATAACAATTGTCATGCCCATAAGAGGTAGCTATTTATATCTAGTCATTTGATCGTAGATACTCTGACTGCGCTCCGCTTGGCTGTCGGGGCTCGACGGCTCCCTCTGGCGGGTGGGCTTGCGAGCGCGCCGCAAAGGGGCGCGACGGCTGCCTTGCCCTCGGGGCGGCGCCGATCCTCTGCCTTGCAAAAATCCGCTGCTCCGTGGTGCCCGCCGGTCGACAATCGCTGCCCCGCACGCCAAATCTCGTCGGCCAATGTGGAGGAGAGCGAAGGTGGCGGATGGGGTGCGATCAGGCTTGCCGATGGTCCGGCCGGAGACCGCGAGCGAGGTGGAGGTGCTGAGGAGCCGTCTCCTCGTCGCCGAGCAGCGCGAAGAGGCGGTGCGCATGGTGCTGCGCGCGCTGATCGCGAGCCTGCGTCCTCTCGGCTTCAACCGAAAACGCTTTCTCCGCTGCGTGCATGAGGAGGGTCAGGATTCGCCGAGCGAGGGACCGGCCTCGATCCGGCATACGGTGCTTCACCAGGAAGCGCGGCGCGTGCTCCGGGAAGCGCGCTGAAGAAGTCATCACCGGCAGGGAAGCGGTCGGTCGGCCTGCGGCGGAGCCAGGGCGAGATTTGAGCGGTGAGGGTTGGGCGCGGGCGAAGGAGACTCCGTCTCGTTCATACCAAATCCGTTTGATCCCTTCGGGATGGCGGATTGGGGCTTCGCTCAGGCGCTGCGCGGGCTGGCCGATACGGAACCCGCTCCGATCAAGCGGATGCCGTATCGGACCGTGTGCCGGCGCGTGAAAACTGCGTAGCCCGCAACACCGGACCGTCTGATGCGTCGCCTTCCTGGCGCTCCCGAGCGGCCGCCGGAAAATCCGGAGGTTGCCCTGCGCGCGCCGCAGGGCGCCGGCCGAGAGCGGGGCGATGCGCCGGTCTCCGTGCAGCGGACCAACGCCTAGACGCGCGCAAGCCTGCACCCCTGGCGACGGCGGGTTCAGGTCCGATAGCGCTCGGCGAGGGCCATCAGGTTCTGGGCCAGCTCGGTGAGGTTGGCCGAGGCGGTCTCGACCTCGCAGGTGCCGGCGGCCGTCTGCTGGCTCGCCTGGCGGATGTTCTGCAGCGCCCCCATCACCTGCTCGATGCCGAGCTGCTGCTGGTTGGTCGAGGCCACGATCTGCTGGAAGGTCTGGACCCCCTCCTCCACCCGTGCCGCCATCTCCTCGATGGTGCGCACCGTCGCATCGGTGCGG
>NZ_NKUI01000030.1 GCF_014845115.1 Methylorubrum zatmanii | reverse complement strand
GATCGGAGCGGGTTGCGTCTCGGCAAGCCCGAGCGGCGTGTGAGCGAAGCCCAGATCCACCCTCCCGAAAGGAAGCAACCGGATTGGGTATGAGTTCATCCGAAAGGCCGCTCGACGCAGACGCGACTTCGGCCTCTCGAAGCCTACGCCCCGGCGGACAGGCGGGCCGCGTCCTGATGGATGCGGTCCACCATGGCACGCACGCCGTTCGACCGCTTGGACGTGATATGCGCTCCGAAATCCAGTCGCTTCAGCAGATCGAACCCGTCCGCCTTCATCGCTTCCGCCGGTGTCTTGCCCTGATACAGAGCCACCATCAGCGCCACGAAGCCCTTGACGATATGTGAGTCGCTGTCGCCGCTCAGGGTCAGGACCGGAGCGGATTGCGCCTCTTCGAGCGACGTATCGATCCAGACTTGGCTCTCGCAGCCGAAGACGCGCCTGTCCTCGGTCTTCCGCTCGTCCGGCATCTTCGGCATGAGCTTGCCCAGCTCGATGACGTATTCGTAGCGATCATAGGGATCGTCGAGGATCTCGAAGTTCTCGATGATGGCGTCGAGTTTGGGTAGCATGGCACTCGGTTTCGGAGACGGGCGGAACTCAGGCCCGATATAGCGAGGGCGGGGCTCCGCCGCGAGGCGGCCTCAGCGCAGGGCCGGGGGAAGCGAGGGCGGGACGTAGGCCCGCGGTTCCGGCAGGTGCAGCAGCAGGGGGTCCTCCGCCGTAGCAGTACCGCTGACTGCGATCTCCGCCTGGGACGCATAGGCGGCGATGAGGCGTGGCCCGAGCTTCGGCACGCAATCCCGCCCCTCGGCGGCAGCCTCGCCCGAACCGGAGACGATCGACAGGGTGACCGGGGCGCCGATACCGGCATCGATCCGGATGACGATGCTGCAGGTCACGGCCTCGGTGGTGGCGTCGAGGCATTCCGCAACGACCTCGGCGACGATCATGCCCAGCGCGTTGGCGGTGCGAGGCTCGACGAGGCTCGTCCCCTTCCCTTCCACCGCCACGCCGATCCGCCCGGCCCGGCGCAGCTGCCCGAGGCCGGAGGCGAGGCGGTGGAGATAATCGCGCAGATCGATCGAGGCGATGTGGGGCGCCTCGTGCAGGTGCTGCTGGACCAGGGCGATGGCGCGCACGCGCTGTCCCAGGGCGTCGAAGCTGCCGCGGCAATTCTCCGGCGCGGCGCGGCCGTAGAGGCCGATCAGGCTCACCATCACCTGAAGGTTGTTGCGCACCCGGTGATAGATCTCGGCGAGCAGCGTCTCCTTCTCGATGAGTGCGCGCTCCGCATGCTCCTCCGCGTTCTTGCGGTCGGTGATGTCGAAGCACGAACCGAGATAGCCGTGGAAGACGCCGTTCTCCTCGAGCGGGCGGCCGGTATCGAGCAGCCACCGATAGGCACCGTCATGGCGGCGGAGGCGGAACTCCACCGTGAAGGGCAGACGCGATTCCAGCGCCTCCGCGACGATGCGGGCATGGCGCTCGAAATCGTCCGGATGCAGGCCCCGGCGCCAGCCGTCACCGATCTCGTCGGCGAGCGGGCGCCCGGTGAACTGAAGCCAGCACTCGTTGTGGTAGGTGGAGCGGCCGGCATGATCCGTCCGCCACATCATCAGCGGCACATGATCGGCGAATCGGCGAAACCCATCGCCCAGATCGAACGGGCTCTGGGCTCCGTCCGGTCCCGCGTGTCCGCTCATTGGCGTGTCAGCACCCATTCCGCTCGTCGTTCGCTCGCCGCTTTAGCCTGAAAGGAAACCTGGTCCCGCGCCGGTCAACGTATGCGGGTTAGGGCCGTTCCGGGCCGTCCACAAGTCGACAGAACCATCCTTTCCGAACAAGTCGTAGCTGTGATGTGCGGCCAAGCTCGGCATCACGAATGCTCGATCATCGCTCGGATGCATGCGACACGAGGCACAACCGGAAGGGGTTTGGCGGCCGGCGGCCCATCGAGGTCTGGATGATCGCCGCGGGCGTGAGCCGCCGCGGGTCGCGGGTGATCGATCACCTTGCCGGTTGGGCGGCGCGACGGAAACGGCATCCGATAGGCGGGACATGAGGGATGCTCGACCGAAGATTGGATCGCTAGGGAAGAAGCTGAGTGTCTCACAAAACCCCCGTTGCGCCGTCGCGGCCGAAGAGAGCACAGTGCGCGGCCGGAAGTCTTATGAGGCACTTTGAGGCGGCTGCGACGTGAGACGAGGGCGAATCATCGACGCCACCCCAGATGACGGCGACATGCCAAGAGCGCCCGCACGCAAATCGGAAGTACGCAATCCAGCCCCGATCGATACACCGCTCAACAAATGATGTATTCGCGCAATCGTTTGCCCGGGAAACATCATCGTCTCGCCTGAATCTTCACCCATTTTTGCATTGCAATAGATCCAATCGAGACCTCGCCACCCTCTCGCTTTGCGAAATGCAATTGCGGGTCTTGCCTCGCTGGGCGAGACATGCATTGTACTTTCTGTCCGCACCAGACCCTGCGGGAGAGCCCAGCTCGGCAGTACTCGCCGTTCATGGCGTCGACGAGCGACCGCCCCCGGAAGCTCCGAGGCACAATCTCGTGAGGGTTGGACGATCTGGCGGGTGGCGCATCTTGCGCCCCACCGAAGGGCTCGCGCAACCGGCTGCAACGCCGGAAGGGCCCCCAGGCACCCACGACAGAGGGGGGCACGAAGTGCTGGCAACGGGCATTTCGCATGCCCGGACGTCGTGGGGAGCAGGATGGACACGGACGATTTCGCTTACGATTTCGAGGCGCCGGGCTCGGATTGGAATTACGAGCCCTCGCGGGCCGATCTGTTCCGGCAGATCGATGCGCCCCTCTACACCACCGACTCCGAAGGGTGGCTCACCTACTACAACGAGGCCCCCACGGAATTGTGGGGTTTTCGCCCGGTGCTCGGCAAAGCCCGCTGGTGCGGGGCGTGGCAGCTGTTCGAAGCGAGCGGCGCGCCGCTGCCGCACGATCTGTCGCCCCTGGCGCTGACGCTGAAGGATGGGCGCGCGATCCGCGGATCGCAGATCTGCCTCGAACGGCCGGACGGATCGCGGGTGGCGTTCATGCCCTACCCGACCCTGCTGCGCGACAGGACCGGCGCGGCCGTAGGGGCCTCCAACATCCTGCTCAAGATCGAGCGGCCGAGCCTGAGCGTCGTCTTCCGGGGTTCGGTTCGCGGCCGGCAGACCCTGCGCGCAGCTCAATCCGTGGGCATGCACAGATGTTCGGCGTAACATTGCCGGAGGCGGTGCCGGGATCCACCTCGTCCGAGCGGGGCGGCTCTTAAGACTGCTCCGCAGTTTGAGAGACAAGGAGGAGACCATGTCGGCCGAAACCCACTGGAGCCTCGACGCCGTTCAGAGCCTGCGCAGCATGGCCCGCGAGGGCGTTCCCGTCTCCGTCATCAGCCTCCGGCTGAAGCGGCCCGTCGATGCGGTGAGTGCCAAGCTCGCCGAACTCGGCATCACCCCCAAGCTCGAACTCTGAGCGAGCGGAGGGCGCCCGCCGGATCGCTCCCGCGCGGCGCCCGCCCCGTCACCACGAGCCGGTATTTTCCATGGACGCCCAGGGCTCCTGCGGCGGCTTCGCGCCGCCCTTTTGCAGGATTTCGATGGAGATGCCGTCGGGCGAGCGCACGAAGGCCATATGCCCGTCGCGGGGCGGCCGGTTGATGGTCACCCCGGCCTCCTTCAGCCGCTGGCAGAAGGCGTAGATGTCGTCGACCTGATAGGCGAGGTGCCCGAAGTTGCGCCCGCCCGAATATTCCTCCGGATCCCAGTTATAGGTCAGCTCGATCAGGGGCGACTTCTCGGCCTCGGCCCGCGCCACGTCCCCCGGCGCGGCGAGGAAGACCAGGGTGAAGCGGCCCTTCTCGTTCTCGACCCGCCGGACCTCCTTGAGGCCGAAGGTATCGACGTAGAAGGCGAGCGCGCGGTCGAGATCCGCCACACGGACCATCGTGTGCAGGTATTCCATGATTGCGAGATCCTCCTGATCGCCGCCTATCTGGGCGCTGCGGGGGCGAGGTCAATCGGGCCCGCGTCGCCGCCGCTCCCGGGGCCTGCTCCCGTTCGCCCTCTCCTTGTCGCCATTTCCGCGTTGCCTCCCGACCGGTCGCGCCGCACAAGAGCGCCTGCCCCGAGCCGCCACCCGAGCCGCAACGAGGAACGCTGGCATGCGCACCGAGACGCCCCCGACCGTTCGCCTCGCCGATTACCGTCCGAGCGATCACCTGATCGACCGGGTGGAGCTCGATGTGCGTCTCGATCCCCGCGACACCCGCGTGACGGCGACGCTGGCGCTCCGCCCCAACCCGGCGGGCCGGCCGGACGCCCCCGTCGTCCTCGACGGGGACGACCTCACCCTGCTGGGACTCGCCCTCGACGGCGAGGTGCTCGCGCCGGAGGCCTACCGGGCCGATGCCGCGAGCCTGACCCTGCCATCCTGCCCACAGCGGCCCTTCACACTCCGGATCGAGACGCGGCTCGATCCGACCGCCAACACCAAGCTGATGGGGCTCTACCGCTCCAGCGGGGTCTATTGCACACAGTGCGAGGCCGACGGCTTCCGGCGGATCACCTATTTCCTCGACCGGCCCGACGTGCTGTCGGTCTACACCACCCGCATCGAGGCGGATCGCGAGACGGCCCCGGTCCTGCTCGGCAACGGCAATCCCGTGGAGGCCGGCGACATCCCCGGAACCGGGCGTCACTACACGGTGTGGCACGACCCGCTGCCCAAGCCCGCCTACCTGTTCGCGCTGGTCGGCGGGCGCCTCGACCGGGTAGCCAAGCGCTTCACCACCATCGAGGGGCGCGACATCGAGATCGCGATCTATGTCGAGCCGGGAAAGGCCGAGCGGGCAGCCTACGCCCTCGATGCGGTCGAACGCTCGATGATCTGGGACGAGCAGACGTTCGGCCGCGCCTACGATCTCGATGTATTCAACGTCGTCGCCGTGTCCGACTTCAACATGGGCGCGATGGAGAACAAGGGCCTCAACATCTTCAACGACAAATACGTGCTCGCCTCGCCCGAGACGGCGACCGACGCGGATTATGCCGCGATCGAAGCGATCATCGCCCACGAGTATTTCCATAACTGGTCGGGCAACCGCGTCACCTGTCGCGACTGGTTCCAGCTCTGCCTCAAGGAGGGTCTGACGGTCTTCCGCGACCAGGAATTCTCGTCCGACATGCGCTCCCGTGCCGTCCACCGGATCGGCGAGGTGCGGACCCTGCGCGCCCGCCAATTCCCGGAGGATGCGGGGCCACTGGCCCATCCGGTGCGGCCCAAGCACTATGCCGAGATCAACAACTTCTACACGGCGACCGTCTACGAGAAGGGCGCCGAGATCGTGCGGATGCTGCGCACGCTGATCGGCGAGACCGCCTTCCGCGCCGGCATGGATCGCTACTTCGCCGACAACGACGGCCGGGCGGCCACGGTCGAGGACTTCCTGAGAGCCTTCGAGGCGGTGACCGGCCGCGACCTCTCCCGCTTCGCCGAGTGGTACGAGCGCCCCGGAACCCCGCGGGTCGCGGTATCGGGCCGATACGATGCGGCCACCCGGACCTACCGCCTCGATTTCCGCCAGGCCCGGCCCGGCGCGGGCGCCGACGCGCCGCCCCTCGTCATCCCCGTCAGTCTCGGCCTCGTCGGGGCGGATGGCCCGCTCGATCAGGCGGTGAGCGACCGGGTGAAGGACGGCGTGTTCGTCCTCGAGGCGGCCGAGGACAGCCTGACCTTCACAAACGTCGCGGCGGAGCCGGTGCCCTCGCTGTTTCGCGGCTTCTCGGCGCCGGTCCGCGTCGAGGCCAGTCTCGACGACGCGGCCCGCCTGACCCTGCTGCGCCACGATTCCGACAGCTTCAATCGCTGGGAGGCGGCCCAGCGCGTCGCCACCGGCCTCATCACCGCGCAGGTGCGCGGCGACATGATGGAGATGACGGGCGCGGACCGCTTCGTCGCCGCCCTCGACACCTTCCTCGATGCGGAAGCCCTACGCGACCCGGCCTTCGCCGCTCAGGTTCTGGCCCTGCCGAGCGAGGGCGACATCGCCGACGAGATCGGTCAGGAGATCGATCCGGACGCGATCTTCGCAGCCCGCCGCGCTCTGCGCCGACGCCTCGGCGCCGGCCTGTGCGACCGGCTTCTCACCCTGCGCGAGGCCCTGGCGGAGCCTGCCGGCACCCTCTTCTCGCCGGATGCCGCCTCGGCCGGACGCCGGGCCCTTCGCAATGCCGCCCTCGATCTGATCGCCGTCGCCGATCCCGCGACGGGAGCCGAACTCGCGCAGGCGCAGGCTGCGGCCGCCCCCAACATGACCGACCGGCTCGCGGCCTTGTCCACCCTCGCCCTGCTGCCGGGCGAGGCGCGGGAGACGGGGCTCGCCGCCTTCGCCGAGCGTTACGCGGACGAGCCGCTCGTGCTCGACAAGTGGTTCGCGATCCAGGCGACGATCCCGGAGGATGGGACGGTCGAGCGCATCCGCCGGCTTCAGCGGCACCCAGCCTTCGCCATGACGAATCCGAACCGCGTGCGCTCCCTCGTCGGCAGCTTCAGCCTCGCCAACCCGACGCAGTTCAACCGGCTCGACGGGGCCGGCTACGACCTCGTCGCCGAGACGGTCCTGGCACTCGACGGCACCAATCCGCAGGTCGCGGCCCGCCTGATGACCGCCTTCGGCTCCTGGCGCCGGCTTGAGGGGCGGCGGCGGTCTCTGGCCGAAACGGCCCTGCGTCGCATCGCTGCCACGCCCGGCCTTTCTCGGGATGTGACCGATATCGGGACACGAAGCTTGGCCGGCTAGTTAAAGGATTGTTGAGGAAAGCCTTTTCGCGACTCGCGCGCATCGTGGAGCCGCTTTTGGGGCCGGAAGAGTCAACTCTCCTCTCCAAAAACGGCGTGGACAAAAGCCGACTCGCGATGTCCAATGTGAATACGATTCGGAACTGCCGGTTTGACCCCGGCCGAAGCGCCGTTCTCAGCCAGTGCAGAGGTGTCGATATGCCGGGGGCGGTCTCCGCGTCCCTGTCCGCGCGCGCGCGCGCGGACACGATCCTTGGGATCCAGCGTACGACCGGCACAGCTCAGGCCCGTCTCATCCGGGCCGAGACCTGGCTGCGCTACGCCCTGCCCGCCCTCCTCGTCGCGTTCATGCTCACGCTCATCGGCGTGGCCGTCATGCAGCTGTGCGGGCGCCATGACGAGGCGACCCGCACCGCCACCCGTGAGGTCGAGAGCTTCGCCCGGCTCACCGCCCTCGCCCTGGCCGGCACGTCGGCGGCCGACGAGACGCAGCTCGACCGGATGCTGCCGGTTCATCTGCTGCCGGCCGGCTGCAAGGTGCTGGTGATCGGCCCCTCGGGAAAAATCCGCCGCGCCTATCCCGGTCCCGTCCCGGCCGACAGCTTCGCCGGCTACCTCGCGGAGGGCGAGCCCATCGCGATCCTGGGGGAGAGCGCCGGCGCCATGACCGTCGGTCTCCAAGCCGGCGGGCAGGCCATCGTCGCGGCACGGCGCCTGCCCGACGGCGTCGGACAGGTCGCCGTGGTGCAGCCGCTCGAGCAGATCGAGAGCGAGTGGTGGCGGCTGTTGTGGAATCAGGCCGTCACGCTGGTGGCGGTCAGCCTCGTGCTGACGGGCACCGCAGCCGCCTACATCCTGCAGACGCGCCGGGCACAGGCCGCGGACGAGGTCTGCGATCTCGTCAAGCAGCGTCTCGACACCGCCCTGGGCCGCGGTCGCTGCGGCCTCTGGGACTGGGACATCGCCAGGGGCACGATCTTCTGGTCCGACTCGATGTACACCCTGCTCGGCTACACGCCGGAGAAGGATCTGCTCTCCTTCGGCGACGTCAACGCCCTGCTGCATGCCGAGGACGGCGACCTCTACAGCCTCGCGCGCCATCTCGCCGCGAGCCACGCCACCGTCGATCACGAGTTCCGCATCCGGGATGCCTCCGGCGAATGGATCTGGCTGCGCACCCGCGCCGAGATCGTCGAGGACAGCATCGACGGCAGCCGCCATCTCGTCGGCATCGCCATGGACGTCACCGAGCAGCGCCGGCTCGCCGAGTTCACCGCCACCGCCGACATGCGCCTGCGCGATGCGGTGGAGGCGATCTCCGAGGCCTTCGTGCTGTGGGATGCCAGCAACCGGCTGGTGCTGTGCAACTCCAAATTCCGCGACCTCCACGCTCTGTCGAGTGAAGATGCGGTGCCGGGCCGGCGCTACGACGAGATCATGGGCCGCGGTGCCCTCCCCCCGGTGCGACGCGGCATCCCCGGCGCCGACCGCGGCACTTCCCGCACCTTCGAGCTGGAACTGACCGACGGCCGCTGGCTTCAGGTCAGCGAGCGGCGGACCAAGGATGGGGGCTACGTCTCGGTCGGCACCGACATCACCAGCCTCAAGCGCCATCAGGAGCAGCTCGTCGCCTCCGAGCGCGAACTGATCGAGACGGTCAAGGATCTCAAGCGGTCCCGACGCACCCTGGAGCTGCAGACACAGCAGCTCGCCGACCTCGCCGAGCAGCATCTCGACCAGAAGGCCCGGGCCGAGATCGCCAACCAAGCCAAGTCCGAGTTCCTGGCCAATATGAGCCACGAGCTGCGCACGCCGCTCAATGCCATCATGGGCTTCGCCGAATTGATGGAAAGCGAGGTCTACGGCGCGCTGGGCTCACCCCGCTACGCCGATTACTGCCGCGACATCCAGCAGAGCGGCACCTACTTGCTCTCCGTCATCGACGACATCCTGCATATGTCGCGGATCGAGGCGAAGCGGGTGAAGCTCGTGCGCCGCGATATCGACCTCGAAAGCGCGATCGCCTCGGCCGTGCTGCTCGTGTCCAAGGAAGCCGCGGCCAAATCCGTCGCCATCGATGTCGAGCTGGCTCCCGCGCTGAACGTTTTGGCCGACGAACGGGCCCTGCAGCAGATCCTGCTCAACATCATCCAGAACGCGGTGAAGTTCACGCCGGAGCGGGGCCGCGTCTCCCTGCGCGGCCGCTCCTGCAACGGCTTCGTCCACCTGTTCATCGGCGATACCGGGATCGGCATCCCGAAATCCGCCCTCTCCAAGCTCGGGCAGCCCTTCGAGCAGGTGGAGACCAACCTTACCCGCAGCTACAAGGGCTCCGGCCTCGGCCTCGCCATCGCCCGCTCCACCGCCGAGCTGCATGGCGGCTCGGTCCGCATCCGCTCCGAGGAAGGGATCGGCACCCTGGTGCTGGTCCGGCTGCCGATGCCGACGCCCGCGCTCCTCAGCGAAATCGCTCGCGAGGCGGAGCGCGACAGCCTCACCGCGATCTGCGAGATGACCGGGGTAAGCCGGGCGAAGAACCCGGCCCCGCTTCCGGTGCACTGACACTGTCTCCAGCCGGGCGACGCGGAACCGGTCTCCCTCCGTCACCGCGCTCGGCCGTTTGAAGCGCGAGCCGAAAACCGGATGATTCGGCGCCTCGACGGCGAAGCCTCCGGCCACAACCGGTTCGAGGCCGCCTCCTCCCGTGGTCTCGACCGCGCGGCTTCAGCCGATCTCCTCGTGCCAAGTGCGGCCGTCCCGCTCGATCAGGGCGATCGAGGCGGTCGGTCCCCAGCTTCCGGCGGCGTAGGGGCGCGGCGGCTCGGGGCGCTCGGCCCAGGCCTTGAGCAGCGTATCCGCCCAGGCCCAGGCCACCTCGACCTCGTCGCGGCGCATGAACAGGGTGGCGTTGCCGCGCACCACATCCATCAGCAGGCGCTCGTAGGCGTCGGGATAGCGCTGCTTGAAGGTCTCCTCGAAGGAGATGTCGAGGTTGGTCGGGCGCAGGCGCATACCGCCGGGCCCCGGATCCTTGGTCATCACCTCGAGCTTCATCCCCTCCTCCGGCTGCAGGCGGATGACGAGGCGGTTCGGCTCGCGCCCGAAGGATTCCGCCGGGAAGATCGAGAAGGGCGAGGCACGGAACTGCACCACGATCTCGGAGAGCTTCTTCGGCAGCCTCTTGCCGGTGCGGACATAGAACGGCACCCCTGCCCAGCGCCCGCTGCGCACTTCGAGCTTGAGGGCGACGAAGGTCTCCGTCCGGCTGGCGGCATCGCTGCCGAGATCGGCCTGATAGCTCTCGACCGGGCGGCCGTTCACCGCGCCCGCAGCGTATTGGCCCCGCACCGTCACACTCTGCACGTCCGCCGCCGTGATCGGCTTGAGGGCACGCAGCACCTTCAGCTTCTCGTCGCGCACCGAGTTCGCATCGAGGGAGATCGGGCTCTCCATCGCCGTGAGGCAGAGCAGCTGGAGGATGTGGTTCTGCACCATGTCGCGCAGGGCGCCCGAGGTGTCGTAATAGCCGCCCCTTCCCTCGACGCCGACGGTTTCGGCGACGGTGATCTGGACATGGTCGATCACGTCGGCGTTCCAGAGCCGCTCGAAGATCGTGTTGGCGAAGCGCAGGGCCAGGAGGTTCTGAACCGTCTCCTTGCCGAGATAATGGTCGATCCGGAAGATCTGGCTCTCGGGAAACACCGCGCCGACCGCATCGTTGATGGCGCGGGCTGATTTCAGATCCTTGCCGATCGGCTTTTCCAGCACGACGCGGCTCTGCGCGCTGATCAGCCCGTAGCGGTCGAGGTTGCGGCAGATCGCGCCGTAGAGGTCGGGCGCGGTGGCGAGGTAATAGGGGCGGATCCGATCCGGCCGCTCCTCCAGCATCGCCTTCAGATCGTTCCAGCCCTCGTCGCCGAGAGCGTCGACGGCGACATAGAACAGGTGGTCGAGAAAGCCGGCGAGCTTGGCCTCGTCGATCTCGGTGGCGGGCACGAAGCTCTTGAGGGCGTCGCGGGCGCGCTCGCGGAACTCCTCCACCGGCATGTGGCTGCGCGAAGCCCCGATGATGCGGCTCGATTCGGGGATCTGCGAATCGCGGAAACGCTGATAGAGCGCGGGCAGAAGCTTGCGCTGAGTCAGGTCACCGGTGGCACCGAAGACGACGTAATCGAAGGGCGAGACGGGGATGATGGTGGCCAAGCACGGCTCCCATGATTCGCACGTGGTTCGGAGCGCGGTCCGCGGAAACGTGCCGCCTGTGCCGCACTGAACGCCGAAACACCCTGCGGTCTCCGGCAGAGTGGGGTTATCGGCTCAGGGCGACGGCTTGCAAGTCCATTGCAAGTGCGACGCCGCATGAGGTCCGCGAGGCGGCCGTTTCTGTCATCACCAAGCAGCCTCTCCAAGGATGGAAACAGACCCGCCGACTTCAACCGGTGAAGGAGTGGTCGCGCCGCGAACCGATGGAGCGATAGTTCGGCGCCGCTTCGGAAGCCGCCGCCTTCTTGTCCTCGGCGACCGGCAACTTGGCGATTCGGTCGATGCGCACGCCGGCATAATTGCCCCGCCGCCACGCCAGGATCACCCGCAGCACGAAGTCGCGGCCGACGATCTTGAGCATGAAGGACGGAGGCAGCGCGTAGGTCTCAGGGACTCCCAGCTTGGCGCCGGATTTCGAGATATCCTTGACGTTGCAGGGAATCTCGGTTCCGTCGAACAACCGGATCATCGCGATCCAATTGGTGGCGGAGCGCTCCTCCCGCCGCGCGACGAGGCCAGCCTCGGAAGGCACTTCGGCTTCGTTCACCGTACCGGCGAAGGCGAGATCGGCGGGCTGAAAGGGAAAATTCGGCATCGATACTACGGCGTGGCAACCTCGAATTCCATTAGCGAAAGAGTGTTGACACAAAATGTGCGACCCCCATCCGCACGGGTGGTGCCGTTTTTGCTCGCACACGACAATACGAGGTTTGCCGGATACTGATCTACACTGCACCGCAATCACGTCGCAGATTACATTGCGCTGCAGCAAAAAATTATTGGAGAAGAGAACAACGAAGGGACTTGCACGGCCTGAATGCCAGATTAACGTAGGCCGCATCGTAACGCGTTCGATGTTTGACCCCTGGCAGGGAGCGGTCCCATGTCCGAGCTCATCCGCGTGAAACCGACCCAGGACGGCACCTATACCGTCTATCGCGGGTCCCTCGCTCTCGTGGCGGGCCTTACGAGGCTCCAAGCCGAGCGCTACGAAGCCAGCATCGCGCGCCAGCCGCGCGCGGTCTCGCCCCTCATGGGCCTCTGAATACTTCCCATCGACGGTACGAGGGCGCGGGTCCGGCACGGATTCCGCGCCCTTCACAGATGCGTGACGGCATCATCGCGGTGCGGACGACCTTGTCAAACTGATGCCGTCTCGGCCTGGATCCAGGCCGCCGTGTCGGGGTCGGCGCCGCTGACCGGCAGACGCAGGATGACCGGCGTCTCGTAAGGGTGGCGCTGCTTCAGCGCGGTCGTCAGAGCCTCCGCCAGCCCCTCGCGGCTTTTGACGATCGCCACGACCTCCTGGCCGTGCTCCACGGCTCCCTTCCAGGCATAGACCGACAGCATACCCGGGATCACGTTGACGCAGGCGGCGAGGCGGGCGCGCACCAGGGCCTCGCCGATCGCGAGCGCAGTCGGCGCATCGGGAAAGGTGGTGTAGACGAGGAGCGGTCGCTCCATGCTATGGCTCTCCCTCGGTGGGCCCGCACCCGTTCAGGGCGTCCGGACCGACCCCGAGTGAGACCCGCTCGGCCTTCCCCGTCAACAGGGCTCGCATCACGGATGCCGCGGCGCTTTTCACGGATCGCCTTCGTGGCGAGCCCCACGGCGGAGGCGCGGGACGCGGCGGACGCCCTGATGCGCCGCTACGACCACGTCTCGCCCGAGGAGGCGGATGTCGTCGTCGCCCTCGGCGGCGATGGCCTGATGCTTCAGGTGCTGCACCGCTTCATGAACGCGCCCAAGCCGATCTACGGCATGAATCGCGGGACGGTCGGCTTCCTGATGAACGAGTTCCGAGAGGACGGGCTGCTCGACCGGCTGGAGGCCACCAAGCGCTCGACGATCCACCCGATGACCATGGTCGCCACCGATACGGAGGGGCGCAGCCACACGGCGCGGGCGATCAACGAAGTCTACATGCTGCGCCAGACCCACCAGACCGCCAAGCTGCGCGTCTCGGTGGACGACCATGTGCGCCTGCCGGAACTGATCGCCGACGGCATCCTCGCCGCCACGCCGGCGGGCTCGACCGCCTACAACCTCTCCGTCGGCGGCCCAATCCTGCCGCTGAACGCGCATCTCCTGGCGCTCACGCCGATCTCGGCCTTCCGTCCCCGCCGCTGGCGCGGCGCGTTGCTGCCGAACTACGCCCGCATCCGCATCGAGGTGATCGACGCCGAGCACCGGCCGGTCGCGGCGGTGGCCGATCACACCGAGTTCCGCCGGGTCTGCACGGTGGAGACGTGGCTCGACCACGCCACCAACCTCGTCCTGCTGCACGACCCCGGACACAGCCTGGAAGAGCGCATCCTGCGCGAGCAGTTCGGCTGAGGCTTTTGGGCAGGCCCGAGCGACCTAATCCCTTCAATCCCGGCGTCCGCTTCCTGACGGGGTGGGCTGGGCAGCGGTGATCCGCTGCCCGTCATCACACAGTTTCAGCCGAAGCCCTCAGGAGGCGCCTCAAGGGTTGCGCAGCACCGGTACGGTCTTCGGCGAGCCGAGATCGTAGGTCTTGTTGCGCAGGGGATCGAGCTTGGTGCCCTCCGAAGCGTCGAAGGCCTTCGGCCGCTGCCCGTCCGCCGGCGCCCCATCGAGGGCGAAGGCCGAGTTTGAGCCCGGCGCGTAGGCGGAGGCCCGACCGGGGGCCGCGCCGGGCTGCGCAGCATTGGGTTCGGCGGCGTTCGGATCGATCTTGTCGACTGCACCGGGATCGGGTTGCTGCGATTGCTGGCGGGCGCGCTCCACTTGGCGCCAGCGGGTCACGTTGCGCTGGTGCCCCTCCAGCGAGTCGGCGAAGGCGTGCCCGCCGGTGCCGTCGGCGACGAAGTAGAGATCCTTGGTGCGCGATGGATTGGCGACAGCCTCCAGAGCGGCCCGGCCCGGATTGGCGATCGGTCCCGGAGGAAGCCCCTCGATCACGTAGGTGTTGTAGGGCGTCGGCCGTTCGATCTCGGAGCGGAGAATCCCGCGTCCCAGGGTGCCGCGCCCACCGACCAGCCCATAGACGATGGTCGGGTCGGATTGCAGCTTCATCCGCTTGAGCAGGCGGTTGACGAAGACGCCGGCCACCCGCGGGCGCTCGTCGGCGCGGCCGGTCTCCTTCTCCACGATGGAAGCCAGCGTCACCATCTCGGCCGGCGTCTTGACCGGCACGTCGGCGCTGCGGCGCTGCCAGATCTGGCCCAGCACCTCGCGCTGCTTGGTGCGCATCAGGTTGACGATCTGCTGGCGGGTGGCGCCCCGCTCGAACTTGTAGGTGTCGGGCAGGAGCGAGCCCTCGGGCGGAATCTCGCCGATCTCGCCGGAGAGGACATCATTGTCATTCAAGCGGGCGACGATCTGCTCGGAGGTCAAGCCCTCGGGAAAGGTGATCGCGTGCTGGACCTGACGCCCGTTGGTCAAGGTCTCGATCGTGTCCTTCACGCTGGCATGGGCCTTGAACACGTACTCGCCATGCTTGAGCGGTCCCTTGCCGCCGAAGCGGGCGGCCATCTCGAACAGGTTCGGATGGTCGATGACGCCCTCGCGGGCAAGGATCGTGGCGATCTCGGAGGTGCCGCTGCGGTTGGGGATCACCACCACCTTGTCGGCCTGAAGCGGGCCGGGCTCGGCCGCCTGACGGTTGAGCAGAGTGAGCCCGATCAGGGCGCCGAGAGCGAGGACCACGCCGAGGGTCAGGAAGCCGCTGATGGTGGCGAGCAGGCCGCCGCGGCGGCGCTCCGGCTTCTCCGGCGGAGGTGGTGCGACGGTCGGCTTGATGGCCTCGCTCGGGCTGCGCGGCGACGGCCGGTTCGGCAGCGACGGCTCCTCGGGAGCGGGCGACGGCGAGGACGGCTCTTGTCGTCTGCGGAACATCGGGATCCTGCTGTGATCTCGTGGGGGCCTCGCGAAGGCCCGCCCGGAGCGTCTCGCCCCGTTCGCCGGGCATCGAGCCGAACGCTCGACGCCACAGCGCGACGGGCCGAAGATTAAGCAGTTTTGTGGCGAAATGGCGTTGGACGACACAGATGCCGCCACGCTCGTTCGTCAAGCCGAGGTTGAGCTGACGCCGAGCCTCGAAACCCAGGCCGATCAGTCAAGCCGCCTCCTTGAGCGGCACCCCGTCGCCTCTTCGGCCTCGATCCGGGGCATCGAAGCCGCATGACGGTGACGTGCGAGCGGCGGTCGAGCGCCTTGGAACCGGATGTGGGGCCTCCCCGCCCTCACGCCACCCGGCGCATCAGCAGCGAGGCGTTGGTGCCGCCGAAGCCGAACGAGTTCGAGAGTACCGTATCGACGCGCTTGCGCTTGGCCTCGTGCGGGACGAGGTCGATCTGCGTCTCGACGGAGGGGTTGTCGAGGTTCAAGGTCGGCGGCATCACCCCGTCGCGGATCGCAAGCACGGAGAAGATCGCCTCGACCGCGCCGGCGGCGCCGAGCAGATGGCCGATGGCCGATTTGGTGGAGGACATCGAGACCTTGGAAGCCGATGCGCCGAGCAGGCGCTCCACGGCTTTCAGCTCCAGTTCGTCGCCGAGCGGCGTCGAGGTGCCGTGGGCGTTGATGTAGTCGATCTCCGAGGGATCGATGCCGGCCCGCTTCACCGCCGCCGTCATGCAGCGGAAGCCGCCGTCGCCATCCGGCGCCGGGGAAGTGATGTGATAGGCGTCGCCCGACAGGCCGTAGCCGATCACCTCGGCGTAGATCTTGGCGCCGCGGGCCTTGGCGTGCTCGTATTCCTCCAGCACGACGATGCCGGCGCCCTCGCCCATGACGAAGCCGTCACGTTCGCGGTCGTAGGGCCGGGACGCCTTGGTCGGCTGGTCGTTGAAGCCGGTCGAGAGGGCGCGGCAGGCGGCGAAGCCGGCCAGCGAGAGCCGGTTGACCGGAGCCTCGGTGCCGCCGGCCACCATCACGTCGGCATCGCCGAGGGCGATCAGCCGCGAGGCGTCGCCGATGGCGTGCGCGCCGGTGGAGCAGGCGGTGACCACAGCGTGGTTCGGACCTTTGAGCCCGTGCTGGATCGAGACCTGGCCGGACGCGAGGTTGATGATGCGGCCGGGAATGAAGAACGGCGAGATGCGCCGCGGGCCCTTCTCGTGCAGGGTCACCGAGGCATCGTAGATGGTGCCGATGCCGCCGATGCCGGAGCCGATCAGAACGCCGGTGGCCTCCTGGTCCGCGTCGGATTTCGGGTGCCAGTCGGCGTCGTCGAGCGCTTGGCCGGCCGCGGCCATGGCGTAGACGATGAAGGGATCGACCTTGCGCTGCTCCTTCACCTCCATCCACGCATCGGGATTGAAGGTGCCGTTCGAGCCGTCACCGAAGGGCAGCGTGCAGGCGATCCGGCAAGCGAGATCGTCGGTGGGGAAGCCGGTCACGGCGGAAGCTCCGCTGTCGCCAGCGACAAGACGGCTCCAGGTATGCTCGACGCTGCCACCCAGCGGCGTGACCATCCCGAGACCCGTGATCACCACCCGACGCATTGTCCGATCCCAACCGATCCGTAAGTCCCCGAAGGACTCTCGTGATTTAAAACAAAACGGCGCGCGGGGCCTTGCGACCCCGCCCGCACGAGGACACCGCCTTAGGCGGAGTTCTTCTCCAGGAACTTGATCGCGTCGCCGACCGTCTGGATGGTCTCGGCCGCGTCGTCCGGGATCTCGACGTTGAACTCCTCCTCGAACGCCATCACCAGCTCGACGGTGTCGAGGCTGTCGGCGCCAAGATCGTCGATGAAGTTGGAGGCCTCGGTGACCTTCTCAGGCTCGACGCCCAGGTGCTCGACGACGATCTTCTTCACGCGCTCGGCGATATCGCTCATCGTTCTTGGTCCTCGTCTTCTCGATCGTGTTGGTGTGTGCTTCTGACGAAAGCGCCGTGGCCGCCCACCCGCTTCTGGGGTTTTTCCGAACGGCCGGTGTTCGATCGCGCGTGGTTTGGAAAAAGCCGCAACCCGCTGAACCGTCAACTCCCCTGCACGGCTGAGCCGGGTGTTAACACAGGGTTTCCGCTCTGGCGAGGGGAGGTTCAGAAAGCGTTCATCGGCGTGGTTTTCCGGTCGGAAAGCTTCTCTGTGGATGCTCTCAGTACATGGCCATGCCGCCGTTGACGTGGAGCGTTTGCCCCGTCACGTAACCCGCTTCCTCCGAGGCCAGATAGACCGCCGCCGCGCCGATCTCGGCGCCGGTTCCGAGCCGTCCCGCCGGCACGCGGGTGAGAATCGTCTCGCGCTGCTTCTCGTTCAGGGCATCGGTCATCGCCGAGGTGATGAAGCCCGGGGCGATGCAGTTGACCGTGATGTTGCGCGTCGCGACCTCCGCCGCCAGCGCCTTGGTCATGCCGACGAGGCCCGCCTTGGCGGCGGCGTAGTTGCCCTGGCCCGGATTACCCGTGGCGCCGACCACCGAGCCGATCCCGATGATGCGGCCGTAACGGCGTCTCATCATGCCCTTGAGGGCGGCGCGGGAGAGCCGGAAGGCGGCGGTCAGGTTGACGTTGAGCACCGCCTCCCACTCCTCGTCCTTCATCCGCATGAAGAGGTTGTCGCGGGTGATGCCGGCATTGTTCACGAGGATGTCGAGGCCGCCCAGGGCCGATTCGGCGGCCGGCAGCAGCGCCTCGACCGCCTCCTTGTCGGCGAGGTTGGCCTCGACCACGGCGACGCGCTCGCCGCCGAGTTCGGCCGCCAATTCCTCGAGCACGGCCCGGCGGGTGCCGGAGAGCGCGACATGGGCGCCCTGGGCATGAAGCGCACGGGCGATGGCGCCGCCGAGGCCGCCGGTCGCGCCGGTGACGAGAGCCTTGCGGCCGGTGAGGTCGAACATGATGTGGGCTCCCGTGGTCGGGGGAAAAACGTCAGGCGTAGGCGGCGACATCGTCGGGCGTGCCGACGGGGCTGGCGGAGGCGCTCGGCGCGATCCGCTTGACGAGGCCGGTCAGCACCTTGCCGGCGCCGAGTTCGACGAAGCGACCGACGCCGGCTTCGGCCATGGCCGCGACGCTCTCGCTCCAGCGCACGGTGCCGGTGACCTGAGTCACCAGCGCGGCCCGAATCGCGTCCGGATCGGTGAGCGGGCCGGCGGTCACATTGGCATAGACCGGCACGACGGGAGCCCGCATGGTCACCTCGGCCAGCGCCCCGCGCATCGCTTCGGCGGCGGGTGCCATCAGCGCGCAGTGGAACGGAGCGGAGACGTTGAGGAGCACGGCGCGGCGCACGCCGCGACCCTGCGCCAGCACCATCGCCCGCTCGACGGCCTCCTTGTGACCGGACAGCACGACCTGCCCGGCACCGTTGTCGTTGGCGACGTCGCAGACCATGCCCTGCGCCGCTTCCTCGGCGATGGCCTGGGCGGTCGCGAGGTCGGGTCCGAGCAGGGCGGCCATCGCGCCGATGCCGGGCGCCACCGCCCGCTGCATCGCCTCACCCCGGATGCGCAGCAGGCGGGCGGCATCGGAGATCGAGAAGGTGCCGGCCGCGGCCAGGGCCGAATATTCGCCGAGCGAGTGGCCGGCGACGAAGGCGGCATCGCGGGCGAGGTCGAGCCCGCGCTCGGCCTCCAGCGTGCGCAGGACGGCGAGGCTCGCCGCCATCAGGGCGGGCTGGGCGTTGGCGGTCAGGGTCAGCTCGTCCGCCGGGCCCTCGAACATCAGCCGGGAAAGATTCTGTCCGAGCGCCTCGTCGACCTCCTCGAAGACACGCCGGGCCGCGGGGGAGGCCTCGTTCAGGGCCTTGCCCATGCCGACCGCTTGGCTGCCCTGCCCCGGAAAGATGAACGCTCGCGTCATGACGCCCCGTCGCCTCGGCGCCGGAGCGAAGGCCCCGGCGGATGGACGCCTCACCGGACGATCCCCGATCTCCTCTCAGCCCGAGACGGGACTGCCGGTGGCCGGGATCGCCGCGAGGCCCCTACTTTAAAGAGCGGCGCACTCGCATCGCGGAGAGCGGGTGTCAACAATGCGGCGCACAAGAGCCCATCGGAAGTAACCCCGGACGCAACCTCCGGCACCCGATCCGCCGATCCGCACGGACATTGCCGGAGACACGCATCGAACCGCGCGCGCTTCGGCGCATTGATTCAAGCAGGCCCTGCGAGATCGCCGCCATGTTCCGCACGACTTTCCCTCAGGAAGCGGTCGGGCACGCCCATGCCCTGATCGGCGCCTACGAGACCGCTCATGCCGGCCTCGCCCGCATCTCGCACGAGTTCCGCCGCGATCTCGGCGTGACCCTGGACCGGCTCGGACCGGGGGCGACGCCCTATCTCCGCGCCGTGCGCAACGATCTCGAAGGCCGCACCGTCGAGGCCCGAACGACCTGGCCGATCTGGATCGACCGGCTCACCGACCCGATGATCGACCGGCGCCTCATCGCCTCCCGTGCGCTGCTCGATGCCGTGGATCGGGAAGCCGACGCCCGGGGCATGGTTCTTTAGGAGTGAGTCCGACGGGACGCGCCTCCCGTGGAGAACGGGGACGCTCCGATCAGGCGGCGCGGAGCGCCGGCCGTCGCGCGGGGACGGCGAGATCGCCCCGCGCCCGCTCCAGCACCTCGGCGAGGCAGGCGGCGGCCCGAGCGGTGTCTGCCTCGGAATGCCCGGCGGTGACGTGCAGGCGCAGACGCGCGGCCTCGTCGGCCTCCGGCGAGACGACAATCTCGGCCAGCAGGCCGAGTTCGGCCAAGCGGCGGCCGACACAATCGGCGAGGTCGGCGGAGCCGATCTTCACCGAGACGGTGGCGGAGGGCTCGCCATAGACCTCCAGCCCCTGCTCCCGCAGGGCGGCGCGCAGGGTGAGGACGTTTCGCATCAAGCGGGCCCGGCGCTCGCGCCCTTCCGCCTCGTCGATGATCGTGAAGGCCTTGAGGATCACCGCGATCTGAATCGGCGAGAGCGCGGTCTCGGCGGCTTCCCGGGCACGCAGATAGGCGGTGACCGCGCGGGTGCGGGCCGCGACGAAGCCGCCATTCGAGGCGAAGCTCTTCGAGAAATTGCCCGTGACCAGATCCGCCCTGCCGAGCATGTCCTGCAAACCGAGATGGCCGCGCCCATCCTCTCCGAGGCAGCCCAGATCCTGGGCGACGTCGACGAGAAGCGTCGCGCCGCATTCGTCGCAGAGCGAGCGCAGGGCGGCGAGGTCGGGCGTGCCGGAATCGAGCGGCGACAGGCTCTCGGTGACGACGAGGATGCCGGTGCGAGAATCGCGCGCCCGAATGGCCCGGATCAAGCTGCCGCAATGCTCGGCGTCGAGATGGCGAAAGGGCTGAAGGTGACGTGTCGCCGCCTCGGTCGCCTCCCTGAGGCCGCCCCTGACGGCCTCATCGATCACCACGTGATCGGAGGGGCGCACGAGACCGCGGATCACGGCGTGGCCGGCCGACCGGCCGGTCGGACACAGCATCGCCTCCTCCATCTGGAGAAAGTCGGCGATCCGCCGCTCCAGCGCCACCGACAGGTTGGTGTCGCCGGACTCCGCCGCCGAGCAGACGCTGCGCACGCCGAAGCGGCGCAGGGTCTCGGCAGCCGCCTCCACGATCTCGGGATGGGTCGACAGGCCGAGACAGTCCTGGGAGGCGAAGTCGAGACCACGGGGCGGCGTGCCGTCGCCGGCTCCCATCGTGGGGAGGATGCGCAGGCTGCCTGCGCGGTCCGGGGCTCCGGTGTCGGTCTGCTCACGATGTCTCATGCCATCCCGTCCGATGCCGCGTCGTTCTCTGGTCCCGACTGTCGGCGGCGGCGGCTTGCCATCGCGTTAAACAGCGCCGGTCGAGGACGAATGCATCGCCGCGTATTTAACGAATTGCTATCGGCGACCGGCCGGATCACCTCGTCAATTCTTTAACCGAACCGGCCATCGCCGCGCGACGCATCCGATGAGCGGAGCGGAAAGCTCAAATCTGTTTGAGAAAGTCTTACCGAGATCCCTCGACTGCATCGATCGATTGCCGAAACCGGACGGGGCGCCCCTTCGATCAGGAGCGCCCCACCGGTCATGCCGTCCCGCCGCTCGGCCGTGTCCGACAAATCCGGTCGATCCCTTCGGGATGGCGGATTTGGACGTCGCTCAGAGGCCGCGCGGGCTCACTGAGACTGTCTCAGATCACCGGCAGCATCGCGGCGGCGCCGGTGGCGAGGCCGTAGTGGTCGCCGTAGAGGATGTTATGGGCGACATAGTATATGCCTAAGAACATCATCAGCGCGCTGGCGTAGTAGAGCGGGGCGAGGACCACGTCCCGGCGGGTGGCGGGGACACGGGCATCGTCGGCGGCGATGGCGATCAGGACGGCGATGATGCCCGAATGGCCGATGGCGTCGATCTTGCCGAATTCGAGGATCGCAGAGACGAAGACTGCGGCGAGGATCACGGCCGAGACCCGCCGCACCAGGGGCGTCCAGATCAGGGCGAAGGCCAGGGTGAACTCGATCACGCCGGCGGCCTGCATGAAGAGTTCCGGCGAAGCGCCCATGGTCATCTCGGGCTTGGCGGCGATCAGCGGATCGGTCCATTGCGGGTAGGCCCACTTCTCCACCGAGGCCCACATTAGGGTGATCGCGGCGGCGATGCGCACCACGTCGATGGGACGCTGGCCGAACAGGTTCCGGTCGAGGGCGGTCAGCGCCAGGAAGGCGGCCACGCCGAGGAAGACCGGGTAATCGGCGAGATGGAAGGCGCCGTAGGTCCACACCGCGAAGCCGAACAGGAAGACGATGCCGGCGGCGGTCAGCGGCAGCGTCCGCTTCCAGAGCAGACAGGCGGCCATGGCGAGCTGAAGCCAGGGGATCCAATTGGCATCGGTCTTCAATTCCGGCGTCAGGATGATGCCGCCGAGGTTCCACAGCGAGATGAGGAAGAAGCCGACGACCGCCCGCACGATCAGGGCGCTGTCGCGGCGCAGGCGCTCGGTGACGCGGTCGAAGGCGTTGAGGATCGCCGCGCCGAGGGTCGTGCCCTCCGCGAGGCAGCCGAACATCAGGCAGACCAGGGCCAGGCCCGTCAGCCACTCGAAATCGGCGCAGAGCACCTGTTCGAGCCCCCGCGGCTGGCCGGCCACGTCGAAGGCGCAGAACCATTTGACGTGGGCGCTGGCCGCCGCCGTTCCAAGCAGGAGGAAGCTTGCTGCGCCTGCAAGCATGACAGGAGAGCGCACCCAAAAGCTGGACACGTGGATCATGGGGCCGCCGGGACGGGAGGTAAGTTCCTGATGCGAAGAAACTTACTCGAAGTTGAAACGACCCGCTAAGGCTTTGTTTACCGTTTCACGCATTTGGTTAACGAGCGTATTCCTTACAATTGATAAGGCGCTCCCCGAAATCGAAGCCCCCTGGCGCCGCCTGTGCCTCGGCCTGACCTTGGCACCCGCCCTCCAAAGCCGGCGGCCGGCAGCGATGACCCTACAGCCGGCATCGCTCGTTAACGGCATCGAAGATCTTGTCGGCGAGGTTGTCGGATGCCGGCCTGTCGGCACCGCTCGGGAGAACGGATGCTCGCCCTGTTCAGTCTGTTCAGCCTGTCCGGTGGACTTGTTCTCGCCGGACAAGCCTCACGCTACCCTGCCTGGACAGCCAGGATGGAGACGGCCGGCGGCGTCGCCCTCATCGCGGGGCTCGCGATGATCGGGGCCGGACTGAGGGCCTGATTCCCTTCCGCCCGGAGGCCGGTCACGGGAAACGAGGATCACAGGATCGGAGGCCCTCCCCCGGCCTTTCGGGACAGGCCGGCGAGGCAGCAACCGATGGCCGGCCGCAAAAGATCGGACTTGCCGCGATCGACGACGCGCCGTCGTTGCTTGACGCAGCGAATGCGGGGCTGTGGGAGGCCGACCTCCGGGCGGCCTCCCGGCCACTCGGTGTCATACCCAATCCGGTCGATCCCTTCGGGATGGCGGATTTGGGCTTCGCTCAGACGTCGCGCGAGACTGTTGATACGCAACCCGCTCCGATCAAGCGGAGGCCGTCTCAGGCGCGCCGTTGCAGAAGGGCGGCGAAAAATCCGTCGAGGCCGCCGGCCCGGCCGGAGCCGCCGCCGAGGTGACTGGGCAGGGTACGCAGATCGCCGGAGCCGTCGATCAGCTCGGCATGGCCAGCGAGCCTTTCGGCGGTGATCGGGACACGGGCGTAGTCGGGATTGCGCGCGAGGAACGCCGCGATCTGCGCCCCGCCCTCCTCCGGCTCAAGGGAACAGGTGCAATAGACCAACCGGCCACCGGGGCGGGTCAGCCGGGCGGCCTTGTCGAGCAGGCGCCGCTGCAGGCCGGCGAGGCGGATCAGGTCGGCCTCGTTCTTGGTCCAGGCGACGTCGGGATGGCGCCGGATCGTGCCGGTTGCGGAGCAGGGTGCGTCGAGCAGCACCGCGTCGAAGGGCCGGTCCTCCGGCAGGTCGAGGGCATCGGCTGTCACCACCTCGGCTGAGAGACCGAGACGGTCGAGATTGCGGCTCAGCCGTTCCAGCCGCGCCCCGGACCGGTCCACCGCCGTCACGGCGGCGCCGGCGGCGGCGAGTTGGGCGGTCTTGCCCCCCGGCGCCGCGCAGAGATCGGCGATCCGCTCGCCGGCCTGTGGCGCGAGAAGCCGCACCGGGAGCGACGCGGCGGCGTCCTGCACCCACCACGCCCCCTCCGCATAGCCCGGCAAATCGGCTACGGCCTCCCGCACCTCGGTGAGACGGACGGAGCCGAGATCGAGCAGCGTGCCGCCCAGGCGCTCGGCCCAGAGCTCCGGGTCGCGGGGAATCGTCAGATCGACCGCGGCTCCCTCGAGATGCGCGGCGGCTATTTTTCGCGCGGCCTCCTCGCCATAAGCCTCGCGCCAACGCCGGGCGAGCCAATCCGGCGTGTTGCCGCCGAGCGGATCACCCTCCTCCGCCCGGATGGCGTCGCGCTCCCGGGCGATCCGGCGCAGAACCGCATTCACCAGGGGGGCGAGATGCTGAAGCTGCGGATCGGCCTTGGCGAGGCGCACCGAAAGATCGACGGCGGCGTGGTCGGCGACCGCGAGGTCGAGGATCTGGGCCGCGCCGGTAACCAGCAGCGCGAGGAGATGCGGCCTGTCGTCGGGCAACCCGTCCCGCAGGCGGGCGGCCAAAGCCGCCCTGATGAAGCCGAGGCGGCGAAAGCTCGCCGTCGCGATGGCACGGGCAAGGGCCGCGTCTGCGGGCGCCAGCCCGACCCCGCGCCCGGCCTGGGCCAGCGCATCCTCCAGGGCCAGCCCGCGGGCGGCGCCGAGCAGGGTCGCCACCGCCTCCCGCGCGACGTGACGCGCCGCCAGTCCGGGCACGGACGGGTCGAAGGAGGGGGGGGTGCGGGTGTTGGTTCTCGGTGCCACGCGTGACGTGCCGTTCTCGGTAAAAAGGATCGCAGGATCTCGTTCGGAGCCCAATGCAGTCACATCTGTGGACGAGGGATGCAAGCGATGAAGGATTTCGGCATGGCAAACGAGATGGCGAACGAGACGACGACGAACCCCGACGAGACGCGCCGGCCGCTCAGCCCGGCGGCACAGAGGGCGCTGGCGGAAGCGGCCGAGCGGCGGGCTTCCATCGATGCGCGGGCCGCCAAGATCGCCGAGCGCCGCGAGACCCTGGGACGGGGCGGCCTGGAGCCGGTGCGGTACGAGGATTGGGAAGTGAAGGGCTTGGCCAGCGATTTTTGAACAGCGGCCTGGCAGCCGACCGCCAATCTCAACGGCTTGGCGAGCTTCAGCTACACCGTCACCTCCGTGAACGACGCGCCGCCAATACCGTCCCCTCGGAGTCGAGGATCCCACGCGTCGGCATCGGTCTCATGGCGCCCAGCCCCGTCGACCGGTCCTGATGACTTACCTATGCCGGAGGCCTCGTCTTCGTCTTGTTCCCTAATGGGGTAACGAGGACTTCTCGCTCCACCGGGCCGTCGCCCGCGTGGAGTTTGCAGATGATCGTCATCCGGCACATCGCCGCCGAATGCAGGGCCGACCGCGTTTTCGCCCTGATGGTCCTGGGCCTCGGCTCGTGGTTGGCACTGTCCCTCGCGCTGCTCGCCCTCAGCGTCCTCGACCTGCTGCCCGCGTCTTGAGTGCCGGGTCCCCTCTCGGCCTGCGAGCACGCCTCGCCGACGTCCCGCCACGCTTCCCGTCCATTCCGGCTCCCCCCGAGCCGGTCCATGCAGGCGCCCGCGCTGGGGGCCTTCGCCGCGTCGTTGGGCGCTGCCCGGCCTGCGGCGTGCCCTACAGCGGTTTCGCCGGCGCGGAGACGGGGGTGATCCTGGTGGACCGCACCCTCTGGCGCGCCGCCTGCCCGAGGGCCATGCTCGTCGACGCCCCCGGCGCCTGCCAGAGGTTGCAGGCCGCTTGGCGTCCGATGACGCGCCCGGCAGGCCCCGGACGAAGCCCGGAATCAGGCCGATCCTCATGAGATCCTTATAGGATCGCATCCCTTTCCGTCTCGAACCCTAACGCGGTTCCCGTCCACATTCGGGCTCGGCCCAGGTCGGTCGCGGTGCGCCCGCGACCGATGGGCCGAACAGACCCGGGACGCACCATGCTCGACATCATCTTCATCGCCGGCGGGCTCGCCTTCTTCGGCCTGGCCGCCGGCTACGCCACGCTCTGCGAACGCCTCTGAGGCACGCCCCCATGACCCTCGACCTCGCCCTCGGCGCCCTCGTGACGGCCGGGCTCCTCGTCTACCTCACCTACGCCCTCGTCCGCCCCGAGCGGTTCTGAGCGGCCCTGCCGGATCACATCCCATGACCCCTAACGGCTGGATACAGACCGCGCTGTTCTGCGCGGTCGTCCTTGCGCTCGTGAAGCCCCTCGGCTGGTACATGACGCGCGTCTTCACCGGGGAGCGCACCCCGCTCTCGCCCGTGATCGGCCCCGTCGAGAGGGGGCTCTACCGCGCGGCCGGCATCGACGAGCGCCACGAGCAGACTTGGCTCGGCTACGGCCTCGCCATGCTCGCCTTCCATGGGCTCGGCTTCTTGCTGCTCTACGCGGTGCTGCGCCTGCAGGACGTGCTGCCGCTCAACCCCATGGTTCAGTCGGCGGTGGCACCCGACCTCGCCTTCAACACCGCGGCGAGCTTCGTCACGAACACGAACTGGCAGAACTACGGCGGCGAGAGCACCCTCTCGTACCTCAGCCAGATGCTGGGGCTGACGCACCAGAACTTCCTCTCGGCAGCCACCGGCATCGCCCTTGCCGTCGCCCTGATCCGCGGCTTCGCCCGCGCCTCGGCGAGGACGGTGGGCTCGTTCTGGGTCGACCTGACCCGCTGCACCCTCTACGTGCTGCTGCCGATCTGTGTCGTCTACGCGCTGTTCCTGGTCTCCCAGGGCATGCCGCAGACGCTCTCGGCCTACATCGACGCCACGACCCTGGAAGGCGCCAAGCAGACCATCGCGGTCGGCCCGGTGGCGAGCCAGGTCGCCATCAAGATGCTCGGCACCAACGGCGGCGGCTTCTTCAACGCCAACGCCGCGCATCCCTTCGAGAACCCGACCGCCCTTTCGAACTTCGTGCAGATCGTCTCGATCTTCGCGCTGGGCGCCGCGCTCACCAACGTCTTCGGTCGCATGGTCGGCGACGAGCGCCAGGGCTGGGCCATCCTCGCTACCATGGGCGTGCTGTTCCTCGCCGGCGTCGCCGTCACCTACGCCAGCGAGGCGTCGGGAAGTTCCGTGCTGAATGGCCTCGGCCTGACCGGGGGCAACATGGAGGGCAAGGAGGTCCGCTTCGGCATCGTGGCCTCCGCGCTCTTCGCGGTCGTGACGACGGCCGCCTCCTGCGGCGCGGTCAACGCGATGCATGACAGCTTCACGGCGCTCGGCGGCCTGATTCCGCTCATCAACATGCAGCTCGGCGAGATCATCGTCGGCGGCGTCGGCGCGGGCCTGTACGGCATGCTGGTCTTCGTCGTGGTGGCGATCTTCGTGGCCGGCCTGATGGTCGGGCGCACGCCGGAATACCTCGGCAAGAAGATCGAGGCGCGCGAGGTCAAGATGGCGATGCTGGCCATCCTCTGCCTGCCCCTGATGATGCTCGGCGGCACCGCCCTGGCGACCGTCCTACCGGCTGGGCTCGCCGGTCCGGCGAATGCCGGACCGCACGGCTTCTCGGAGATCCTCTACGCCCTCACCTCGGCGGCGGCCAACAACGGCTCGGCCTTCGGCGGGCTCTCCGGAAACACGCCGTTCTACAACAGCCTGCTGGCGCTCGGCATGTTGGTCGGCCGCTTCTTCGTCATCATCCCGGCGCTGGCCATCGCCGGGTCGCTGGCGGCCAAGAAGCGGGTTCCGGCCTCCGCCGGCACCTTCCCGACCCATGGCGGCCTCTTCGTCGGCCTGCTCGTCGGCGTCATCCTGATCGTCGGCGGCCTGACCTTCTTCCCGTCGCTGGCGCTCGGTCCCGTGGTCGAGCACCTCGCCGGCGCCGCAGGCCAGACCTTCGCGACGGGAGGCTGAGGTGCCGCAGCCTTTCCCGAATCGGCGCATCCCGCGCCACCACCTGACGATACACCGGTCGCCGCACCATCGCGCGCACGGCGCCCAGGCCAAGCCCCTGCGCACCTCGGACCTCGTGCTGGCCCTCCTCGGCGTCGTCCTGCTCGGGGGCCTCGCCCTCGGCGCGGCCTTCACCCTGGCCGCCGGCGCGACCGCCCCCTGAACCGGCCAGGCCCGGCGTCGCCCGCCGGGCCTCCTCGCCCTCTCCGGACACCCGAACCCATGTCCCGCAAGACCTCATCGCTCTTCAGCGCCGCCCTGGTCGGGCCCGCGCTCATCGGCTCTTTCAGGAAGCTCGACCCCCGCGCCATGATCCGCAACCCGGTCATGTTCGTGGTCGAGGTCGTGGCCGCGCTCACCACCGTGCTCTTCGCCCGCGACCTCGTCGCCGGAGGCAGCGACCTGTTCTTCTCCGGCCAGATCGTCCTCTGGCTCTGGTTCACGCTGCTGTTCGCCAACTTCGCCGAGGCGCTCGCCGAGGGCCGCGGCAAGGCCCAGGCCGACAGCCTGCGCCGCACCCGAACCGAGATGACGGCCAAGCGCCTCACCGGGCAGGGCCGTGCCTACGAGACCGTGCCGGGCACAAGCCTCAAGGTCGGCGACGTGGTGCTGGTCGAGGCCGGTGACCTCATCCCCTCGGACGGCGAGGTCATCGAGGGTGTCGCCTCCGTGAACGAGGCCGCCATCACCGGGGAGTCCGCCCCCGTCATCCGCGAATCCGGCGGCGACCGCTCGGCGGTGACCGGTGGTACCCAGGTGCTCTCCGACGAGATCAAGGTCCGCATCACCGCCGCTGCCGGCTCGACCTTCGTCGATCGCATGATCGCCCTCGTCGAGGGCGCCGCCCGGCAGAAGACCCCGAACGAGATCGCGCTGAACATCCTGCTCGCCGGTCTCACCATCGTGTTCGTTTTCGCGGTGGCGACCATCCCGAGTTTCGCGAGCTATGCCGGCGGGTCCATCCCCGTCATCGTGCTGGTGGCGCTGTTCGTGACCCTGATCCCGACCACCATCGGCGCGCTCCTGTCCGCCATCGGCATCGCCGGGATGGACCGCCTCGTGCGCTTCAACGTGCTGGCCATGTCGGGCCGCGCGGTCGAGGCGGCGGGCGACGTCGACACGCTGCTTCTCGACAAGACCGGCACCATCACGCTCGGCAACCGTCAGGCGACCGAGTTCCGGCCCGTCCGGGGCGTCTCCGAGCAGGACCTCGCCGACGCCGCGCAGCTCGCCTCGCTCGCCGACGAGACCCCCGAAGGCCGCTCCATCGTGGTGCTCGCCAAAGACAAGTACGGCATCCGCGCCCGCGACATGGCCGGGCTCAACGCCACCTTCGTGCCCTTCACCGCGCAGTCACGGATGTCGGGTGTCGACCTTGAGGGCTCGTCTATCCGCAAGGGCGCGGTCGACGCCGTCATCGCCTCCGTCTCCAGGCCGCCGATGGCCACCCGCGGCTCCAGCGCGGCGCTGGCCTACCAGCCGACCGCCGAGACCGAGGTCGTGGGCGAGATCCGTGCTATCGCCGAGGATATCGCCAAGGCGGGCGGCACCCCGCTCGCGGTGGCCCAGGACGGCCGGCTGCTCGGCGTCGTCTACCTGAAGGACATCGTGAAGGGCGGCATCCGCGAACGCTTCGCCGAGTTGCGCCGCATGGGTATCCGCACCGTGATGATTACCGGCGACAACCCCATGACCGCCGCCGCCATCGCGGCCGAGGCCGGGGTCGACGATTTCCTGGCCCAGGCGACCCCCGAGGACAAGTTGGCGCTCATCCGGCGCGAGCAGGCCGAGGGCAAGCTGGTTGCCATGTGCGGCGACGGCACCAACGACGCCCCGGCGCTGGCCCAGGCCGATGTCGGCGTGGCCATGAACACCGGCACGGTGGCCGCCCGCGAAGCCGGCAACATGGTCGATCTCGACAGCGACCCGACCAAGCTCATCGAGATCGTCGGCATCGGCAAGCAGTTGCTGATGACCCGCGGCGCGCTGACCACCTTCTCCATCGCCAACGACGTGGCCAAGTATTTCGCTATCATCCCGGCGATGTTCCTGACCCTTTATCCGCAGCTCCAGGCGCTGAACGTCATGGGCCTCGCCTCGCCGCAGAGTGCCATCCTCTCGGCGATCATCTTCAACGCGTTGGTCATCGTGGCGCTGATCCCGCTGGCGCTTCGGGGCGTAACCTACCGGCCGGTCGGCGCCGCCTCGCTGCTCCGCCGCAACCTGCTCGTCTACGGCCTCGGCGGCGTCCTCGTGCCCTTCGTGGCCATCAAGGCCATCGACATGGCCGTCACCGCCCTCCACCTCGCTTGAACGAAGGGTCGAAGGAGACCTCCGATGTTGAACCAGCTTCGCCCCGCCCTCGTCCTGCTCGTCGCCCTGACCGCGGTCACCGGCCTCGCCTATCCTCTGGCCGTCACCGGCATCGCCGGCGCGGTCTTCCCGGCCAAGGCCGCCGGCAGCCTGATCGAGCGCGACGGCAAGGTCGTCGGCTCCAGTCTGATCGGGCAAGGCTTCACCGGCGAGGGCTACTTCCACGGCCGCCCCTCGGCCACCACCGCGGCCGACCCGGCCGATGCAAGCAAGACCGTGCCGGCGCCCTACAACGCCGCGAACTCGATGGGCTCGAACCTCGGGCCCACCAGCGCGGCGCTGGCGGAACGCGTGAAGGGCGACCTCGACGCGCTGCGCGCCGAGAATCCGGGCCGGCCGGTGCCGGTCGACCTCGTCACGACGAGCGGCTCGGGCCTCGACCCCGATATCTCGCCCGAGGCCGCCCTGTTCCAGGTGCCGCGGGTCGCCAAGGCCCGCAGCCTGCCCGAGGACACGCTGCGCGACCTTGTCGCCGGCCAGATCCAGGGCCGCACCCTCGGCCTCCTCGGCGAACCGCGCGTCAACGTGCTGGCGCTGAACCTCGCCCTGGACGACCTCGCCAAGCGCTGAGGAGGCATCATGCCCGAGACCGGCCGCGACCCGAACCGCCCCTCGCCCGACGCGCTGCTCGAAGCGGCCCGCCGGGAGGAGCGGACGCGCGGCCGCCTCAAGGTCTTCCTCGGGGCCGCGCCCGGAGTCGGCAAGACCTATGAGATGCTCACCATCGGCCGCGCCCGGCTCAAGGCGGGCGCCGACGTCGTGGTGGGCGTGGTCGAGACTCACGGGCGCGCCGAGACGCAGGCCCTGCTCGACGGCTTCGAGGTCGTTCCACGGCGCGCCGTGCCCTACCACGGCACGGTTCTGGAGGAGATGGACCTCGACGCCCTGCTGGCACGTCGCCCGCAAATCGCCCTCGTGGACGAACTCGCCCATACCAACGCGCCCGGCTCGCGCCATCCGAAGCGCTACCAGGACGTCGAGGAGCTGCTCGATGCCGGCATCGACGTCCTCACCACCCTCAACATCCAGCACGTGGAGAGCCTCAACGACGTGGTGGCCGCGATCACCCGCATCCGGGTGCGCGAGACCGTGCCGGACGGCGTCCTCGACCGTGCCGACGACATCGAGGTGGTCGATCTCAATCCGGACGACCTGATCCAGCGCCTCAAGGACGGCAAGGTCTACGTCCCGACGAACGCCGAGCGGGCGCTGAAGCACTACTTCTCCCGCGGCAATCTCACGGCCCTGCGCGAGTTGGCGCTCCGGCGTACCGCCGACCGGGTCGACGACGAACTCCTCAGCCACATGCGGGCCAACGCCATCGCCGGTCCCTGGGCGGCGGGCGAGCGGGTTCTGGTCTGCGTCAGCGAGGACCCGCGCTCCGCCGGCCTCGTGCGCTATGCCAAGCGGCTGGCCGACCGCCTGCATGCGCCCTGGACCGCCCTTGTGGTGGAGGGACCGCGCGCCGCCTCCCTCACCGAGGCGGAACGCGACCGCATCGCCGAGGCGCTGCGGCTGGCCGACCGGCTCGGCGGCGACGCCGTGACCCTGCCCGGCGGGCGGCGCATCGCCGACGACATCCTGGCCTATGCCCGCTCGGCCAACGTCAACCACATCGTCGTCGGCAAGGCGGCGCGCTCGTGGTTGTTCGAACTCGCGAACGGCTCGGTAGTGCACGACCTCGTGCGCCGCAGCGGCAATATCGGCGTGCACGTGGTGCCTGGCGAAGCCGTGCCCGTGGAGGCATCCCCTCCGCGGGCGGTGACCACGGTCGTGACTGCGTCCCCTGACATCCGCCCTTACGCTCTCGCTCTTGGCGCGACGGCGTTGGGGCTCGGCCTCGCCCTGCTGCTCCAGCCCCATGCCGGGGTAGAGAATGCCGACCTGTTCCTGCTCACCGCCATCGTTGGCGTGGCCGTCCGCTTCGGTCTCGGGCCCTCGCTCGCCGCGGTCGTCGCCGCCTCGCTCGCCTACAACTTCTTCTTCCTGCCGCCGGTCTACACCCTCACCATCGCCGACCCGACCAACGTCGCGGCCTTCGTCCTCTTCACCGTCGTGGCGGTGGTCGTCTCCAATCTCGCTGCCCGCGCCCGTCTGACGGCGGTGGTCAGCCAAGCGCGCGCCAAATCCTCGGAGCGGTTGTTCGGGTTCTCACGCAAGCTTGCGGGCTGCGGCACCCTCGACGACGTGCTCTGGGCCACCTCCGCCCAGGTCGCCGCCATGCTGAAGGTCCGCGTCGTGCTGCTGCTTCCGGACGGCAAGGCCGTCACGGTCCGGGCCGGCTATCCGCCCGAGGACATGCTCGACGAGGCCGACCTTGCCGCCGCGCAATGGGCCTTCGACAACGAGCGCCCCGCGGGGCGGTGCGCCGACACGCTCCCCGGTGCCAAGCGCCTGTTCCTGCCCATGCGCACCGGACGTGGCACCATCGGCGTGATCGGCCTCGACGCCGATGGCACGGGACCGATCCTGACGCCGGAGGGCCGCCGCCTCCTCGACGCGCTCGCCGACATGGGCGCGCTCGCCATCGAGCGGGTGCGCCTCGTGGAGGATCTCGACCGGGCCGAGCGCGCCGCCGAGACCGACCGCCTTCGCCAAGCGCTGCTGACCTCCATCAGCCACGACCTGAGGACCCCGCTCGCCTCGGTGATCGGCGCGGCGAGCACGCTACGCGACCTCGACGCGGCGCTGCCGGCCGAGGCCAAGGCGGACCTTCTCGCGACGGTCATCGAGGAATCGGAGCGGTTGAACCGCTTCATCGTCAACCTGCTCGACATGACCCGCCTGGAGGCCGGCGCGGTGGCGCCGAACCTCGCCCCCCAGGACGTGGCGGAGACCGTCGACACCGCCCTGCGGCGCACCCAGAAAATCCTGGGCGGCCATCGTGTCGCGGTCGAGATCGATCCCGACCTGCCGACGCTGCGGCTCGATCCGGTCCTGTTCGAGCAGGTGCTGGTGAATCTGCTCGACAACGCCGCCAAATACGCGCCGGAGGGCTCGACCGTGACGGTGCGCGCCCGGCACGACGGCCGGACGGTGCGAATCGAGGTGCTGGACGAGGGTTTCGGCCTGCCCGAAGGCGATGTCGAGCGGGTGTTCGACAAGTTCTACCGGGTCCGGAAGAGCGATCACGTCCGGGCCGGCACCGGGCTCGGCCTCGCCATCTCCCGGGGGTTCGTGGAGGCGATGGGCGGCACCGTCACCGCCGCCAACCGGCGCGACCGGTTGGGGGCCGCCTTCACCGTGACACTGCCGGTCCCGACCCGGACGACGCCAAGGGAGATCGCCGCATGAGCCCGACCATCCTGGTCATCGATGACGAGCCGCCGATCCGCAAGCTCCTGCGCATGGGGCTGTCCACGCAGGGCTACGCCATCCTGGAGGCGCCGAACGCCGTCACCGCCCTGGAAGTGCTCGGTCGCGAAAGCCCGGCCCTCGTCATCCTCGACCTCGGCCTGCCGGACATGCGCGGGCACGACCTGCTCCGGGCGATCCGGGCGAGCCATCCGGGGCTGCCGGTGGTGGTTTTGTCGAGCCGGGACGACGAGAGCGGTAAGGTCGAGGCACTCGACCTCGGCGCCGACGACTACGTGACCAAGCCCTTCGGCATGGCCGAGCTGCTCGCCCGCCTGCGCGCGGCCTTGCGCCACCAACTGGCCGCCCGGGGCGAGCGCCCGGTCTTCCGCGTCGACGGGCTCTCGGTCGACCTCGTCCGGCGCGTGGTGAAGGTCGACGACGCCGAGGTGAAGCTGACCCCGAGGGAGTACGACTTCCTGCGTATTCTCGTGCTGCACGCCGGCAAGGTGCTGACGCATGCCCAGCTCATGCACGAGGTCTCGGTCTCCTCGGATCCGCAATACCTGCGCGTCTACATGCGCCAACTCCGCCAGAAGCTCGAGGCCGACCCCGAGCGCCCGCGCATCCTTCTTACCGAGACCGGCGTCGGCTATCGCCTGCGCGCGCCCGACGACGAACCGAACCTCAAGCGGCGCGCGGCGAACGACGCCAAGCCGGCGGTCACGGAGACGAACCCTTGAAGCCCAGCCCCGCATGCGGCCGGCCGACGCAATGACCATCGACGACATCCTCGCGCCGGCGAACGTGATCCCTGGCCTGCGCGTCTCCGGCAAGGCCGCCCTCCTCGAGGATCTTGCAAAGCGCGCCGCGCAATCGCTCGACCTCGATGCCGGCACGATCCTTAATGCCCTCATCCGCCGGGAGGGGCTCGGCTCGACCGGGGTCGGCAACGGCGTGGCGCTGCCGCACGCGCGGCTGGAAGGGGTCCGGAAGCCCTTCGGCCTGCTGGCGCGCCTGCGGGACCCTCTCGATTTCGACGCGGTCGACGAGCGACCGGTGGATCTCGTCTTCCTGCTGCTGCTGCCCACGGGCGAAAGCGGCGAGCACCTGAATGCCCTGGCCTGCGTGGCGCGAAAGCTCAGGGACCCGGAGACCGCCGCAGCCCTGCGGGGCGCACGGGACGCGGCATGCCTCTACGCGTTGGCCAGCGCCCGGTCACCCAGCAAGGCGTGATACGGCATCCGCTCGATCAGAGCGGGGTCCGTATCAGATGCGCAGCTCGATCCGTTCCCCGGACAGGAGCACGGCGTCGGGCCGGTGGTCGGTCTCGTCCTCGGCGTAATCGACTGCGGCCTTGCGGCTCCGGAACAGGCCGCCGGCGCGCCCGTGGATCTCTATTGCGACCCAGTGACCTTCCGGGTCCTGGCCGACAATGAACCGGGCCGCGTCCGAGGCCGGGGCCTCGGCATGGATGGCGGCGACTTGGACGGTGGGAGACATCGTGCGTCTGGGGTTCGCGCGGCCTTCAGGAAACCGCGCCCCTCAGTTGCGCCCGACCGCGTTAGGGTTCGAGCGGGAAGCGGAGCCAATCTCATAAGCGGTTCATTAGGATTCCGGCCGTCCGCGATCTGGGCCCTCGAAATCCGGCGAACGCGCCAAGCGAAAACTCGGCGTCCGCCTCAAGGTCGTCGCGTTCGGCGGAGGCGCTGAAGGTCGGCAAAGCCGACCTCGCAGTTGTCCGGCAACGGCCTCACGCTCGCAGTCCTGCGGGAACTCGCCGCCTTCGTGGCGGCGCCGGGCGCTTAGCCCTGGGGCATCGGCGGTCCCGACAAGCCTTGCGGCATGCGCGAGGGGCATCGGCTACCGCCTGCGCCCGCACGGGCCGATGGCCGGATCGGCCCCGAATCGGCGCACCGCAGGGGGACGCGGTTTCAGCTCCGAAACTGGTATCAGGCTGGCATCACTCGAACGGGGCGGCACCGGCAAAGGAAAAGGCCGGAGAGCCAAACCCCTGTTCGGGCAGAGCTTTCCGGCCTTGAACCGTTGGAGCGGGTGAAGGGAATCGAACCCTCGTATTCAGCTTGGAAGGCTGCTGCTCTACCATTGAGCTACACCCGCTGACTGCCTCTCCCGCAGAGCCCCCGGTAATCCGGGATACTTTCCGCCATCGCGTGGCGGCAGGGTGAGCGGCACCGGAGAGGGCGATAGCATGCCCCAGGGGCTTTGAGAAGATCGTCGCGCGAGGAGGAATGCCGCCGGGCGCGGCAGCACCGCCTCGAGCCGAATCCGGCCGAAAGCCGTGCCGGTGACCGTTACAGGCCGCCGAGCAGCACGTTCATCGAACCGATCACGGTCATCACGAGACCGCAGGCGAACACGGCGATCATGGCGTAGGACACGGGCTTCAGCTGCATGGTCGGTCGATCCCTTCGAGTGGTGGCTCCTGTCGGCCGCATCGGCACCGCGACCCCCGCAGGAGGCCGTGCGATCCGGCGCCTAGACGACAGGCAGAATCCGGACCAAGGCGGCCCGGTCGATCCGTCAAAGCGACATGAAAAGTGCGTCGAGACGATGAAAGTCACCCCGGCGCACGGTATTTTGATAACAGTCGGTGGATTTTACCGATAAATTTCCGATTTTTGGTCGGAAATGCACGATATATCAGCCAGCAAGACTTTGAGGTTGCTTCGCCGCGTTTCAGCAGCGCGTCCCGCCGGAGGTCTGGCCATATTGCTTGACAGGGAAGTTCTGCTGGTTGGCATTGCCTTCGGCGGCCGAGCTCATCGGGCAGGCGGTGTGTTCCGGATGATCGTGAACACCGAGCGATCCCGTCACCGTCACGTCGGACGGGACGGCGGAACTGGCATAGGGATTAAAAGCCATCGCGGACGAAACCGGAGCGGTCACGCCGAGCATGGCGGCGATAACGGCGGCGGAAACTCGCATCTTCATCTTGTGTTCATCCCCCTGATGGCTTTTAATCCAGCGCGCTGAGTTGAAATTTCTCGGCACTCTGCTGTTATAGAGCCGCGCTGTTTAGCGGTCTGTGCTGGTACGCACCTACCATCAGGGATTAAATACCGGAGTTCGTCTCAAGACTTCTCGGCACGTAGGCGGCGCAGCAGCCGGATACCGGCCCGGGCCCGCTCGAACAGGGCCGGATGGCGCTCGAGGCGCCGCTTGGCCGAAGCGTTGGCGCGGATCAGCCCGAGGGCGATCCGGCCTCGCAGGGTGACCGGCTCCGCCCGCTCGAACAACGTCTGGTCGATGGGATTGAAGCCGCGCTTGTAGGCCTGCCGGCCGATCGTGAAGTCGAAATAGTCGAGCTTCTGCTCCCGGGCCCAGACCATGATGCGAGCGGCGATAAGGAGGCCGGGCGCGAGGCTGCGCCACTTGTCGCCGGCCATGGTCAGAAGAACGCCGTGGAAGGTTCCGCCGTGGACGAGGCCGTAGGACGCGGCAAGCCATTCGCCGTCCGCCCACAGGCCGAACATCCACACGGGACCGCCGGGCGCGGCGAGCGCGGCCGCGCGGTAGAAGTCGACGAAGCCGGGGCGATCGAGGGGCTCGTGGCGGCCGAGCTCGTGAAAGCGGGCCCGACGCTGAGCGATCATCACCTCGAACAAGGCGTCCATCTCGGCGGTGGCGGCGGTGGCGACGAAGCGGGCGCCCGGCAGGCTGTCGAAGCGACGGTTGCGCCGGGACAGATCCTTGTACAGGGACGGGGTGCAGACCCGCTTCAGCAGCGTCTGGGGATCGCCCTCCAGCACGAAGCCGGAGGCGGTGAGATCGAGGCGGCGCGTGCCAGCCAGCAGCGCAAGAGGGTTCGCCACGCCCTGTACCCGGGCGGGCATGCGGTCGAAGCGGATGAGATCGGCGGCCGGCAGGATCGCCCGCACCGCCCGCCAGATCCGCTCCGCCTCCTCGGGCGATGGGTCGAAGCCGGGGGCGAGCACCGGCGCGGCGTATTCACAGGCGCCGAGATCGAGCGCCTCGATCACCCGGTGACCCTGGCGGCGCAGGAATACGAGCGGCAGGATCATCACCGGATGACCGCCACGCCTCACCTCGATGAGAAGCGGCCGTGCCCCGTGCTTGTCCGCGAGGATGCGCACGAGGCTGCCGATCCATTCGAAGCGCTGATAGGCGGTGCAGGCCCCCTCCCGCTGCAGGCGATGCCAGAGCGGGGCGAGCGCCGCCGGTTCACTGTGCAGCCTCGCCTCGTACCGCTCGTCCATGGTGCCGAGGCCGCCCCCCGGCGCCGGCCCACCGGGCAGGGGCATGTGTTCGGCCGTGATCCGCATCCGTCATCCCCGCAGGTCGGTGGCCCCGGCCCGGTCACGCCAGACGGGTCCGGGACGCCGGTCGAGCACAGCGTCTTTTCCGAAAGGCGGCAACCACCTTTCGGGATGAGGCGCTGGCTCGGGCGGGGCGTCCGGAGGCGACAGCGCCAGCATCGGAGCCGGCCTGACGCATTCGGAAGCCGCGACGCCTACCATCGACCATGCAGGCGAGACGGGGACGATCAGGCCGACGACCCCGATGCCCGTACGGCGGGTCGAGCAGCGCTCACTGCCGATTCGGCAGGCGGGCCTCCGTGCCGGCGCCGCCGGGAAGCGCCCGGCGCTCCAATCCCTTGTGCAGGTGGACCATCAAGGCCACTCCGAAGAGCGGGGTGATGAGGTTGACGAGCGGTACGATCATCAGGCCGGCGAGCAGGCAGCCTGCGGCGATGACTGTGAAGCCGTAATATTCACGCATGGCCCGTGCCTCCGCCAGGGGACGGAAACGGCCGGCGGCCAGCTCGAAATATTCGCGCCCCAGGAGGTAGGCGTTGGCCCCGAAGAAGGCGAAGAGGTTCACGCCCGGCACGAAGACGAGGATCAGCGCCACGAAGTTCACCAGCAGCGCCAAACCGGCGAAGCGAATCGCCGAGGCCATGGCCTTCCCCCAGGGTAGAGCGCGCCCCGGCGGGTCGGCCGGGAAATCGCTGCGCTCGACGACCTCGGCCACGTCGTCGAGGAAGAAGCCCGCCACCAGGATCGAGACGGCGGGCATGATGTAGGCCAGGGCCACGAACAACCCGGCGCCGGCCAGGAAGAAGGCGAGCGTGTCGAGGAACGGGTAGTCGGCCGAGATGTGATGGCTCGCCTGGAAGGCCTGGATCAGCCGCGTCAGGGCGAACCACACCACGACGAGCAGCCCCACCGTGAGGGCCAGCGATTTGAACAGGATGCCGCGCAGGGCGGGGGAGAAAACCTGCCGCAGGGCTGCGACGGCGGCCTTGATGAGCATCGCGCTCCCGGTCCTTCCAATGATCCGCGCCCGCCCGGGGCCGGTTTCTCGCCGCTCCGCGCCGGCCGCGCAAGCCCCATCCCGCCGGAACGCAGGTTGTTCTGGCGGCTCTTGCGGAGGATTGACGCGTTGCCCCGGTGATCGCCGGCCCGGAGGCTCCGCATGACCCGCCCGCTCCTCGTCCCCTTCGCGTCCCTTGCCCTGCTGGCTCCCCTGCCCGCGGCCCCGGCCGCCCTCGCCCACGAAGTCGGCGCCTGGGCAGGGGCCAGTTCGGCTCCGGCCGAGCGCTCGGAGGTCGCGGTCGCGGCCCTCGACGGCAAGGCCTACGTCATCGGCGACTATAACGGCGCGACCGAGCTGCTGATCTACGATCTGGCGACCGACACATGGAGCAAGGGCGCGCCCTTCCCCTACCCGGTCCACCATACCATGGCCGCCGAGCAGGGCGGGCGGATCTACGTGTTCGGCGGCTACGTCAACGGCTGGGAGGCGACCGACAGGGTCTGGGCCTACGATGCGGCCAAGGATACTTGGCAGCCCCGCACCCCGATGCCGACGGCGCGCGCGGCCGGTGGCGCGACACCGCTCGACGGGACGATCCACGTCGTCGGCGGCAGCGGCTCGGGGCGCGGCAATGTCCGCTCGCACGAGGTCTACGATCCCGCCCGCGACGCCTGGACCAGGGCGGCCGACCTGCCGACGCCCCGCGACCACCTCTCGGTGCAGAATGTGGAGGGCCGCATCGTCGCCAGCGGCGGACGGATCGACGGCGATTCGGGCAAGAATCTTTCGGCCAATCAGGTCTACGACCCCGTGCGAGACGCCTGGAGCGAGGCGGCGCCCCTGCCGACCGCCCGCAGCGGCACCGCCTCGGCGGTGCTCGGCCGCGAGGTCTTCGTCATCGGCGGCGAGTCGAACCGGAAGACCTATGACGAAGTCGAGGCCTTCGACTTGCCGGGCAATGTCTGGCGCGCCCTCGCCCGCCTGCCGACCGCCCGCCACGGCTTCGGCGCGGTGACCTACAAGGGCCGCATCTATACCCTGACCGGCAGCCCGCGGCCCGGCGGCGACAAGTCGGGGACGGTCGAGGTGCTCGATCCGAACAATGCCGCGCCCGCCCGCTGAACAATGACGCGGCCGAGCTTGCCGCGAACCGGTGCGCGGACGACATCAGGGGCACCCGCCGCCCGGATCGCCCCGTGACCATGCCGCCCACGCCAGAGCACGCCCGCTTCCGCCCGATCGTCGCGCCGCGCGTCTCGCCCCTGCCCACCTCCCCAGATCTGGTGGTGATCGGGGCCGGCGCGGCCGGCATCGCGGCGGCCCGGCAGGCGCTCGCCCGCGGCCTCTCGGTGGCGGTGCTGGAGGCGCGCGGACGGGTCGGCGGGCGGGCGGTAACGACGCATCTGCGCGGCCACGCCATCGATCTCGGCGCGCATTGGCTGCATGCCGGGCCGGTCAACCCGCTCGTCGCCCTCGGCCATGCCCGCGGCGAACCGCTGCGGCGGGCCGCCCAGGACGAGCATCTCTGGGTCGGGCGCAGGCCGGGGCGGATGGCCGAGAGGGCCGCCTTCTCCCGCGCCTTCGAGGTCGCCGACCGGGCGATCACCGGGGCGGCGTCCCGCGAGACGGACGGGCCGGCGGGCCGCGCGCTGCCGCACCATCTCGGCCCTTGGCGCGCGCGCATCGCCCTGGTTCACGGCCTCGTCTCGGGGCGCCCCCTCGACGAGGTGTCGCTGCACGATTGGCCGAGCCTGGAATACGGCGACAACTTCTTCATCGGCGGCGGATACGGCGCCTATCTGGCGCGGCTGGCGCTCGGCCTGCCGATCCGCCTCGATTGCTCGGTCGTCGCCCTGGATTGGTCCGGCCCCGGCGTACGGGTCCACCTCGCCGATGGAGGGCGGATCGCGGCGCGAGCGGCCATCGTCACCGTCCCGGTGCCGGTGCTGCGGACGGAGGTCCGGTTCGATCCGCCCCTGCCGGATCGCATCCGCGCGGCGATCGACGGCTTCCTGCCGGGGATCTACGAGCACATCGTCCTGCACTGGCCCTCCGCCCCGTTCCGGGGCCGCGACCGCCTCGCCAGCATCGTCGGCGGTCGTCACAAGCCGCCGGGGATGCTGACCCGGATCGACGACACCCCGTTCCACTACTTCGAACTGGACACAGCCTGCGCCCGCGCGCTGGATGCGGCCGGAGCCGGGCCGGACGGGGCGCGCCGCCTCGCCCGCGCCGTGCTGGCCGAGCATTTCGGCCGCGGCTCCCTTTCCGATCTCACAATTCCCGCCGTCACCGCGTGGCGGCACGATCCCTGGTCGCGGGGCTCCTGGGCCGTCGTCCCGCCGGGGCACGCACCCGCCCGGGATCTCCTCGGCGAGCCGGTCGGCGGGCGGATCTGGTTCGCGGGCGAAGCCAATTCCCGCGCGCAATGGGGCACCGCCGGCGGCGCGTACGAGGAGGGGCAACGCGCGGCCGAGCATGTCGCCGACACCCTCGCCGGCTGAACCTCACCGCGCCGCCTGAGTGCCTCCGCACTTGCATCCCCCGGCGGGATGGGCGAACCGCCGCTTCAAGCGAAGAACGGGGAGACACCCGGCGGCGCCTGCGGTGCAGGACCGAGCGGAGGGGATCGCGATGGATTGGGTCGAGGCGATCGGCTATCTCGGCACGGCACTCACCGTCGCCTCCTCGGCGATGAGCACGATGATCCCCCTGCGCATCGTCGCCCTGTGCGCGAGTTGCGCGGTGATCACCTACGGTTTCCTGATCGGCAGCGTGCCGGTGATGCTGACCGAGGCGATCCAGATTCCGTTCAACGCGTGGCGGCTCTACGAGATGGTCCGCCTCGTGCGCGACACCGAGCAGGCGGCTTCGGGCGACCTCTCCCTCGACTGGCTGAAGCCCTTCGGCGTGTCCCGGCGCTTCCGCGCCGGCGAGGTGCTGTTCCTCAAGGGCGATCCGGCCCACGAGATGTATCTGATCGAGAGCGGGCGCTTCCGCATCGCCGAGCACAACCTCGACGTGACGCCGGGCCAGATCGTGGGCGAGCTCGGCATGCTCTCGCCCGGCAACCGTCGCACCGGCTCGCTCGCCTGCGTGGAGGCGGGCAGCGCCCGCTGCCTGTCCTATTCCGAAGTGAAGCAGCTCTACTATCAGAACCCCGAATTCGGCTTCTACTTCCTGAAGCTGACGAGCGAACGTCTGTTCCAGGGCGCCGCCGACGCGGCCCGGCCGCATCCCGCCGCCCCGGCCGGAAGCGAAGTGCTCTGAGCGTCGATCCGCCCGCCGGATGAAGGTGTCGAGCGTGTCGGCGCCTCCCCCCACGCAATGGATGTCGCGGGTCTCTCGCCGGGGTGTATCGACGGAGACGAATGCCACGAAAACCGAGAGCCGTGCCGGGTTTCCGGCGCATCGGCAGGGCTCGACAGGACGATCATGCGCGTCCGGCGGGCCCGCGCACGGAGGGCCGACCGCCCCTGTATTTGATCGGCCGGCCGGGAATGTTAGAGAAAGCGGTGCCGCACAATTCGCGGCCCGGACATCGATGACCCGGACATCATGCGGGGATATGAGGGAAATGCGCAGGTCATGGCGGATGTCGCCGCCGTGATCGAGCGGGCACGGAGTGAGGGGCGCGATCTCGCCACGGCTCTTCGCATCGCCCGGGTGACGCTGGCCTATGTCAGCGGCCCGGAACCGGAGCCGGAGCAGGCCCGCGCCCTGGAGGCGATCGATCGGCAGCTTCGCGCACTCTCGGAGTGATCGTCGGTCAGCCGACCTGCGCGATCAAGGTCACGGCGCCGAACAACAGCACGGCGAGCACTGCCACGGCCATCAGGATGAGGGCCGCCCGCGACTCATGTAGCTCGTGTTCGTCCATCCGGCGAGTTTAGGGGATGGTACGCCATCCGGGGAAGCGCGGAAGCCACGCTTTCGAAGAGACATGGCCGCCGATGTCTCATACCCAGTCCGGTTGATCCCTTCGGGAGGGCGGATTGGGGCTTCGCTCAAACGCCGCGCGGGCTTGCCGAGACGCAACCCGCTCCGATCGAGCGGAGGCGGTATCACGCACGCCTCGGAGCCAGAACCACGATGTCCTCGGGGCGGATCGGGGCGGCCGCATCCGGGCCAGCCGCCAGGACACCCCGAAGGGGCCGCACGGCCCAGCGGCCATACCAGTCAGCGGACGGGGAGAACCGGGAGCAGGCCGGCTCACCGGGAGACGGCATGAGTGGCGCCGGACCGGCGGAGAAACGCGCGGCGCCGGAGCCGTCGGCAAGCAGCCCGAACAGGATGGGACGCGAACCGCTCCGCGAGGCATTCGTCGCGAGGTCGGGCAGGGACATGTCGAAAAGCTTTCTCGCAGAATGAGGCGATCGTCCAATTTCGGGACGCTCTTCCCCCATCGCTGCAAATCCGAAGCCTGACGCTTCCGTCTCACGGCGGAACAGGTGCCTCCGGGCCGCTCAGGACCGTGCCCGGGATCTCGGTCTGGTTCGGCGATTGCCATGTCGGGCCGGAACCGCCCGATGGGCCGCCGAACGTCTCGCGACGGAACGTCATCAGGTCCGAAGCGAGACGCCGGGCGCCCATTCCGAGATGTGCCACCGGCCACAGAAGAAGACGCCCTCCGATGAAGTTCGCGCTCGACACCCTCCTGCTTCCGCTCCAGCGCCGTTTCGCCGTTCTCGGCCTGCTCTGCGGCCTTGCCGTCACCATCACATGGTGGCTCGTCGTCGCGCGCGGGGTGTGGATGGCGATCACGTGGGCCTCGGCCTGAGGTCTGAATCCCCACACGCACAAAAAACGTTCTTTCTAGAGAACGAAACGCCTCTAGATGGATTTTTTGCATAAGCGCAAAAAAGGAGAATGTTATCGCCTGTCTACTTGCCGGCCAAGCTTTGAAACAGGGTTGCCCATCCGAATGCCCCTGCCAGCGGCTCGCCGCCTCGTCCGATTAGCTTGACATCGTTCGTTAAAACGAACACTTCCTCCTGTATGGACGAGCATCAGTCCATGTAGCGGAGGCGAGACGTGTTCGACGGCAATCCGATCAAGCTCGGCGCAGCGACGCATCGGCGCGCGGCGCTCCTCGGTCTCGCCCTGGCGGCCGGTCTCGCTGTCACGGGAGGCGCGCAGGCGCAGACCGAGATCCTCAACGTGTCCTACGATCCGACGCGTGAGCTCTACCGGGATATCAACGCCGCCTTCTCCGAGGAGTGGAAGGCCAAGACCGGCGAGACGATCACCGTCCGCGCCGCCCATGGCGGCTCCGGCGCCCAGGCCCGCACGGTCATCGACGGCATTCCCGCCGATGTGGTGACCCTCGGCATCCCCTCCGACATCGACGCCATCGTCAAGCTGTCGAAGAAGATTTCCCCGGATTGGCGCAGCAAGCTGCCCAACGAGGCCTTGCCCTACACCTCCACCGTCGTGTTCCTCGTCCGCAAGGGCAACCCGAAGGGCGTGAAGGATTGGGCCGACCTGACCAAGCCGGATGTGAAGGTCATCACGCCCAACCCGAAGACCTCGGCCGGCGGGCGCTGGAACTTCCTGGCCGCCTGGGGCTACGCCTACGAGAAGGACGGCAAGGACAAGGAGAAGGCCAACGCCTTCGTCGGCCAGATCTACAAGAACGTGCCCGTGCTCGATACCGGAGCCCGCGGCTCGACCGTGACCTTCGCTCAGCGCGGTCTCGGAGACGTGCTGCCGACCTGGGAGAACGAGGCATTCCTCGTGCTGGAGGAGTTCGGCAAGGACAAGTTCGACATCGTGGTGCCGCCGACCTCGATCTACGCCGAGCCGCCGGTGGCGCTGGTCGATGCCAATGCCGACAAGCGAGGCACCCGCAAGCAGGCCGAGGCCTATCTGCAGTTCCTCTACAGCGACAAGGCGCAGGCGATCTTCGCCAAGCACCACTATCGCCCGATCAAGCGCGAAGTGGCCAAGCCGGAGGATCTCGCCCTGCTGCCCGAGATCAAGTTGTTCAAGATCGAGGATCTCCAGGGCTCCTGGGACGATATCCAGAAGGCGAATTTCGACAATGGCGGCCTGTTCGATCAGCTGAGCAAGGCCGGGCGCTGAACGCATGGGCGAGCCCGTGAAACCCCGGCGGCGCTTCCGCCAGAAGAGCGTGATCCCCGGTTTCGGGATCACCCTCGGCTACACGCTGACCTGCCTCGGCCTGATCGTGCTCCTGCCGCTCGCCACCCTCGTGGTGCGGGCGTCGGGGCTTGGTCTCTCCGGGATCTGGGAGGTCGCCACCGATCCGCGGGTCTTCAGCGCCCTGCGCATCAGCTTCGGCGTGTCGCTGCTGGCCGCCCTCACCGCCTCCGTGTTCGGCGGGATCGTCGCCTGGGTGCTGACCCGCTACGACTTTCCCGGCCGCAAGTTCGCCGATGCGGTGGTCGACCTTCCCTTCGCCCTGCCGACCGCCGTGGCCGGCATCGCCCTGGCCTCGCTCTACGCACCGAACGGCCTGGTCGGGGAGCAATTGGCGAAGTTCGGCATCGAGGTCGCCTACACCCCGGTGGGCATCTTCATCGCCATGGTCTTCATCGGGTTGCCCTTCGCCGTGCGCACGGTGCAGCCGCTGATCGCCGAGATCGACAAGGAGGTGGAGGAAGCCTCCGCCATCCTCGGCGCCTCTCGCGTCGCGACGCTGACCAAGGTGGTGCTGCCACCGCTGATCCCGGCGGTCCTGACCGGCTTCGCCCTCGCCTTCGCCCGGGGCGTGGGCGAGTACGGCTCGATCATCTTCATCGCCGGCAACCTGCCCTACGTCTCCGAAATCGCGCCGCTGCTCATCGTCATCAAGCTGTCGGAATTCGATTACGCGGGCGCGAGCGCCATCGCGGTGATCATGTTGGCGATTTCCTTCGTGACCCTGCTCGCCATCAACCTGATCCAGGCCTGGAGCCGGCGGAGGTTCGGCTATGTCTGAGGCCCTGGCTCAAGGCCCCTTCGCATCCGCCCACGGCGAGACCGTCAGGCCGCCGGCCAGCGTCGTGACCGAGCGGCCCCTCGTGCGCTGGCTGCTCATCGCCGTCGCGCTGATCTTCCTCGGCCTGTTCCTCGTGCTGCCACTCTTCACGGTGTTCGCGCAGGCGCTGGCCAAGGGCTGGACCGCCTATCTCGCCGCCTTCTCCGAGCCCGACGCGCAGGCCGCGATCCGTTTGACGCTGATCGTGGCGGCGATCGCCGTGCCGTTCAACCTCGTCTTCGGCGTGGCCGCGGCCTGGGCCATCGCCAAATTCGAGTTCCGCGGCAAGAACCTGCTGGTGACGCTGATCGATCTGCCCTTCTCGGTCTCGCCGGTGGTGTCGGGCCTGATCTACGTGCTGGTGTTCGGCTCGCGCGGATTGTTCGGCCCCTACCTTCTCGATCACGACATTCAGATCATCTTCGCGATCCCCGGCATCGTACTCGCGACGATCTTCGTCACCTTTCCCTTCGTCGCCCGGCAGTTGATCCCGCTGATGCAGGAACAGGGCACGACGGAGGAGGAGGCGGCGCTGACGCTCGGCGCCTCCGGGTGGCACGCATTCCGGACGGTGACGTTACCCAATATCCGCTGGGGGCTGCTCTACAGCGTCCTGCTCTGCAATGCCCGGGCGATGGGCGAATTCGGCGCGGTCTCCGTGGTCTCGGGTCACATCCGGGGCCTCACCAACACGCTGCCGCTGCATGTGGAGATCCTCTACAATGAGTACAACTTCGTTGCCTCCTTCGCCGTCGCCTCTCTCCTTGCCGGCCTCGCTCTTGTCACCCTCGCCATCAAATCCGTCCTCGAATGGCGCTACGCCGACGACATCGCGGCGGGCGCACGGCGTCACTGACCCGGTGGGCAAGCCCGCCGCGATCCGGATCGAAAATCTCTCGAAGACTTTCGACACGGCGGCCGTCCTGCACGATTTCACCCTCGACGTGCGGGCGGGTGAGTTGCTGGCCCTGCTCGGCCCCTCGGGCTCGGGCAAGACGACGCTTCTGCGCATCGTCGCCGGGCTCGATTTCCCCGACCGCGGCCGGATCATCTTCGGCGGCGACGACGCCACGCAGGTGCCGGTGCAGCAGCGAGCCGTCGGCTTCGTGTTCCAGCATTACGCCCTGTTCAAACACATGACGGTGGCGCAGAACATCGCCTACGGGCTCAACGCGCGGAAGCGCTCGGAGCGGCCGGACAAGGCCGAGATCAAGCGCCGTGTCGGCAATCTGCTCGACCTCATCAAGCTGTCGGGCTTCGCCGACCGCTATCCGAGCCAGCTCTCCGGCGGCCAGCGTCAGCGCATCGCGCTCGCCCGCGCGCTCGCTGTCGAGCCTCGAGTCCTCCTGCTCGACGAACCCTTTGGCGCCCTCGACGCGCAGGTCCGCAAGGATCTGCGCCGCTGGCTGCGGGAGATCCACGACCGTACCGGCCAGACCACGATCTTCGTCACCCACGATCAGGACGAAGCGCTCGAACTCTCCGACCGCGTCGCCGTGCTCGACCGTGGCCGTCTGGAACAGGTCGGCACCCCCGACGAGGTGCAGGAGCATCCGGTTTCGCCGACCGTGCTCAAGTTCCTCGGCGACACGATCGAGGTCGAGGCGATCGCGCAGGACGGACAGGTGCTGGTCAGCGGCCGTCCGACCCCGCTCAAGGCGCCGGAAGGCTTGGTCGGCCCGGTCAAGCTTTACGCCCGGCCGTGGCAGTTGCAATTCGCCGAAGCCGACGCCGCCCACCTGACCGGTACGGTCCGTTCCTCGTATCGGACGCAAGGGCGCCAACGCATCGAAGTCGACCGTCCCGGCGCCAAGGTCGTGGTGGTCGAGGCCTCCGACACGGCGCGCCTCGCCGCCGGCCGCGAAGTCGGGTTGCGGATTGTGGACGGATACGTGTTCGCGTGAGGGTACGCCAGGCCCCTGGCTTTCCGTGACCAAATGGCCCGCCGTCTCCCCGCAGGAAGACGGCGGGCTTTTGTATCGCCATCGTCAGGCCAGCGGAGGCCAGGATACGAAGGCCACCAGGCACGGACAGCACGTGCCGTCTCGGCGTGACCCGTGTTGGGTGTGACGATCCTGGCCATCGGACAGGGGGCAGCATTGAAGGATCACGTCGGTAACGAGACGTGGCCATCCTGGGTCCCGTCATCGCGAGGCGGAGCCGGAGCGATCCAGGGCCTGAGGCCGATGAGCGCTCGTTCGGTTGTTGGAAGTGAGGCGGCCCGGTCGGCGTGGTCGCGAGGCGGGATCGCCTGTTTCGGGGGTACGCGGAGCAGCTGTGACCGGGGAACGCCCCCCCCCTCTTGAAGCTAGGGCCGGTTCCGGAGGAGGGGCGTCGGTTCCGACCGCGTCTCTTCAGATTGCCTGAGGTCTGAACGTCGAAAATCCCGCGTGGCATTTGGCCCTGCGGGTTGTGTCGGTTGGTCTTGAGCGGGAGGTGGTGTGTCGGTGGTGTTGGTTGCGGGGGCTGGATTTGAACCAGGGACCTTCAGGGTATTTGACTTGTGGGCGTACGGGGCG
>NZ_NKUI01000003.1 GCF_014845115.1 Methylorubrum zatmanii | reverse complement strand
GGCGGAGGAGGCGCGGTTGATGCAGACGAGCAGGGTCGGTGGCGTGTCGCTGACGCTGCACACGGCCGAGGCGGTGAAGCCGGCCCGCCCGCCGGGACCGTCGGTGGTGATCAGGTGAACCGAGCTCGCGAGCCGGGACATCGCCTCACGATAGGCCATCGCATCGACGGGAGGAGCGGCTGCGGCGCTGTCGGGCATGGTCATGGCGGCGGCCTTTCGCGGGAGAGGGAAACGTCAGGGCGTTCCGAGGAAATCGAGCAGCGTGCGGTTGAAGGCCTCGGCGCGGGTGACGCTGTGGGCGTGGCCGCCCTCGTCGGCGAGGGCGAGGCGGGCCTTCGGCAGCCCGGCCGCGAGGCTCTGCGAGGCGGTGAAGGGCACGAGCACGTCGTCGCGCGCCGCCATCACCAGGGTCTCGTGCGGGATGCGCCCGAGCGAGCCGGTGGCGTCGAACGCCTCCAGCGCGGCGATGCGCGCCAGCACGGTTGCCGTACCCGGGAAATGCGCCAGCGCCTGCGCCTCGTCGGCCGCGACGCGCGCGGCGTTCTCGGAGAGCCACGGCGCCGGGTAGAGGAAGAGGGCCTGCGCGCGCACATAGGCCTCCGGCCCCGCCTGGGTCAGCAAGGCCTTGCGGGCCGCGAAGCAGCGGCGCGTCGCCGGATCCATCGCCGCCCAGCCGTTGATCACCACGATGCGGCCGACACGCTCCGGGTGAGTGAGGGCGAGTTGCAGGGCGATCAGGCCACCCAGGGCGTGCCCGACGAGGTCGGCCTCGGCGACGTCCAGGCGGTCGAGCAGGTCGAGGACGTCGCGGGCCATGGCCGCGACGTCGTGGCCCGGCTCCAGCGGACCGGGCGAGCGCCCGGTGCCGCGGTGATCGTAGGTGACGACCCGCCCCCGCGCGGCGAGGGCCGGCAGCTGCGGCGCGAAGTAATGGGCCGAGCCGCCGAGCCCGGGCGAGAGCAGCACGGTGCGTCCGCCCGCCGGCCCGTGCAATGCGTGATGAACGGGCGCGGCCATCGGCTCAGGCGGCCTTGCCGATATGCGCGACCGAGGCGATCTCGACGAGGGCTGCCGGCTTCACCAGCCCGCACTGGATGCAGTACCGCGCCGGCTTCTCACCGGGGAAGTACTCGGCATAGACGGCGTTGATGGCGCCGTAATCGGCCCAGTCCTTCAGGAAGACGTGGTTGAACGTGACGTCGTCCATGCTGCCGCCGGCGGCCTCGACGACGCCCTTGATCGTCTCCAGCACGTGCCGGGTCTGCGCCCCGGCATCGCCCTCGTGGAGGACGTTGTTGTCCTTGTCGAAAGCGAGCGTGCCGGAGACGTAGAGCACGCCGTCGGCGAGGGTGCCGGGCACGTAGGGCGCCAGCGGCTTGCCGGTGCCGGGCGGGATCACGACGGTCTTGGGCATGAGGGCGGTCTCCGATCACGCGGGGATGCGGCGGGCCTCGTCCGGGGCGAGCGCCGCCTCGAAGGCCGCGACGTCCGACACCCAGCCGAAGAAGGTCTCGATGTTGAGGAGGGCGCCGTCCTGCAGGCTCGGCGGCCCGGCCTGATGCGTGGCGTCGGCGAGCACGATCCCGAAATATTCGAGGAAGAAGCCGTCCCGCAGGGTCGATTCCACGCAGACATTGGTGGCGATGCCGGTGAAGACCAGCGTGCGGATGCCGCGCGCCCGCAGCATGCTGTCGAGCGGCGTGTTGTAGAAGCCGCTGTAGCGCGGTTTCGGCAGCACGATGTCGCCGGGCTCGGGCTTCAGCGCATCGACGAGGGCGTAATCCCACGAACCCTTCGACAGGAGCCGCCGGCTCATCTCGGGTCGCCTGCGCATGGTCTTGAGCGCGTTGGACTTGTGCCAGTTCGGTGAGCCCGGCCCTCCGGCCTCGACATAATCCGGGTCCCAGCCGTTCTGGAACCAGATCACGAGGAGACCCGCCGCCCGCGCGGCGGCCACGGCCCGCGCGATCCGCTCGATCACCGGCCCAGTCGCCGAGACGTCGAAGCCGGCGAGATCGAGGTAGCCGCCCTTCGTCGCGTAGGCGTTCTGCATGTCGACGACGATGAGGGCGGTCGCGCTCGCCTCGAAGGCGATCGGCTCGGGGCGCGCGGGCAGGGTCAGGCCGCCGTGGCGGCCGGACGGATCGCGATAGCCCGCCGGCTGGTCGGTCGTCATCACGCCACCTCCGCCAGCGGCCCGCTCGCGCCCGCGATATGCCGGCGCGAGCGCATCAGCGGCTGGATCCGCGTGCCGAAATCGTCGAGACCTTTGAGGAAATCGTCGAAGGTGAGCAGGACGCCGCCGGTGCCCGGCACGCTCACCACCTCGTCGAGCAGGGCCGCGACGGTGGCGTAGGAGCCGACCAGCGTGCCCATGTTGATGTTCACCGCCGAGGTCGGGTCGGCCATCTGGCGGATATTGGTGTCGGCGCCGGATTTGGTGTCGGCCGCGCCCTGCAGGCCGAGCCAGGCGATCGCCTCCTCGTCGGCCCCCGCCTTGTAATGCTCCCACTTGGCGCGGGCCGCCTCGTCGGTCTCGTCGCTGATGATCATGAACAGGACGTAGGAGGAGACGTCGCGGCCGGTTTTCGCCTTGGCCTCCTCCAGCCGCTCGACGGTCGGGGCGAAGGCGGTCGGGGTGTTGACCCCCTTGCCGAAGCAGAAATTGTAATCGGCATAGGTGGCGGTGAAGGCCATGCCGGCGGCGCTCTGCCCGGCACAGATGATCTTCATCTCGGCCTGCGGGCGCGGACTCAGGCGGCAATCCTCCATCTGGAAGAACTCGCCCTTGAGGTCGCTGCGACCGGTCTCCCACAGCTCGCGCAGGATCTGCGCATACTCGGACAGATACTCGTAGCGCCGGCCGAAATACTCGTCGCCGGGCCACAGGCCCATCTGTGAATATTCCGGCCGCTGCCAGCCGGTGACGAGGTTGATGCCGAAGCGGCCGTTCGAGATCGAGTCGATGGTCGAGGCCATGCGCGCCACGATCGCCGGCGGCAGGCACAGGGTCGGGGCCGTGGCGTAGAGCTTGATCCGGCTGGTGACCGCCGCGAGCCCGGCCATCAGCGTGAAGGATTCGAGATTGTGGTCCCAGAACTCGGTCTTGCCACCGAAACCGCGCAGCTTGATCATCGAGAGCGCGAAGTCGAACCCGTAATGCTCCGCCTTGAGCGTAATCTGTTTGTTGAGATCGAAGCTCGGCTTGTATTGCGGAGCATTCTCCGACAGGAGCCAGCCGTTGTTTCCGATCGGGATGAAGACGCCGATATTCATGGCCTGGGTCATCGAAAACCCCCGCTCGCTCATGCACCCGACCCCACAACCGGGCCGGCGACAGGTCTGAACGGTAGCAATTCAGACCATTTGGTCAAACTCTCGAAGCCGATATTTGACCGTTTGCACAAACTCTCCGCGTCATGCCCGCGCAGCGGGCCGGTTCTGCCCAAGGCCCGTGCGTCGGCGGGCGCTTCTTCGCCTCTTGCGCGCCAGGGATCGGGCGAATCACGTCAATCCGAGGCTGCTCAGGATCAGCCTCTGCGTGCTCTCCACCGTCTGCTCGAAGAAGGCTTCGTCGTTGAGGTCCCGGCCCGTGATGGCGTCGACCTGCACCGCGAAATCGGCGTAGTGCTGGGTGATCGCCCAGATCGCGAAGACGAGGTGCCGGGGGTCGTGCGGGGCGATGCGCCCTTCCGCGATCCAGCCGCGCAGCACCGTGGCCTTGGCCTCGACCAGGGCGCGCAGGGGGCCTTCGAGTTCGGCGCGCAGGAGCGGCGCGCCCTGCACGATCTCCAGGCAGAACAGCCGCGAGGCCTGCGGCGCATCGCGGGACAGGGTGATCTTCGAGCGGATGTAGCGCCTCAGCGCCTCCGCCGGCTCGGAATCCGCATCGAGCGCCTGGAGCGGATCGAGCCAGACATCGAGCACGCGCCGCAGCACGGCGATGTAGAGGTCTTCCTTGGTCGGGAAGTAGTAGAGCAGGTTCGTCTTCGAGAGGCCGGCGCGTTCGGCGATCTGGTCGAGGCTCGCGCCGTGCAGGCCGACCGTCGAGAAGACCTCCAGGCCGGCATCGAGCACGGCCTCCCGCCGCAGGGCGCCGTCGCGTCGGCGCCGTCGCAGAGGGGCCCCGATCCCGCTTCCGACCACGCCCGCGCCTCCCGATCCGTCGCCGGCCCCGCGCGGCGCCCCGATCACCTAGACCATTGTCCATGATCCTTGGATCGCGGACAATGCTCTGGCCGATCCGGCGGGCACGCCGGAGGGCTCCCTCGTCCGCCCCGCTTCCTCATCCTGGGACGGGATGCCCGCCGTCACTCCGCCGCCGGGACGACGATCCAGGCCTCGTCGAAGCTATGCTCCTCCAGGTTCGCCCCGGGGCCGCCGCGATCGATCACGAGAAAATCCTGGGGCCGGTCGAGGGGCGTGAGGACGCCGTGCCACGTGCCGATTGCGTAGCAGACGCCCTGGCCCGGCGCGGTCAGGAAGGCCCGCGGCCGGCCGGGCGTCCCGCCCTCGTCCGGGCAGACGACGACGAGGAACGGCGCGGCAGTCAGGGGCACGAAGGCCTGGGCGCCGAGCGGATGGCGCTCGACGAGGCTCAAGCGGAGCGGCAGCGCGTAGGGATCGGCCTCGACATGGCCGATCACCACCCGTCCGTCCGCGCCGGCCACATCCACCCGCGCGAGGTCGTGGAAGCGGCGCGCCATGCCGCCGTTCATCGGGCGCGGCGCCACCGCCGCCTTGTCGATGACCGTGCCGAAGGGCGCGAAGGCCGCCTGCGTCAGCGGCTCGACGGTGATCCGGCGCCCGATCATCGCACGCCCCCGAACGGCGCGAGTGCGGCGTGGCGGTTCACGTCCTTGTAGAGCAGGTAGCGGAACGGACCGGGACCGCCCGCGTAGCAGGCCTGCGGGCAATAGGCGCGCAGCCATAGGAAGTCGCCGGCCTCGACCTCGACCCAGTCGCGGTTCAGTCGGTAGACCGCCTTGCCCTCCAGCACGAACAGGCCGTGCTCCATCACATGCGTCTCCTCGAACGGGATCGAGGCGCCGGGCCGGAACGTGACGATGTTGACGTGCATGTCGTACCGCACGTCCTCGGGCGAGACGAAGCGGGTGGTGGCCCAGGCGCCGTCCGTGCCCGGCATCGCCTGCGGCGCGACCTCGGTTTCGTGGGTGACCAAGGCCGGCGGCAGCTCGATCCCCGGCACCCGCTCGTAGGCCTTGCGGATCCAGTGGAAGCGGGCGGGCGCGGCCCCGTCGTTGCGCAGGCTCCAGGCCGCCCCGGGCGGGAGATAGGCGTAGCTGCCGGGGCGCAGGGCGTGGGCGCGGCCCTCGAGAACGAGGCGGAGGGTGCCGCCGGCCACGAACAGCACGCCCTCGGCTCGGGCGTCGGGCTCCGGCCGCTCGCTGCCGCCCCCCGGCGCCAGCTCCATCAGGTATTGCGCGAAGGTCTCGGCGAAGCCCGAGAGCGGCCGCGCCAGCATCCAGGCCCGCGCCCCCTCCCAGAACGGCAGGACGCTGGTGACGATGTCGCTCATCACGCCCCTGGGGATGACGGCATAGGCCTCGGTGAACACGGCCCGGCCCGTCATCAGCGCGGTCTGAGGCGGCAGGCCGCCGCAGGGCGGATTGTAGGGGGAGGCGGTCATCCGTGGGGCTCCGGTGTCGGGGAAGGGGGTTCTGGAGCGCTCGCCGCCGCAGCGGATGCCGGTTCGTCGCGGGAAAATGCGGCACCATCGAACAGCGAGAGGATTTTTCGCGATCCAAGGATCATGGACAATCCTCTAGCGCGCCTCGTCGCGCACGAGGTCGGCGGCGAGGGCGTTGTGCCGCGCCGCGAGGAGGCGGGTGTCGAGGGTCGTCAGATGCCCCTCGCGCACGACGACACGGCCATTGATGACGCTCCAGGCGACCCGCTGCGGCGCGCAGAAGACCAGCGCGGCGACCGGATCGTGCAGGGCGCCGGCGGTTTCCAGGCCGCGCAGATCGAAAGCGACCACGTCGGCGGCCATGCCGGGGGCCAGCGCGCCGATGTCGTCGCGGTTGAGCACCCCGGCACCGCCGAGGGTCGCGATCTCCAGCGCCTCGCGGCCGGTCATCGCGGCCGGGCCGAAGCCGACCCGCGCCAGCAGCAGGGCCTGGCGGGCCTCGCCCAGCATGTGGGCGCCGTCGTTCGAGGCGGAGCCGTCGACGCCGAGGCCGACGCCGACGCCCTCACAGCGCATCCGGCCCACCGGGGCGATGCCCGAGGCGAGGCGCATGTTCGAGCACGGGCAATGCGCGACCCCGGTGCGTGTCCGGCCGAACAGGCGGATTCCGGCCTCGTCGAGCTTCACGCAGTGGGCGTGCCAGACGTCGCGCCCGACCCAGCCGAGTTCGGCCGCGTATTCCGCCGGGGTCATCCCGAACCGCTCCCGGCTGTAGGCGACGTCGTTCTCGTTCTCGGCCAGATGGGTGTGCAGGCCGACGCCGTAGGCGCGGGCGAGTGCGGCGGAATCCCGCATCAGCTCACGGCTGACGGTGAAGGGCGAGCACGGCGCGACCACGATCCGCCGCATCGCGAGGCGGGCGGGGTCGTGCCAGCGCTCGATCAGCCGGCGGGTCTCGGCCAGGATCGCGGCCTCGTCCTCGACCACGGCATCCGGCGGCAGCCCGCCCTTGCTCTCGCCGACGCTCATGGCGCCGCGCGCGGCGTGGAAGCGCATGCCGATGGCGTCGGCCGCCTCGATCGCATCGTCCAGGCGGCAGCCGTTCGGGTAGAGGTAGAGGTGGTCGCTCGAGGTGGTGCAGCCCGACAGGATCAGCTCGGCCATCGCCGTCTGGGTCGAGACGCGGATCATCTCGGGCGTCAGCCGGGCCCAGATCGGATAGAGCGCCTTCAACCAGCCGAACAATTCGGCGTCCTGCGCCGCCGGTACGGCGCGGGTCAGCGTCTGGAACATGTGGTGGTGGGTGTTGACGAGGCCGGGCAGCACCACGTGCCCGGCCATGTCGATGACCTCGTCCGCCGTTTCGGGCAGGGTGTCGGCGGGGCCGACCGCGACGATCCGGTTGTCCTCGCTGTAGAGGCCGCCGCCGCGGATCTCGCGGCGCCCGGCATCCATCGTCACCAGAACCTCGGCGTTCCTGAGGAGCAGGGAGCTCATCGCGCCGTCTCCAGCCAGGCTGCGAGCACGCCGCGCTCCGCCTCGGTCATCTCGGTGACGTTGTTGGGCGGCATGTTGTGGGTCAGCACGACCTGCCGGCGGATCGCCTCGGCCTGACGGCCGATGGCCTCTGCCGTATCGAGCAGGACGCCCTTCGGCGCCACGCCGATCCCGTCCCAGACCGGTTCGGCCGCGTGGCACATGGCGCAGCGCCCGGCGACGAGTTCGACGACGTGATCCGGCGGCGGCGCGGCGGGGAGGGCGCGCTCGGCCGAGGCCAGGGCGATCGTCGGCGCGGCCTCCGCCTGCGGCGGCAGGCCCAGCACCGCGCGCCCCCCCGCGCTTCCGGCCAGGGCGAGCACGAAGGCGGCGGCGAGTCCCGCCGAGGCCGCGGCCCAGGCCCACCAGGGCGAGCGGGCATGGTCGGCGTGGCGGACGTTGTAGAAGAAGCGGATCAGCGCCCCGGAGGCGGTGATCAGCGCGACGATCAGCGGGATCGTCGCCTTCGACCCGAACAGCATCGGGTAGTGGTTCGAGATCATCAGGAGCACGACCGGCAGCGTCAGATAGTTGTTCTGGGCCGAGCGCTGCTTGGCCTGCTTGCCGAGGCCCGGATCCGGCCGCTCGCCCCGCATCAGCGCGGCGACGACCTTGCGCTGGTTCGGGATGACGACGAGGAAGACGTTGCCGGCCATCCAGGTCGCCATCAGGGCGCCGGTATGGATCAGGGCGCCGCGGCCGCTGAACACCTGCGAGAAGCCGAAAGCCGCGAGCGTGATGACGAGAAGGCCGATGGCGGCGAGCCCCGCCTCGCTCTCGCCGAGCTTCGACCGGCAGATGCCGTCATAGATGAGCCAGCCGAGGGCCAGCGCGCCGATGCCGAGCACGGTCGCGGCCGGGGCGGACAGGTCCATCACCGCCGGATCGACGAGGTAGAGCCGCGACTGCGCGTAGTAGATCCAGGCCAGCAGCACGAAGCCCGAGAGCCAGGTCGTATAGGCCTGCCACTTGTGCCAAGTGAGATCCTCGGAGAGGTGGGCCGGCGCGACGAAATACTTGCGCATCTCGTAGAAGCCGCCGCCATGCACCTGCCAGGCCGCGGCCCCCTCGCCGGCCGGGATGTCGGGCGTCCGCTTCAGCGACGCGTCGAGATGCATGAAGAAGAACGACGAGCCGATCCAGGCCATCGCCGCGACGATGTGAAGCCAGCGCAGCAGCAGGCTGCCCCACTCCCAGACGAAGCTCTCCACCGCCTGCCCCTCCGCGTTCCGGCGGCCATCCTACCGAAGCGGGTCGCCCTGTATGCCCATCGATTTCCTTGTCAGTTTTCGAATTTTTCGTAAGGTCGACAGCGGAGGGAGAGCGGAATGCTGTCGCTGGAGAGTCTCCGCATCTTCATGCGCGCGGCCGAGGCCGGCAGCTTCTCGGCGGCGGGGCGCTCGCTGCGCCTGTCGCCCTCGGTGATCAGCTACCGCATCCAGACGCTCGAGGAGCATCTCGGCTGCCTGCTGCTGACGCGCACCACCCGGCGGATGAACCTGACCGAGGCCGGCCGGGTCTTCTACGATCGCTGCCTCGACATCGCCGCCGCCGTCGAGCGCGCGGAGAAGAGCGTCGAGATGCAGGGGGCCGCGCCGCGCGGGACGCTGAAGGTGACCGCGCCCTTGAGCTTGGGCCGGCGGGTCGTCGCCCCCCTGGTCCCCGCCTTCCGCGAACGGCACGCGGAAACCGACGTGCATCTGCGGCTCTCCGACCATCTGCTCGACCTCGTGCAGGAGGCGGTCGATGTGGCCATCCGGCTGTCGCAGATGCGCGATTCGAGCTTCACCCTGCGCAAGGTCGCCGATGTCGAGCGGATCCTCTGCGCGGCACCGCGCTACCTCGCGGAGCACCCCGCCCCCGAGAGCCCGGCCGAGCTGCTCGACCATTCCTGCCTGCTGCTGCGGTTCCCCGGCTCGGAGCAGTTCCGCTGGACGCTGCTCGACGGCGACGAGGTGGTGACGCTGCCCGTGGCCGGGCGCATCGACGCGGATGACAGCGACGTGCTGACCGAGTGGGCGGTGCAGGGCCAGGGCATCGCCCTCAAGCCGGTCTTCGAGGTGGCGCCCCATCTCGCCGATGGCCGCCTCGTCCCGGTCCTGCCGCACATGCCGCCGACCCCGGTCACCCTCGGCGTGGTCTACCCGTCGCGGAAGATGCTGCCGAACCGGGCCAAGACCTTCGTCGAGATGACGACCGAGGCCCTGCGCGCCCATGTCGGCGCCCAGCTCGACCTGATCGGCCGTCGCTTGGCGCGGTAACCCGGCGCGGGGTCATCCCCAATCCGGTTGATCCCTTCGGGAGGGCGGATTCGGGCTTCGCCCCAACGCCGCGCGGGCTTGCCGACACGGCCCCCGCTCCGATCAAGCGGAGGCCGTCTCAGCCGTCCGCCAGGAGCGAGGCACTTGGCGAGGCACTTGGCGAGGCACTTGGCGAGGCACTTGGCGAGGCACTTGGCGAGGCACTTGGCGAGGCACTTGGCGAGGCACTTGGCGAGGCACTTGGCGAGGCACTTGGCGAGGCCGCTCGGGCGCAGGGTTTCAAGCCGGGTGCCGTGCCGCCCAGTGCCGGGCGATGTCGATCCGGCGCGCCAGCCAGACGCCGTCATGGGCGGCGACGTGGTCGAGGAAGCGCGTGAGCGCGGCGACGCGGCCGGGCCGGCCGACCAGGCGGCAGTGAAGGCCGACCGACATCATCTTCGGCGCGGTGGCACCCTCCGCGTAGAGCGCGTCGAAGCTGTCGCGCAGGTAGGTGAAGAAGTGGTCGCCGGTGTTGAAGCCCTGCGCCGTGGCGAAGCGCATGTCGTTGGCGTCCAGCGTGTAGGGCACCACGAGGCCCGTTCCGGCCTTGCCGTGGAGCCAGTAGGGCAGGTCGTCGGCGTAGGAATCGGCGAGATAGGCGAAGCCCCGCTCCAGGCCGAGTTCGAGCGTGTTGACGGAGGAGCGGCCGGTATACCAGCCGAGCGGGCGTTCGCCCGTGACCTCCTCGTGCAGCCGGATCGCAGCATCCATCTGCGCCGCCTCCTCGGTGCGCGGCATGTCGCGGTAATCGATCCATTTCAGGCCGTGGCTGGCGATCTCCCACTCGGCCTCCCGCATGGCGGCGACGGCCTCGGGGTTGCGCGCCAGCGCGGTGGCGACGCCGAACACGGTCACCGGCACGCGACGCTCGGTGAAGAGCCGCCACAGGCGCCAGAAGCCGGCCCGGGAGCCGTACTCGTAGAGCGACTCCATGTTCATGTGGCGCATCCCCGGCCAGGGCACGGCGCCGACGATCTCGGAGAGGAAGGCCTCGGAGGCGGCATCCCCGTGCAGGATGCAGTTCTCGCCCCCCTCCTCGTAGTTGAGCACGATCTGCACGGCGATCCGGGCGCCGCCGGGCCAGTCCGCCTGCGGCGGCGTGCGGCCGTATCCGATCATGTCGCGGGACGTCTGCATCTCTGACCCCGGTTTCGTCGCGGGTGCTGCGCGGGCTGTTGCGGTGGCCCCACGATAGCGCCGCGCGCTCCGCCGATCTGTCTGGCTTTTTCGAAGCTGCTCCCGAAAATGCGGGATGGTCAGCCCGCCGACGCCTCGGCCGGCATTCCGTCCCACACGGTCGGCAACACCGGCCCCATCCGCGTCATCCCGGTCGCGTCGCGTGCGGCCGGGCCGCCCCGGCGGAGCCGCGCGCGGCGCGGAGCCGATCCTGCGCGGTCAGCGCAGCGCGCAGGATCGAGGCATAGCCCGTGCAGCGGCAGAGATTGCCGGACAGCGCGGCCCGGATCTCGGCCTCGTCGGCCTCCGGGGCGCGGCCGAGCAGGGAGGCGAGGGCGAGGACGAAGCCCGAGGCGCAGTAGCCGCACTGGAAGGCGTTCTCGTCGATGAGAGCCGCGCGGACGACCGCGACCTCCGGCCCCGCCTCGGCGCAATCCGCGGTCAGGATCTCGGCTCCCTCCAAGCGGTACCCCATGACGAGGCAGGCGGTGACGGGCCGGCCTTCCATCAGGACCGTGCAGGCGCCGCAGCGCCCGATCCGGCAGCCGGGCTTGGCCGCCATGAGCCCGTGATCCTCGCGCAGGATGTCGAGAAGGCTGCGGTCGGGGCTGCCGGACAGGGCACGGTCGCAGCCGTTCAGGCGGAAGCGCGGCGGGCTCATGCCGCCCCTCCCGCAGCGAGCGCCCGCAGCAGGGTTTCGGGTGAGAACGGCGCGACGGAGGGCCAGTGGCCGGTCGCGTCCGCCACCGCCGCGGCGATGGCCGGGGTCACCGCGCCGATGCCGAGCTCACCCACCCCGCGCGGACCGTAGGGATCGCCCGGGTCGAGCTCCTCCAGGGCGAGGACGCGGCTCCGCTCCGGCGCGTCGGCGATGGTGGGCATCAGGTAGCCGTCGAGGTTCGAGGCGAGGTAGCGTCCCCCTTGCATCCGCGCATCCTCGGTCAGGGTGAAGCCGACGCCCTGCACGCCCCCGCCCTCGATCTGGCCGAGATAGGCGGCGGCATCGAGCACCGGGCCGGCGGCGGTGTGCTGGTGCAGGTCGAGCACGCGGACCTCGCCGGTGACGCGGTCCACGGCGACCCGGGCCAGGGTCGCGCCGGAGGCGAAGAGGTAGCGGGCATTGCCCGCCGTGTAGTCGGTCTTGGGGAACGCGAAGGCAGCACCGGCCCGCGGCAGGGCTTCCGGCGCGAGGCCTGAAGCGAGGGCGGCGAAGGTCAGGAGCGGGCGCCCGCTGTTCGAGCGGGCCTCGCGGATGCCGCCGGGGCCGAGCGCCAGATCGCCCGGTCTCCGGCCGAGGCGGCGGCCCGCCGCATCGAGCAGGGCGCGGGCGAAGGCGGGACCGGCGCGCCGCACCCCCTCCCAGACCACGAAGGTGCCGCGCGAGGCCGTGGTGGAGCCGGAATCCGGGCAGCGCCCGGTATCGCCGGTCACGGGGCGGATCTCGGAGCGGTCGATCCCCAGCCGCGTGGCGACGGCGCTGCGGATCGCCGCCTGGACACCCTGGCCGATCTCGTCGAGGCCGTAGAGCGCCTCGATCGCGCCATCGGCCGCGAGCCGCAATTCCATGGCGGCGCGGTCCTCCGGCAGCGAGCCGAGGCCGTTGCCCTGGTAGTTGAGCGCGAGGCCGACGCCGATCGCGGCCTCCGCCGGTTCCGGTCCGGCGGACCAGAGCGGGCTCGCCGCGGCGGCATCGAGCATCGCGGCGAGGCGCTCGCTCGGCCCCACCGCCTGGCCGAAGAAGCCGGGGCTGCCGGGCGCCCGCAGGTTGCGGCGGCGCAGGGCGACGGGATCGCAGCCCACGGCCTGCGCGAGGCGCCCCATCTGACACTCGATCGCGAAGGTCATCTCGTTGGCGCCGAAGCCGCGGAACGCGCCGCAGGTGCCGTTGTTGGTCGCCACCAGCCGGGCGACGCCCTCGACATGCGGGACGATGTAGGGACCGCAGCAATGCTCCAGCGCCGTCTCGATCACCGCGGGGCTCAGGGAGGCGTAGGCGCCGCCATCCGCAGTCAGCTCGACCGAGACGGCGAGCAGGCGGCCCTCCGCGTCGCAGCCGGTGCGCATGCGGATCCGCATCGGGTTGCGCTTGACGCCCGCTGCCACGGATTCCGCCCGGCCGAGGTGGAGGCGCACCGGCCGCCCGGTCTTCACCGCGAGCAGCGCCAGGACCGGCTGCACCGTCAGCTCGTCCTTGCCGCCGAAGGCGCCGCCGGTGGGGCTGGTGACGACCCGGATCCGCGCTTCCGGCCAGCCGAGGAGGCGGGCGATCTGGTGCCGGTCGCGGGCTCCGTGCTGGCCGCCGGCATGGATCGTGAGGCTGCCATCGGCCTCGACCCTGGCCCAGCCGCCCTCGGTCTCGAGGAAGCCGTGCATCTGCCGCGGCGTCACGTAGGTGTCCTCGACCACGTGGGCGCAGGTCGCGAACGCGGCGGCGGCATCCCCACGGGTGACGCGGACCTCGCGGCGCAGGTTGCCGTCGGGGTGAAGCTGGGCTGCGCCGGGCGCCAGCGCCGCCTCCGGCGTGTCGAGGACAGGCAGCGGCGCGTAGGCGACGCGGATCAGCGCGAGGGCGGCTTCGGCCGTGGCCTCGTCCACGGCGGCCACGGCCGCCACCGCGTCGCCGACATAGCGCACCCGCTCACCGCAGAGGGCGGGCTGGTCCTGCACCATGATCCCGAAGGCGTTGAGCCCCGGCACGTCGCGGTGGGTCACCACGGCGGCCACCCCGGGCAGGGCCTCCGCCTCGGCGGTGTCGATCGCGAGGATGCGGGCATGCGGCCGGCCGGCGCGCAGGATGCGGCCGACGAGCAGGCCGGGCATCCGCGCGTCCGTCAGGTAGGCGAGCCGCCCGAAAACCTTGTCGGCGATGTCCGGGCGCCGATGCCACCCGGCCGGATCGGCCGCGCGCGAGACGGTGCGCTCCCCCGCCGGAGCGCATCCGCCGACGGGGCGGTGCCGGGCGGGGGAGCGCCCGCCCGGCAGGAGACCGGCCCCGCCGAGGCCGGCGACGAGGGCGTTCGCCGCCACGCGGCGGCGGTAGCCCGCGCTGCGCAGGCCGTCGTCCGGGGCCTCGATCTCGGCCAAGAGCGCGGCGTGGAGGCCCACCCAGTCGACGGCCTCCGGGGGCAGACCCGCGAGGATCGCCTCCGACCGGAGGAGACGCTGCGGGCGCACCGGGCCGCCCCCGGCCGCGAGGCGCGCGGCGGCGATCACGCCCCGGTCGAGGTGAAGCAGGCCGGCCACGCCGACGACGCTCGGGCTGAAGGCCGCCCGCAGGCCCACCTTGCGCAGCGTCGCGGGCGCCCCCTCCGGCTGGGCCGGAACCGTGATTGCGAGGATCAGGCTCGCGGGGTCGGGGGCCCGACTGAGCCAGTCCGCGAGCGCCACCCGCCGCCGGCCCGCCTCGGACAGGAGGTCCAGGGACGCGTCGAGGGCGAGCAGGGCGGGCAGGCAGCAGCCCGCGCGCCCCGCGACATTGCCGCCGAGGCTCGCCAGCATGCGCACCGCCGGGGCGGCGACGGTCTGCACCGCCCTGCACAGGAGCGGCGCGGCGCGGGCGACCGCCGGGCTCGCCTCGATCTCCGCCAGCGGCGTCGCCGCACCGATGCGGAGGGAGCCACCCGCCGCGTCGATGCCGCGCAGTTCGGGCAGGGCCGAGAGGTCCACGAGCAGATCGGGGCGCGACGCGCCGGCCGCCCAGTCGAGCTGGAGCGCGGTGGCGCCGGCGGCGAGGCGCGCGGCCGCGCCGTGCCGGAGGAGGGCCGCGAGCGCCTCGCCGCTGTCGTGCGGGCGCAGGACGCGCAGGGATGGCCCGCTCATGCCCGGGCGGGCCACGCCTTCATGGCCGCTTCCCATCGACATCCCTCAGCATGCCCCGCGCGGACGAGGCGGGGCCGGCCACCGGTCTGCCCTCGCCGATCGGGGGGCGGCGTCAGCCATGCCCCACCGTGCCGAAGCGAAGCCCCTTCTCCTTGAGCCAACGCCGGTAGACCACGGAAGACTTGTCGGCCCGCGTCGGGATCTCGTGGCGGGGCTCCAGCGGCAGCCGCAAGGGGCGCTGGTTCTCCACGATGATGCGGTCCTGCAGGAAGATCACCTGCTCGAATGCCAGCAGCGCCGTGTGGGTCGAGGCGGTATCGACGAGATACATCACCGGCTGGGCCCGGCAGAGATCCTCCTCCATCGGCTGGATGAACAGCGCGATGGCGTCGAGGCGGTCCGGGGCGCTCGGGCAGACCCGGTAGAGCATCACCACGAAGGGCGAGGGCACCCGGTAGGTCAGGCGGACGAAATCGCCCGTCGTCTCGGTCGCGGCGATGCGGGGCTGGAAGAAGCTGCAATTGGTCGCCCAGACCTCGTCCACGTCGCGGCGGATCTCGGAGGCGTAGGCCGGCACCTCCGTGTGCGGCTCGCTGCCGAGGATGTCGGTGTGGACGAAGGGGAAATGGGCCATGTCGAGAAAGTTCTCGACCACGCGCGGGCCGGAGGTGCGCATCTTCACCCAGCCGCAGGGAACGAAACGGCGGTCCGCCTCCTCGGCCTCGGCGATGGCGACCACGTCGCGGCTGGGATGGCCGAGAGTGGTCCAGAGGCAGCCGTAGCGCTCGCGCACCGGCAGGGGCGGACCGAACCCGTCCGGCCAGCGCTCGCGCACCCGCGGCGTGCCGTCCCGCAGGCGGTCGCAGACGATGTCCTGGCCGAGGAGGCGCGTGGTGCGCGGGGCCTCCGTCACCGCCGTCGCGGTCTCGACGGCGTACCATTCGTCCAGGGCGACCCGGTCGTCGGTCTTCATCGGGCCGCCTCCCTCACTGGCCGGGGCCGGTCCACTGGACGCTGCCCGTCTCGTTCTCGGCGAGCCACGCCGCCCGGCGCGCGAACAAGCCCGGCGCGAGGCTGCGGACATGGTCGATCAGGCCGCGCAGATCGGCGGTGCGGAGGCGGCCGTCCTCGACCACCACGACGCCGTCGACCATGGTCAGGTCGACATCCGAGCCCCGGACCGCGTGGACGAGGTTGTGCTGGAGGTTGAACCAGGGCCCGTCGCCGAAGAGCGGCGTCATCCGCGGCGTGTCGGTGCGCACCGCGATCAGGTCGGCGCGCTTGCCCGGTTCGAGGGAGCCGATCTCGTGGTCGAGCCCCAGCGCCCTGGCGCCGAGGATCGTTCCCATGCGCAGGGCCTGCCAGGAATCGAGGGCCGCCGCGTCGAGGGTCTTGAGCTTGCCGAGCAGCGAGGCGGTCTTCATCTCCTCGAACAGGTCGAGATTGTTGTTCTCCTTCTCGCCGTCGGTGCCGAGGCCGACCGCGACACCGGCCTTCAGCATCGCCTCGACCGGGGCGATGCCGCTCGCGAGCTTCATGTTGCTCACCGGGTTGTGCGCCACCGCCACGCCGCGGGCGGCGATCAGGTCGATCTCGGCCGCGTCGAGCCAGACCGCGTGGGCGATGAGCGCGTGCGGCGTCTCGAAGAAGCCGAGCCTGTCGAGGGCGACCATCGCCCGGCAGCCGTAGCGCCGCTCGAACTCCGCGACCTCGACCTCGGCCTCGCTGCAATGGGTGTGGAACCCGGTGCGATGGCGCTTGGCCATCTCGATGGCGCGGCGCTGCCCGGCCTCGTCGGCGTAGAACAGGTGTTCCAGCCCAACCCAGACCTGGATGCGCCCGTTGGCGGCGCCGTGCCGGCTCTCGATCAGCGCCTCGTTGTCGTCGAGGCGGTCGAAATAATCGTAATCGGGGTGCTCGCCGACATAGGGCACGCAGACGAGGCGGTTGCCGAGGGTCTCGGCGGCGCGCACGCTGCCCTCCATGAAGCGCCACATGTCGAGCATCGTCGTGCTGCCGGAGAGCAGGCCCTCGGCGTAGCAGAGCCAGGAGGCGGCCTCCGCCTCCTCGGGACGCAGCAGGCGGTGCATCGGGTTGATGTGCAGGCGCAGCCAGTCCCAGACCGGAAGGTGCTCGGCGGTGCCGCGCAGGAAGCCGGAATGCATGTGCGCGTTGACGAAGCCCGGCATCAGGATCCGGTCGGGCAGGCGCAGAACCGCCGCCTGCGGGTTCGCGGCGACGAGGGCCGCGCGGGGGCCGACCGCCCCGATCCGGCTGCCCTGGATCAGCACCGCGCCGTCCGTGAGGACGCGGTTCTGCGGGTCCATCGTCAGGACGAGATCGGCGGCGAGGATACGGTCTGCGCTCATGTCGGCCTCATCCTGCGGCATCACGGACAAAGGCCGCGGCGCGCTCTGCGATCATCACCACCGCCGCCTGCGTGTTACCGGTCGGGATCGTCGGCATCACCGAGGCGTCGGCGATGCGCAGGCCGGCCACGCCATGCAGGTTCAGGGCCGGATCGACCACCGCCGCGGGCCCTGTGCCCATCGCGCAGGTGCCACAGGTGTGGAAGAAGGTGGAGCAGGCCCGCGCCAGGAAGGCCTCGGCCTCCGCGGGACGCAGGCGCCGGGCCGGCGTCAGCGGTACGGCGCCGAGATCGCGGAACGCCGCCGTCTCGGCGAGGGCGAGGATCGTGTCGATGGCGCCGGCCAGCGCCGCGCGGTCGGCGGGCTCGGTCAGGAAATTCGGCCGCAGCGTCACCGCGCCGTCCGGCTCGGCGCTCTCCAGGCGCAGGCTGCCGATGCCGGTCGAGCCCATCAGCCCGGGGGAGACGGCGAAGACCGGGCCGGACAGATCGGCGGTGGCGGCGATCTCGGGGCCGGCATGGGACCCCTGCACCACGAAGGCGTGGAGGTCCGGCGCGCGCAGGCCCGCCCGGCTGCGCCAGTTGAGCTGCGCCCCGCCGCCGTTGTCGCGCACCGGCCCGAGGGGGGCGCGGGCGGAAAAATTGATGCCCATCAGCAGGGGATGGTCCTGGAGGTTGCGCCCGATGCCGGGGAGGGCGTGGCGGGTCGCGATCCCGAGCCGGGCGAGGTCGGCCGGGTCGCCGATGCCGGAGCGCATCAGCAGCGCGGGCGTGCCGATGGCACCGAGGGCCAGCACCACCTCGTGCCGGGCCCGCACCTCGCGGATGCCGCCGTCGAGGCCGAGGCGCAGGCCGGTGCAGGCAGTCCCCGCGAGCAGCAGGCCGAGGGCCGTCGCCCCGGTGAGGACGGTCAGGTTCGGGTCTCCGGCGAGCGGCCGGACATAGCCGTCGACCACGCTCCAGCGCCGGGCGCCGCGCTTGTTGAGGTTGGCCAGGGCCGCCCCGGCATTGTCCGGCCCGTTGGCATCGGCGAGAATCGGCATGCCGAGTTCGGTCGCCCCCGCGAGCAGGGCGGCCGCGACGGGGTGGGGATCGGCCGAGGTCTCGATCCGCAGCGGTCCGCCCGCCCCGCGCAAGGGGGTCTCGCCCCCTTCCCAATCCTCCGCCCGCTTGAAGTACGGGAGCACCGCGGCGAAGTCCCAGCCCGTCGCCCCGGCGGCGGCCCAACCGTCGTAATCGGAGGGGTGGCCCCGGTTCCACAGCATGGCATTGATGCTGCTCGATCCGCCGAGGACACGCCCGCGCGGGATCGCGATGGCGCGGTCCGCCACCGCGGGGGAGGGCGCGTAGGCGTAGCCCCAGTCGCAGGGGCCGCCGAGGAGCCCGACCCAGGCCCCGGCATCGGCGATGGCGGGCTCGGCGGTGTCCGGCGGCCCGGCCTCCACCAGCAGCACGGACAGCCCCGCTTGCGCGAGCCGGCCGGCGACGACGCAGCCGCCGGTCCCCGCCCCGGCCACGATCACGTCGTAGGCGGTCTCCAGAGTGTCGGCGGCGTCGCACAGCATCTCAGTTGTGCTCGCTCGGGCCCATGATGGTGACGCCCTCGCTCGCCTCGACATGGCGCACGAAGATGTACTTGTCCTCGCGCCCGTCGCTGTGCTTGCGCCGGATGCCGGGCTCGACGGTGCCCGCCACCTTGGCGACGACGAGGTAGGGCGCCTGCGCGGCGAGCCCCTCGGCGCAGTGCCGCTCGAACCCGTCGAGGTCGTGCACCGTGTAGGCGTGCTCCAGGCCGGCGCCGCGGGCGATCGCCGCGAGGTCGACGCGGCCCCGCGCCGTGTGGGTCGGCGGCCCGCCGATCGACTGGTAGCACTGGTTGTCCCAGACGACGACGAACAGGTTTTCCGGCCGCTCGTTGCCGAGGGTGGCGAGGATCCCGAGGTTGAAGAGCAGGCCCCCGTCGGTGTCGAGCGAGACGATGCGGCGGTGCGGCAACCCGGCGGCGAGGCCGAAGGCCTGGGGCGTGACGCAGCCGAGCTGCTGCTGGAACAGGCTGGCGGCGCGCATATGCGGCGCCGCGTTGTACCATTCGTCGACGCTGCCCCCGAGGGACAGGATCACCAATTCGTCTCGCAGGCGCGCCGCGAGGCGCTGCATGCAGGCGTAGCGCGTCATCGGCCGGCCGGAGGTTTCGGGTTCGACGCTCATCGCACGATGCTCCCGCCCAGCGCCACCGCCGCGTGGTAGTAGGAGGCGTAGGCCGAGGCGTAGGCGTCCGCGATGGCGTTCTCGATGGCGGCTTCCTCGCGGACCACCCGATAGGGGATACGCAGGGCCTGCAACACCGGCTCCATGGTGATGCCGTGCGGGATCGCCCACCAGTTGTTCTCGCCGAGATCGCCCCGGTAGCTCATCAGCATCACCACCGGGATGCCGGCGCCGAGCCCCATCCGGGCGAGGGGCTCGACCGAGGCGCGCAGGCCCGAATTCTCCATCACCAGCACGGCGCGCTTGCCGGACAGGAAGACGCCGCCGCAGATCGCCGCGCCCTCGCCCTCGTTGGTGACCGGGATGGTGCGCAGGTCCGGATCGGCGTCGAGGGCCGGGTAGAGTTCCTTGAACAGGGAATCCGGCAGGTAGCAGACGATCGAGACGCCGGCCCGCTTCAGGCCGCGGATCACGGCATCGACGGCTTCGGGCGTCATGGGGTTTCGAGCTCCATCATGAGCCGCAGCTTCGGCGGACGGGGATGTCCTGAATAGCCGCCGTTTTTCGTCCGGCATGATGCGCTGTACGCAACATCGGAATCGTCATGACGAATCCGGTCGATCCCTTCGGGATGGCGGATTCGGACATCGCTCAGGGCGCGCGGGCTGGCCGATACGGAACCGGCTCCGATCCAAGCGGATGCCGTATCAGCCCCGGGCCAGCCCCTCGACGGCGCGGGCCAGCATCGCCGCGAGGGCCGCGCCGGCCTCCGAGAGGCGGTCGCGGTTGCGCGCCACCAGCACGAGCCGGCGCGGGCGCAGCTTCGGATCGACCAGGGGCACGAAGACGAGCCGCCCCTGAGCGATCTCGGTCTCGACGCCGAGCCGGGCCTGGAGCGAGATCCCGGCGCCGGCGCTCGCGAGCGCCACCATCGTGCCGATGGAGTTAGTGGTGACGCGCCGCCCGACATGGGCCGAGGCGTCGGCCAGGGCCTCCTCGATCGCCGCGCCGAGGGTCAGGCTGGTATCCGAGAGGATGACCGCCTCCTGCGCCAGATCGAACATCCGCAGGGTCTCGCGGCCCGCGAGCGGGTGCTCCGGGCTCATCAGCGCCCCCACCGGGACGGAGGCCGCCGCGAGGCGCTGCGCCCCCCGCGGCGGGCGCAGGTCGAAGCCGAGGGCGATCTCGCACTCGCCGTCCGCGATCGCCGACGCGGCCTCGGCCGAACGCACCACCTGGACATCGACCGCGATGCCGGGATGCCGCTCCCAGAACGCGCCCATCACCGCCGGGAACAGGCCGCGGGCGACGCTCTCCACCAGGGCGACGGGGACGGTGCCGCGGTGCAGGCCCTGCAATTCGCCGACCTCGGTGCAGGCCCGGCTCAGCTCGCCCAGGCTCAACCGCGCCCGGTAGAGCAGGAGTTCGCCCGCGCTGGTGAGGCGCAGGCGCTGCTTGGCGCGCTCGAACAACTTGGTGCCGAGATCCTGCTCGAGCTGGACGATCACCCGGCTGATCGAGGAGGGCGCGAGGTTGAGCGCGCGGGCGACCTGGCGGATCGACCCCGCGCGGGCGACGAGCTGGAAGTAGTGCAGCCGCGTCGAGACGAGGCCGAGGCGGTGCGGGTCCACGGGGCTGGTCCGGCCGTCAGTGATAATCCGGAATGCCCGGCATGGTGCGGAAGCCGGGCAAGCCGCGGACACGGCGGCTCCACCGGCGCAGGCCGGGATAGGCCTCGTGGTCGATGCCGAAATCCCGGCTGAGGGCGAAGGCGGGAAACAGGGCGAGATCGGCGATCGTCGGTCCCGTCCCGGCGAACCAGTCCAGGCCCGAGAATCCGCGCAGGGTGATGTGGTCCTCCATCACCCGGAAGGCCGCCCGCGCCCGGCCCTCCAGAGCCGGCCCGTCTCCCGGCAGGTCGAACAGGGCGGCGCGGCGCGCCAGGGTGGCGGCGTGCAGCTCCCGCGTCGCGAAGGCCAGCCACATCAGGGTCTCGCCGAAGGCAACCGGCTCCTGCGGCAGCCACGTGCCGGCGGAATCGTAACGGCGCGCGAGATAGGCGAGGATCGCCTCCGCCTCCCGCAGCACCGTGTCGCCGTCGACGAGGATCGGCAGCGTGCCGAGGGGATTCAGATCGATCAGCGGCGGGCGCGTCTGCTCGGCCCCCGGCACCATGTCGACGCCGACGGTCTCGCAGGCGAGGCCGAGTGCCCCGAGGGCGAGACGGACCTTGTAGCCGTTCTCGTCGAGTTCGTAGTCGTAGAGGCGCAGGCTCACGGCGCGGCTCCCTCGATGCTCCGGCGCAGGGTGACGCAGGCGGCGGCCAGCCGGCCGAGATCGGCCTCCGGCGCCTCCGGCGTGTCCGGGACCACGATGTGCGCGGCGCTGGCCTCCCCGGCGAGGGGCTGCACCGCCACGAGAACCGGCGAACCCGCGAGATCGAAGCGCACGAGCCCGTCGGGCCCGGCCTCGCCGAGGGCGGCGGCGAGGCGCGCGGCCGGGGCTTCGAGATAGAGGCTGCGCAGGGGCGAGGCCGCGACGGGCGCGGGCTCCGCCTCCTCGGCCGGAGCGCCCCAGCGGACCCAGATCAACCCGGCCCGCTCGCGGCACGGATAGGTGCGCGTGCGGATCATCGGGCTGACCTCGAGATCCGGATGGGCCGGGATGAAGCGGCACTGGCCGGCCGTGTCGTAGCGCCAGCCGTGATAGAGGCAGGCGATGTGATCGCCGCGCACGAAGCCGAAGCTCAGGCGCATGCCGCGATGCGGACAGCGATCCTCCCAGACATGCACCGCGCCCCCGGCGTCGCGCCAAACCACGAGTTCGTGGCCGAACAGGCGCGTGCCCGCCGAGGTCGAGGGCTCGATATCGGCGCCCAGCGCGACCGCGTACCAGCCTTCCGGCTCATCCATCGTCCTGCTCCCGCTCCAAGCTGCGTTACAAGCTGCCGATCCCGGCCGGGCCCGCGTCGCGGCGCTCGACCTCGTGAACCAGGCAATCCATCGGGCCGAGGCTGCAGGCCATCTCGAAGGCGTCGACGAAATCGCGCTGACCGGCGACGGCGACGACCATCCGGTCCGGCGCCGCCTCGCCCCAGGCCGCGTCCAGGGCGAGAAGGCGCGCCCGGTCCTCCGCGAAGGCCCGGAAGCTCGCGGGCCGGAAGCGGCCGGTGAAGGTCATGACGGTCGCGTTGCGCAGGGCCGAGCCCTCCCGGTTCACGATTGCCTTGTTTCGCGCCACAGCGATGACCTGCTCATTGCTTCATCGGAGAGGCCGCGCAAGTCCGTGCAATGCATCGATTGTGCCGCGGGAAGCTGTTGCTTCAGCCGCATCGGCGCGGTCGAATCTTCGCGGCTATGCGGGACAGATCGGTCTGGCCACGCTTCTCCGGCGCGGCTCGGTGCGGCCCCGATCAGGGTAGGGCGATCGAGGCATGGTTCTTGCCGCTGCGCTGGCACGGACGTCCTCGCGGAGGGGCTTCGGCCATCGTGGCCGCCCCCGTGCGGCGATCCGCCATGAAGCTGGAGCCATGACCGATCTCGTTCTGCCGAGCCGCCGCCATCTCCTCGGCCTTGGAGCCGCGGCCGGCGCCGGCCTGATCCTGCCCTCCAGCCTGCGCCCGGCCCTGGCGCAGGCGCCGCTGCCGGCGATCGCCGAGAGGGATGCGGTGATCGCCTTCGGGCATGTCGGCCCGGTGACCGACGAGGGCTGGACCTGGAGTCACGACCAGGGAATGAAGGCGGTTCAGGCCGCCTTCCCGCAGGCCAAGACCCTGTTCGTCGAGTCGATTCCCTATTCCGCCGACGCCTCGCGCACCTTCCGGCAATTCGTCTCGAACGGCGCGAACCTCGTCTTCGCCACCTCGAACTACGGCGACTTCTTCTACGATGTCGCCAAGCGCGCCAAGAAGGTCGGCTTCCTCGAATGCGACGGCCGCACCACGGGGGACAATCTCGGCTGGTACTACTTCGCGCACTGGTACCCGACCTACGTGCTCGGCGTCGCCGCCGGCCTGATGAGCAAGACGGGCAAGCTCGGCTACGTCGCCTCGTTCCCGGTGCCGTCGTGCTTCTCCTCGACCAATGCCTTCCTGATGGGCGCCCGCACGGTGAAGCCGGAGGCGACGGTGCAGGTCATCTCGATCAATTCCTGGTTCGATCCGCAGGCCGCGACCCAGGCGGGCGTCGCGCTGGCCAACAACGGCTGCGACTTCCTGTTCGGCATCATGGACGAGGCCGGTTACCTCCAGGTGGCGCAGCAGCGCGGCCTCAAGGCGGCGATGTGGAACACCGACATGCGCCGCTTCGGCCCCGACGCCTATGTCAGCTCGATCGTGGTCGATTCGCGCAAATTCTACGTCGATCAGGTCGGCAAGCGCCTCGCCGGCACCTGGACGCCGGGCACCACCCTCCTGCCGATGGGCGGCGGCGTCGACCGCGACGCCTGGGGCCAATCCGTGCCCGAGGCGGTCGCCCGTCAGGCCGACGCCGTGCGCGACAAGATCCTCGGCGGCTTCTCGCCGTTCGTCGGCGAGATCAAGGACAACAAGGGCAAGGTCCGGGTCGCGGCCGGCAAGACCATGAGCGACACCGATCTCTACAACTGGGATTGGTCGATTGAGGGCGTGACGGGCCTCGGCGCCTGATGGGGGTGCCGCGCGCGCTTCCCCCCGGTACGGCCGCCGAGGCGGCGCCCGGCTACCCGCCCGGCACCCCTGCACTCGTCGAGCTGCAGGGCATCACCAAGGCGTTTCCGGGCGTGCTCGCCAACGATGCGGTCGATCTCACGGTGATGCCGGGGGAGATCCACGCGCTGCTCGGCGAGAACGGGGCCGGCAAGTCGACCCTGATGAACATCCTCACCGGCATCTACCAGCCCGATGCCGGCACCATCATCCTCGACGGCTATGCCCGGCCCCTGCCGTCGCCGCAGGCAGCGATCGCCGCCGGAATCGGCATGGTGCACCAGCATTTCAAGCTGGTGCCGGCCTTCACGGTGGCCGAGAACATCCATCTGGGCTGGTCGCAGACGCCCCGGCACGCCTCGGCCTCGGCGCTCGAGGCGCGCACGCGGGCGCTCGCCGAGCGCTTCAACCTCGCGGTGCGGCCGGAGGCGGTCGTCGGCGACCTCTCGGCCGGCGAGCAGCAGCGGGTCGAGATCCTCCGGGTGCTGGCGCGCGACGCCCGCCTCCTGATCCTCGACGAGCCGACCGCCGTGCTTACCCCCGCCGAGGCGCGGGAGCTGTTCTCGGCCCTGCGGACCTTCCGCGCCTCCGGCAACGCCGTGATCTTCATCAGCCACAAGCTCGACGAGGTCGTCGCCATCGCCGACCGGATCAGCGTGCTGCGCGGCGGCCGCAAGGTCGCGACGCGCTCCGCCGCCGGCGCCGACGAGCGCAGCCTCGCCGCCCTGATGGTCGGCCACGACATCACCCTGCGCCGGACGCGGCGGCGCGCCCCCGGCACGCCGGTCTCGGCGGCGCCGGTGCTGGAACTCGACCGCGTCTCGGCGCGCGACGATCGCGGCCTGCCCGCTTTGCGCGAGGTCACGCTCGCCCTGCATGGTGGCGAGATCCTGGGCATCGCCGGCGTCGCCGGCAACGGGCAGCGGGAGCTGAGTCAGGTCGTCACGGGCATGCGCCCGGTCGCGCAGGGCACGGTGCGGATCGACGGCAGGCCGGTCGCCCGCCCGGATGCGGCCGCCTTCGCGGCGGCCGGCATCGGCCATATCCCGGAGGATCGCCTGCGCAGCGGCCTCGCCCCGGATCTCAGCGTCACCGACAACGCGGTGCTGCGCGACTATGCCGGGCCGCGCATCGGACGGGGCGGCCTGTTCCGGCCCTGGGAAGCGGCGCGCCTCGCCCGGACCCTCGCCGCCGACGCGGCGGTCGCGGTGCCGGATTTCGGGATGCCCATCCGCAACCTGTCGGGGGGCAACCAGCAGCGCCTCGTCGCCCGCCGCGAGATCCGCGTCGCCGGGCGGGTGCTGGTCGCCGCCTATCCGAGCCGCGGGCTCGATGTCGGGGCGATCGACACCCTGCTCTCCTACCTCGCGGAACTGCGCGACCAGGGCCGGGCGGTGCTGCTCTTCTCCGAGGAGCTGGAGGAGATCCTCACCCTCGCCGACCGGGTGGCGGTGCTGTTCGCCGGACGGATCATGGGGGTGATGCCCGCCGCCGAGGCGGATGTGGAGACCCTGGGATTGATGATGGGCGGAAGGGACGGGCGCGCATGAGCTGGCGGCTCCAGAGGGTTCCGACCGTTCCGGCCGGGGCCGCCCTGATCGGGCGCATCGGCGCCATCGTGCTGGCGCTCGCCTGCGTCGCGGCGGTCCTGGCCCTCGCCGGCAGCGCCCCCGCACGCCTCGGCGCCGAGGTGATCGGCTCCGCCTTCGGATCCGTCGCGGGCCTGGAGGATCTCGGGCTGCTCGTCACGCCGCTGATCCTCACGGGGATCGCCGTGGCGCTGACCCAGCGCATCGGCCTGTGGAATATCGGGGGCGAAGGCCAGTTCAATGCCGGCGCCCTCGCGGCGACCGCGGTCGGCCTGAATCTCGGCGGCGACGAAGTCTGGATGCTGCCGCTGATGGCGCTCGCGGGCGCGGCCGGCGGCGCCGCCTGGATCCTGGTGCCGACCCTCGCCCGGGCGCTCGCGGGGGTGAGCGAGCTCATCACCACGCTGCTGCTGAACTTCGTCGCGGCCCTGCTCGTCGCCTGGCTCTGCACCGGCGCCTGGCGCGACCCGTCGGGCCAGGCGCTGGCGACCACCGCCCGCATTCCCACCGAGCTGCCGCCCCTCGGCGACACCCTGCACTGGGGCTTCCCCGCCTCGGTCGCGGTGGCGATCCTCGCGGCCGGGCTGCTCGCCTATACGCGCTTCGGCTACGAGGTGCGGATCGCGGGCGCCAATCCCGGCGCGGCGCTCTATGCCGGCATTCCCGTCCGGGCCCGCATCGTCGCCGTGATGCTGCTCTCGGGCGCCGTCGCGGGCCTGGCCGGCATGATCGAGCTGACCGGCACCGTGCACCGGCTGCAGGGCGGCATCTCGAACAATTACGGCTATCTCGGCATCATGGTCGCGGTGCTCGCCCGCGGCTCCTGCCTCGGCGTGATCGCGGGCGCGGTGCTGATGGCCGCCCTGCTCAATGCCGGCATCGTGCTGCAGACGCAGGGCGTGACCACCAGCACGGTGCTCGCCATCACCGGCCTGATCCTGCTGTTCACCGCGATCGGGGACGAACTCGTGCATTACCGGCCGGTGCGCCGGACCGGCACCGTGGGCTGAGGGAGATCCGCGTGGAACTCATCACCGGCATCCTGTCCACGGCACTCCTGGCCGGCGGCGTCCTCGCCCTCGCGGCCCTCGGCGAGGTGCTCGCCGAGCGCGTCGGCGTGGTCAATCTCGGGGTCGAGGGGCTGATGTCCCTCGGCGCGCTCACCGGCATCGCCACGGTCGCCGCGGCGCCGAGCCCGGTCCTCGGCTTCGCCGCGGCCCTCGGCGTCGGCTTCGCCTTCGGCTGCGTCTTCGCCGCCGCCACCGTCCTGCTGCGGGCCAATCAGGTGCTGTGCGGCCTCGCCCTGACACTTCTCGGCTCCGGGCTCGCGGCGACGCTGGGCCGCTCCTATGCCGGCGCCCCGGCCGCCGCCTCCTTCCCCCGGGTCGTGGTGCCGGGCCTCAGCGAGATCCCGGTGCTCGGCCCGGCGCTGTTCTCGCAGAACCTGCTGATCTACGCGATCTACATCGCCCTGCCGGTCGGGCTGCATCTGCTGCTGTTCAAGACGCGGCACGGGCTGAACCTGCGCGCGGTCGGGGAGAACCCGGCCGCGGCCGACGCGGCGGGCATCCCGGTCACGGCAATCCGCTTCTGGTACGTCGCGCTCGGGTCGAGCCTCGCCGGCGGCGCCGGAGCCTATCTGACGCTCGCCTTCGTCCCGTCCTGGTCGGAGGGCGTGGTGGCCGGGCGCGGCTGGATCGCCGTGGCCCTCGTCATCTTCGCGGGGTTCCGGCCGCTCACGGCGGTGGCGGCCGCGCTGCTCTTCGGCGTCGTCACGGCGCTCGGCTTCGTCGGCCAGGCCCGGGGCTGGCCGGTGGCGCCCGCGATCCTGTCGATGCTGCCCTATCTCGGCACCGTGGCCTTCATCATCCTGCCGGTGGTGGCGTGGCGGCGCCTGCGCGGCTGGTTCGCGGCCCCGGCCGCCCTCGGCCTGCCCTATCACCGCGACGTGCGATGAGCGGCGCTGCGGCCCGGCAAGTTCGACATCCGGTCATTCTCCCCCTTCCGAGATCCTTCACATGCCGATCCCGTCCGCGCGTGAGACGACGCGCCATCTCCTGAGGAACTGCGCCGCCGTCGTGACCGACGACGGCAGCGGGCCCACCCTCCTGCGCGACGTCGACATCCTGATCGAAGGCCCGGCGATCGCGGCGATCGGCAAAAGACTCCTCGAGGGCCTCGGCGAGGGGCCGCAGGGCGAGGGCCTCGCGGTCACGCCTGCGGACGGGTGGTTCGTCTATCCGGGTCTCGTGAACACGCACCACCACTTCTTCCAGTGCTTCGTGCGCAACCGCGCCGAACTCGATTGGACTAAGCTGTCGGTGCTCGAATGGCTCGACCGGATCTATCCCGTCTTCGCACGGCTGACCGAGGAGTGCTTCTACCACGCCTCGGTCACGGCGATGGCGGAGCTGATCAAGCATGGCTGTACCACGGCGCTCGACCACCAATACTGCTTCCCGCGCCATGCCGGGACGCGGCTGATCGACCGGCAGTTCGAGGCGGCGGAGCTGCTGGGCCTGCGCTTCCATGCCGGCCGCGGCGGCAACACCCTGCCGAAGTCGGAGGGCTCGACCATCCCCGACGCGATGCTGGAGACCACGGACGGCTTCATCGGCGACTGCGCGCGGCTCATCGATGCCTATCACGACGCCCGGCCCTTCGGCATGCGCCGGGTCGTGGTCGCCCCCTGCCAGCCGGTGAACTGCTACCGCGAGACCTTCGTGGAATCCGTCGCCCTGGCGCGGGATCGCGGCGTGTCGATGCATACCCATGTCGGCGAGGGCGAGAGCGCGGTGATCCAGGCGCGCCACGGGATGCGCACGGTCGATTACTGCGCGGAACTCGGCTTTGCCGGGCCGGACGCCTTCTACGCCCATTGCTGGGAACTGACCCATGACGAGCTGCGCACCCTCGCGCGCAGCGGTACCGGCGTCGCCCATTGCCCGGAGCCGGTCTATCTGGTGGGCGCCGAAGTCACCGATATCCCGGCCATGGCCGCCTTCGGCGTCAAGGTCGGGCTCGGCTGCGACGGCGCCGCCTCGAACGACAATTCCAACCTGATGCACTGCCTGCACTCGGCCTACATGCTGCAGTGCCTCGTGGCTGGGCAGCGAGCCCATCCCGTGCCGCCGGCTGCGGATTTCCTGGCCTATGCCACCACCGGCGGCGCCCAGCTCCTCGGCCGCACCGATATCGGCCGGCTCGCCCCCGGCATGGCGGCCGATCTCTTCGCCATCGACACCCGCCGGATGGATTATGTCGGCACGCGTCACGACCCCCTGGGGCTGATCCCGCGGGTCGGCATCGGCACCCCCGTCGACCTGACCATGATCAACGGCCGCGTCGTCTGGCGGAAGGGCGAACTGGTCGGCCTCGACGAAGGCCGGCTTTTTGCACAGGCCGAAGCGGCCTGGGCCGCCGCCGATCTCGGCATCGCCTGACGCGACGCCCGGCGACGAGGGAGGCGGATGAGGATGGAGACGCCGATGACGCTCGAACCCGCGATCCGTGACGATTGGTACGTTGTCGGCGCCCTGGGCGATGCCGCCGGAACGGGGTTCCGCACCCGCCTTCTCGGGACCGACATCGCGGTCGCGCCGGGGCAGGACGGCACGGCGCCGACGGTGCACGCGGCGGACGGGCGGGCGCTGCCCGTGCGCGGTCTCTACGGCTGTCTCTGGACGAGCCTCGGAGAACCCGGTCGCGAGCCGCCGGCGATTCCCGAAACCGAGGAGCCGGACCGGCGCCACGTCCTGTGCGGGACGGTGCAGGTGCGGGCCTCGGGCCTGCGCATCGTCGAGAACTTCCTCGACATGGCCCATTTCCCCTTCGTGCACACGGACATTCTCGGCGCCGAGCCGCACACGGAGGTTCTGCACTACACCACGGAGATCCGCCGCGACGTGGACGAGGTCTGGGCGACGAACTGCCAGTTCTTCCAGCCCCAGGCGGCGCTCTCGGCCACCACCGGGATCATGACCCAGTACCAGTACCGGATCGCCACCCCGCACGTGACCATGCTGTACAAGACCTGCCCCGGCGCGGCGAACCGCTGGGACGTGATCTGCCTGTTCGTCCAGCCCCTCGATCCCGACCGCTGCCGGGTGCATCCGGTGATGTTCCTGATCGACGACGTCTCCCGCCTCACCGACCTCGTGGCGTTCCAGCAGTTGATCTTCCTGCAGGACCGCATCATCCTCGAGAACCAGCGGCCGATTCTGCTGCCGCTCGAACCCCGCGCCGAGATCCCGACCCGCGCCGACTCGTCCTCCGTGGCCTACCGGCGCTGGCTCAAGGAAAAGGGCGTCCGCTACGGCACCACGGTTCGGTCCTCGCCCGTGCCGGCCTGAACCGAGTGCCTTCCCCAGCGCTCGCCCACGGCGCCGTTAGGCCGGCGCGAAGCCGAGCCCCCGCAGCGCCTCGGCGGTGTCGGGGCCCGTCAGCAGCGCGAGGAAGGTGGCGAGGGCGGGCCTCTGCCCGAGGGCATCCGCGTCGTAGGCGAAGTCGTAATGCTCCTCGGTGAGGGGGAGGAAGCCGAGGCCGTAGGCCCGCGCGACGCTGGCGATCGCCACGCCCCAATCGGCCCGGCCCTGCGCCACCGCCGCCGCGACGGCATTGTGCGAGCGGGGCTGGTTCCAGAAACCGGCCGGCCGGGCACCGTCGAGGAGACCGTCGACGAGAAGCCGCGTGCCGGAGCCGGCATTGCGGTTGACCATCACGGCCTGGGCGTCGGAGAGCGCCGCGGCCACGGCCTCCGCCGCCGTCCGGCCCTCGAAGCGCGGGTCTCCGGCCCGGAACACGACGCCCTGCAGGCGCCGCCAGCCCGGAGCCAGCGCCATGCCCGCGTCGAGGAAGGGCGCGTTGTAGCGGCCGGTCTCGGGGTCGAGCAGGTGCAGGGCGGCCAGGTCGCATTCCCGCCGTCGGAGCGCGGCGAGCCCTCCGGCCGAGCCGACCCAGACCGTGCGGGCCCGGAAGCCCCGCTCCGCCAGCAGCCCGACCACGCGGTCGAGCCCGACGCAGTGGCTGCCGATGACGGTCAGATCGGGCGGGCGCAGACCGGCGCCGAGGCGCACCACCGAAACGGTCTCGCCCGCCTCCAGCCCCGGCCGCGCGGCGGGCACCGCGAAGAAGCCGTCGGCCTGGCTGAAGGCCGTGACCGAGCCCGAGCCCTTCGGCAGCGGCAGGGCGACCGGCCCGTGCGCCCCGCGCGCGAGCGAGGCCATCACGAATTCGGTCCGGCCGAGTTCGGAGGGGAGACGCTGCGGCAGGGTCGCGCTCACCGCCTGCTCGTCCCGGGGCGGCAGGCCGGCCAGGGCCCGCACCAGCGGCACCACGAATTCGTGGAAGGTGAACATCGCCGAGGTGGGAAAGCCCGGCAGCACCACGATGGGGGTGCCGTCGGCGACGGCGAGGCAGAGCGGCTTGCCGGGCTTGAGGGCCACGCCATGCACGAGGATGCCGGGCTCGCCGAGCCGGGAGAGGATGCGGTGCGACACATCCCCGGCGCCCTTCGAGGTGCCGCCCGAGAGCACGACCAGATCGTGCGCCGGCAGCGCGCGCCGCAGGGCCGCCTCCAGGGCCGCCTCGTCGTCCGGCAGGATCCCGAGGGCGGCGGGCTCGCCGCCGTTCTCGGCGACGGAGGCCGCGATGATCGCGCCGTTGGAATCGTAGATCGCGCCCGGCCGCAGCCGCTGTCCCGGCGCGACGAGTTCGTCGCCGGTGGACAGGACGGCGACGCGCGGGCGGCGCACCACCGCCACCTCGGCGAGGCCGCAGGCCGCCAGCATGCCGATCTCCCGGGCGGTGATCGGCATCCCCTTGCGCAGCACGGTCTCCCCGAGCGCCATGTCGGCGCCGGCATAGCCCACGAACTGTCCGGGCCGGACCGGCGCCGCGACCGCGATGCCGAGCGTCTCCTCGTCGAACTCGGTCTGCTCGACCATCACCACCGCGTCGGCGCCGCGGGGGATCACGCCGCCGGTGGCGATGGGCGTCGCCGTGCCGGGATCGACGGCGCGCGCCGGGGCGACGCCGCAGGCCAGGATCTCGCGGTTGAGGGTCAGCCGGCGCGGGCTGGCGGGACCCGCCCCCTCGGTATCGGCGGCGCGGAGCGCGAAGCCGTCCACCAGCGCCCGGTCGAAGGGCGGCACGTCGATGGGGGAGGCGACATCGCGGGCGAGGACCCGGCCCAGCGCCTGCGCCAGGGGCACGGTCTCCTCCGGCAGGGCCGTGTGCGGCACCGCCGCCCGGAAGGCGGCGAGCGCCGCCTCGTGGCTCATGACGGTGAGAAACTGCTCCTGCCGCGCCGCCGCGGCGAGGCGCCGCGCGAAGGCAGGGTCCCGATCCGGATTCACAGAAGAACGACCTCGACTGGCGAGCCCTCTGCATAGCCCTCGCTCTCGGGAGGCACCAGCACGGCACCGTCGGCCTCGACGAGACGCCGCAGCGGCAAACCGGCGCCGCCGAGGGGCTCGATGCCCTCCGCCCGGCGGCGCACGAACACGATCTCGGTCAGGCCGATCGCCGAGACGATCTTGCGCAGGAGGGGAGCGGGCCGGCTCGGCGGCTCGCGGGCTCCGGAGAGGGCGGCGAGCAGCGGGTGGCCCAGGGCGAGGAAGGCCGCGAGCGCGGCCTCGGGCCGGCCGGGCAGCAGCAGCACCGGCCGCCCGCCGGCCGCGCCGAGGCCGGCGGTCTCCCCGGGCCGCAGGGCAACCCCGTGCACCGTGACGGCGCCCGCCCGCTCCAGAGCGGCGGCGCTGCGATCCGTGCGGCCGAAGCCGGTGCCGCCGACGACGAACACCGCGTCGGCCTCGCCGCCGAGGAGGGCCGCGGCGATGGCGGCCTCCTCGTCGGGCACCGCCACCGCCTCGGCGGTCCCGCCCCGCGCCGCGATCAGGGCGGAGAGCGTCGCCGTCAGGGTCTCCGCTCCGTCGAGTCCGGTCGCGACGAGGCGCAGGCGTGGGATGCGCACCCTCAGGCCGTCATGGCCGGCGGCGCCGAGCGCCAGGAGAGGGAGCGGCCCGATCCGCTCCCCCGCCGCGATCAGGACATCGCCGGCCGCGACATCCTCTCCCGCCGCGCGGATGCCGTCCCAGGCGCCGGCCTCGGCCACGGCGCTGCGCCCCTCCAGCCCCTCCGCCGGGAGCACCGCATCCGTTCCGGCGGGCAGGGCCGCGCCGGCCTCGATCCAGGGCGGGGCGCGGAGCAGGAGCACCGGCGCGTAAGCCGAGGCGCCGGCGATCGCGGCCGCTTCGACGGCGTAGCCGTCGCGCAGGGCCGAGGGCGCGTCCGGGACGGCCTGCGCGGCCCGCACGCTCTCCGCCGCGATCCGGCCGCGCGCCGCCGGGAGGGGGAGGGTGCGGGGGGCGACCGGGCTGACGGCGCCGCGCAGGAGGTCGAGCGTTTCGGAGAGCGGCCGCAGCGCCGCGAAAGGGGACCGCATCATCCGCGCCCCTGCGGGCCGGCCGCCGCGAAACCGCGCGCGATGGGAGCGATCCGTTCCATGGCATCGAGCGATGCGCCATCGCCGGGCGGGGATCAACCGGATTTGTCCCAAGCCCGCGCGGCGCCTGAGCGACGGCGACATCCGCCATCCCCGAGGAATCGTCCGGATGTCGCATGAGACATCGCCACGCATCCGCGCGCCGAGCCGTTCGCAGACAGGGCGCGCATACCTCGGCTAAGGTCCGCCCAGCCCGCCGACGCATCGGCCGGCGCGGGTCGGCGTGAGCAGGAGCGGAGCCACGATGCGGATACGCCTTCCCCTCGTCGGGCTCCCCCTCGTTGGGCCTGCCCTTGTCGGGCTGATCGCGGCGCTCGCCCTCGGCAGCCCGGCTCGCGCACAGATGCGCGGCCATGGCGGGCCGGTGCGGGCGCTCGCCGTGACCCAGGACGGGCGGCTCGCGATTTCCGGCGGCTTCGATCAGGCGGCGATCGTCTGGGGGCTCGACACGGGCACGGCCTTGTCCGTGCTGCGCTTCCACGAGGGGGCGGTGAACGCCGTGGCGGTCCTGCCGGACGGGCGCTTCGCCAGCGCCTCCGAGGACGGGCGGATCGCCCTGTGGCGCCTGGGCGGGGCGGAACCGGAGCGGGTTCTCGACAGCCATTCCGGCCCGGTCGCCGGGCTGGCGGTGGCGCCGGACGGCACCGCGCTCGCCTCCGCCGCCTGGGACGGGACCGCCCGGATCTGGCCCCTGACGGGGGGCGCGGCGCGCATCCTCACCGGTCACAAGGGCAACGTGAACGCGGTCGCCTTCCTGCCCGACGGGCGCCCGGTCACGGCGGGGGCGGATGCCACGGTGCGGATCTGGCCCCGCGACGGCGATGCCGCCGTCACCGTCACCGTGCCGAGCGCGGTCAGCGCGCTCGCAGTCACGCGGGACGGGGAGATCGCCGCCGCCGGGGCGGATGCGACCGTCCGCTTCCTCAGCCCCGAAGGAGCGATCCGGGGGGCGCTCGAACTCGGCTCCGCTCCGGTGATCGCCCTGGCCGCCGCGCCGGACGGGGCGCGGCTCGCCGCCGCGACCGCCGGCGGCACCGTCGCCGTGATCGAACGGGCCGCGCCGCGCGTCCTGTTCAGCCTGGTCGGCCCCGGCCTGCCGGTCTGGTCGGTGGCGTGGCGCGCAGACGCACGGGGAGAGGTGAACGAACTCGTCACCGGTGGGGGCGACCGGCTCGTGCGTCGCTGGAACGCCGCCACCGGTGCGCCGATCGGCCCCCTCGCCATGCCCCGGCCGGCGGATGCGCTCGCCGCCTTCGCCGGGGATCGCGGCGCCGAGGTGTTCGGGGCCTGCGTGGCGTGCCACAGCCTGAACCCGAACGAGGGCCCCCGGGCCGGCCCGACCCTGGCCGGCCTGTTCGGGCGGCGCATCGCCACCGTGCCGGATTACCGCTACTCGGACGCGCTCAAGCGCATGGACATCGTCTGGACGCCGGAGACGGTGGCGCGCCTCTTCGAGGTCGGCCCCGCCCGCTACACGCCGGGCACCCGGATGCCCGAGCAGACGATCAACCGCGCCGAGGACCGCGAGGCGCTGGTGCGCTTCCTGGAGAAGGCGACGGCGACGCCCTGACGGCGCGCTCCCGTCCGGGTCTCATACCAGAGCCGTTTGATTCCTTCGGGATGTCGTCATCGCTCACGTGCCGCGCGGACTGGCTGAGGCGGTTCCCGCTTCGATCAAGCGGGCCCCGTCTCACTCGGTCTCAACCGGAGACGGGGCCGCCGGCCGCCCGCTCGCGCAGGTAATCCTCCGTCGTGCGCGGCTTGGCGCGGTCGGGGGCGGCGTGCGGGTCGAAGCCCTGGTTCAACGCCGCCTCGACGCGGCAATCGTCGCACATCATCAGGGACCGGATGCGCTCCTCGCCCGCCGGGCCAGAGAACATCCAGTGCCGCTCGCGCAGCTTGCCGATGACCCGCTCGATGGTCGAGCGGGTGCCGAAGGGCTTGGCGCAGCTGATGCAGGCGAAGGGCTCCTCCTCCTTCACCACGCGGCGGGGCGCCTCCCAGGCGGCGAAGTCGATCCGGGGTTTGAGGTCGATCACGTCTTCCGGGCAGGTCGCCGCGCACAGCCCGCACTGCACGCACAGGCTCTCCTCGAAGGCCAGCAGCGGCCGCTCGGCGCTGTCGGAAAGGGCATGGGTCGGGCAGGCCCCGACGCAGGAGAGGCAGAGCGTGCAATCCTCGACCCGGAACTCGAGCCCGCCGAAGGGCGCGCCCGCCGCGAGCGGCACGCTGGCGACCGGCGCGGGGGCGGCATGGTGCATCTCCCGGAAGGCGAGGCGCAGCATCTCGCGCTTCGGCCCGTCCGGCACGAAGCCGGCGGGCGCCGCCGCCGTCCGGCCGGGGGTGACGGTCCGCAGGGCGGCGGCGAGGGCGTCCGGATCGTCCGCCTCGACGATCGAGACGGCGGGGACCGCCTCCGGGCCGTAGCCGAGCGCCCGGGCGAGGGTGTCGCCGAGGGCGACGGCGCGGTGCAGGCTGTCGAGGTCGTGCTTCGGCCGCGCCCGCACCAGCATCCGCAAAGCGGCGGCGCCGTAGGCGAACAGGGCGGCCAGCGCCTCGGGCCCGAGCTGCGTCACCTCGTTGAGGCGCACCGGCAGGACATTGGCCGGCAGTCCCTCCCCGTAGCGTCCGAGGGCATCGATCAGCGGCTCGCCGTGCTCGCCGTCGTGGAACAGGATCACCGCCTGCGTGCCGCCCGCCGCCCGGTAGGCGCGCATCAGGCTGCGCAGGCGGCGCATCAGCGCGTCGGCGGGGGGCAGGGCATAGGCCGCCGCCCCGGTCGGGCAGACGGAGGCGCAGCTGCCGCAGCCGGCGCAGACGTAAGGGTCGATCGCCACGCTGTCGCCGGCCGGGGCGATGGCGCCGGTGGGGCAGACCGACAGGCAGCGGGTGCAGCCGGTGATGCGCGAGCGCGAATGGGCGCAGAGCGCCTCGTCGAAAGCGATGAAGCGCGTCTTGTCGAACTCGCCGACGAGGTGGGAGGCGGCCATCACCGCCCGCTCGACCGCCGCCGGATCCCGCGGATCGGCGCGCAGGTAGCCGCTGCGCAGTTCGTGGGCGGGGAAGAGCGGCGTACCGCCGGTCAGGTCGAGGACGAGATCGCAGGTCGAGGTCGCGCCGTCGCGGGAGGGGCCGAAGACGAGATGCGTGCGCGAGGAGGGCGCGGGGAGGGCGTAGTCGTCGATCCGCAATTCGAAGGCGCCGAGATGCCCCCGCGCCCCGCGCACCGTGCCCCGGATCACCGGAAACTCGTTGCGGTGGAGCGGCGCGACCTCGCCGGGACGCGACAGCAGGACGGTGACGTCGAGATGCTCCGCCAGACGCCGCCCGGCCGCGATGGCGGTCTCGTCGCGCCCGTAGATCAGGGCGACGCCCCGGCTCTCCAGCGGCACCGTGCCGGCGACCGGCACGGGCTCGGCGGCGGCGGCGAGCAGCGCCGCCATCTTCGGCCCGGCCTGCGCGGCTTCGGACGACCAGCCGGCCGTCTCGCGGATCTTGGCGTAGGCGACGCGCTCCTCGGCGCCCAGCTCCGCCGCGACCTCGTCGAAGAGCGGCGCCTGCAGCGTGCAGGAGACGGTGACCGGCCGGCCCTCGGCCAGGGCGGCGCGGAACCGGTCCAGCTCGCGGCCGCAGAGCTGGTCGGCCAGGCTGAGCGTCCCGCCGCAGCCCTTGCCGATGGCCGCCGCGTCGAGCGG
>NZ_NKUI01000299.1 GCF_014845115.1 Methylorubrum zatmanii | reverse complement strand
GCCAGGGGAGCCAAGGGGGCGAGGAGGCACGGCCGGTCTCATTCGACCAGCACCGGGTTCGCGCTCTCCGCCGGCACCGCGACGCCGAGGCAGGGCGCGACGGCGATACGCGCGTTGCTGTAGATGTCGACGACATCCGCAACCACCTGCAGGCATCCACCCGGCGGATAGTTGACCGTCTGGTTGCCGTAGATCGACGAATTGCCCGTCGCCGCGTAGATCAGCCCCGACATCGTATCGACCCGGTTGTCGGACTGGTAGAGATTGAACGCGCCGCCGAACAGGACGAACAGGATGTTGCGGTAGCCGTAAGCCGGGTTGGCCGCCGTGGGGGCCGTGGCGTTGATGTCCCCGACGCCGAGGAGGCTGACCGTGCCGCCGAGGAAGGCGAAGCTCACCCCGACGGCGGTCAGGTTGCGGGTCGTCAACGACAGAGAGCCGCCGTAGAGGAAGACGCTGCCCGCGCCCGTCGTCGCCGAACCGCCATAGCCGAAGGTCGTGCTGTCCCCCGCCATCGTGATCGTGCCGCCGTAGAAGTTGAGATCGCCGACACCGAAGCGTGTCGTCGAACCGGCGAGCAGGGTCAGCGAGCCGCCCTGGAACTGGAACGGGCCCTTGCCGAAGATCAGCGTGCCCTTCTCGTTTCGGATCGTGCCGCCGTAGAACAGGAAAGGCCCGTCGCCATAGGTGATCGTGCCGGTGCCGGCATTGCTGATCGAGCCACCCCAGAGATTGAAATCGCCGGTGCCGAAGGAGAGGCGGCCGCTCCCGTTGGTGATGGTGCCGCCGTTGAGGTGGACCGAGCCGTCCTGGAATTGCAGCGAGCCCGATTGATTGGTGATTGCCGCGCCGAAGACCTTCAGCCCCTTGCCGAAGCTCATGGTGCCGGTGGACAGGTTGCTGACGCTTCCCCACACCGAATAGGTGGCGTCGGGAAACGTCATCGCGCCACCATTGTTGGTGATGTACTGCTTGAACACGAAGGTCACCTGCGCGCCCGGCGCCTGCGCGAAGGTCGTGCGCGCGCCCGCCTGCCCGGTCACGTAGCCGGCGATGGCGTAGCAGCCGCTTCCGAAGGTCAGGGTGCTGATCCCGCTCAGGCGGATGTTCCCGGAGATCGTTGTCGGCTTGGCGCAGGTCGGGTCGGCCGCCCCGCTTCCGGGGAAGGTCAGGTCGGCCCCGTCGATGGTGAGATCGCCGGAGGGCTTGTCCTGCGGCAGGCTCGCCTTCTCGCCCACGGCGTAGGAGCGGTCCGTTCCTTTCGGCACCGACGGGTTCATCAGGGCGTAGGGCGAGGTCGTGCGGTAGGGCCACCTGGCCATGGCATCGAGACGCTGCCGGATGGCGACGATGTCGGGCTGGGTCGCGAGGGAATTGGCCGGCTTCGCCTTGTAGGTGAAGGTCGAGGCGTCGGGCGTGTACGAGGCCGTGCTGCAGAGATACGGCGCCTCGGCGGAGGCGGAATAGCCGACGCTCACCGCCTGTGCCGTGACCGCCGCCTTGCCGCAGATGTAGAGAAACGTCTTCGCGCTGAGCGAGCAGGTCGGCCCGGTGACGCGGGCATTGGCGTAGATGTTGATCGGGCCTCCGAGGGAGGCGACGCAGGCTCCGGACCGGCTCTTCCTGAGATCGGCCACCGAGCGGCCGTCGACACGGCTCGACGTGCCGCCGACCGCATTCCTGAACAGGCGCGGCACGGTGAGCGCGACGACGGTCGCCAGGGCTTGGCCGCTCTCCGTCTGCGGCGCCGCGACGACCGAGGTGACGGTCTCGGCGCCCGACATCCCGTTGAGCGCAACGATGTTCGCGGCGGTCGCGACGGCGACGGGACTGGCCGCGCCGTTCGCAATGGCGTCGGGCGTCGCGGCGGCCGCGAGATTGGCGAGGTCGGCTACCCTCTGGCTCTGCTGCTTGGCCACGTAGAGGTTGGCGGTCTCCAGGCTGGCGGCCGTCGTCAGGGACAGCAGGGCGAGGATCAGGGCGGCCAGGATCGGGACGTTGCCGGCGCTACAGCGGCGGAAGCCCTGCTCCGACGCCGGCCGGGATTTCGCCGGCAGGAACCTCATCGCCCCGCTTCCGTCGTGCCCACCGGATAACGGGATACGCCACGGGCATCGGCCGGTTCGAGCGGCGAGGAAGGCGATGCTGCTATGTTGCTTATCTGGCTGAGCGCCATGCGTGTATTCAGTAAAATTATTGCATTTCGGGTATTGTGCCAATTCGGACAGGCTAGCTGTGCCGATTTTTTAAAATGGCGTGTGCATCTTAAGAAAATGTAAAAAACATAACATACATCAAGTTAATCGTGACAATTTCTCGTGAAAGGCGTTGTTTCGCGGATCGATACAGCGTCCGGCTGTTGCGCTCGGGCCCGTTTCCGTCGCGATCCGGCGCATGACCCGTCCATCGGTGCGGGCCGGTATCACCACCGCCGGAGGGGGCCGTCCCCCCCGCCATCCGCTTCGCCGGCAAGGGCGTGGGTTGCCGGGAGGCCAGAGCCCGTGCCGGACGGCTCCCGGCCGTTCTCACCGGCCCTCTGCCAGGGTGCCCCGCTGGCGCGGGTCGGAGGCGCCGGCAAGCAGCCCGTCCTCCGCCATCACCGAATTGGCCGAGCCCGAGGTCGCGCCGACTTTCACATTGTGGCCCTTGGCCCGCAGCAGGGCGAGGGTATCGGGCGAGATCCCTTCTTCCGCCATCAGCACGTCGGGCTGCCATTGGTGGTGGATGCGCGGCGCGGCGACGGCCTGCGCGAGGTTCATGCGGAAATCGAGCACGTTGACGATGACCTGAAGCGTCGTCGTGATGATGCGGCTGCCCCCGGGGCTGCCGGTGACGAGGAACAGCTTGCCGTCCCGGAACACGAAGGTCGGCGTCATCGAGGAGAGCGGGCGGGCGCTGGGTGCCACCGCATTGGCCTCGCCGCCGACGAGACCGTAGGCGTTGCGCGCGCCGGACTTGGCGGAGAAATCGTCCATCTCGTTGTTGAGCAGCACGCCGGTGCCCTCGGCGACCAGCCCGATCCCGTAGGAGAAGTTCAGGGTGTAGGTGTTGGAGACCGCGTTGCCCTCCGCGTCCACCACCGAGAAATGGGTGGTCTGGTCGGATTCGTAAGGAAGCGGATCGCCGGCCTTGACCTCGGCGGCGGATTTCGCCCGCTCCGGGTCGATCTTCTCGCGAAGGGTCGCGGCATAGGATTTAGCCGTCAGACCCGCCACCGGAACCTTGGTGCGGGACGGATCGCCGAGCCAGGTGGCGCGGTCGGCATAGGCCGGCTTCATCGCCTCGGCCAAGGTGTGGAGCGCCCGGGCGCTGCCCGCGCCCATGCCGGCGAGGTCGTAGCCCTCCAGAATGTTGAGGATCTCGATGAGATGCACCCCGCCCGAACTCGGCGGCGGCATCGAGACGATCTCGTAGCCGCGATAGGTGCCGCGCACCGGCGTGCGGATCTCCGGCCGGTAGGCGGCGAGGTCGGCCGCCGTCATGATCCCGCCCGCACCCCGCACCGCCGCCGCGATCTTGTCGGCGATCGGCCCCTGGTAGAAGGCGTCCGGTCCCTGCTCGGCGATGGTTCTCAGGGTGTCGGCGAGGTCGCGCTGAGTGAGGGTCGCGCCACGTGGGAGAACATGGTCGCCCTCGAAGAACACCGCCCGGCTCGACGGCCATTGCCCGAGCAGGCCGGAGGCGCGGGGCAGGGAATCGGCGAGGCCGGACTCGACCGGGATGCCCGCGCGGGCCAGTTTTTCGGCTGGGGCGATCAGGTCGGCGAGGGTGAGCTTGCCGGAGCCGTAGCGCCGATGCGCCTCGGCAAGGCCGCGCACCGTGCCCGGCACGCCGACCGCCTTCCCGGTCCGGGTCGAGGCGGCACGATCCGGCTCGCCCTGCGGGTTCAGGAACATGTCGGCCGTGGCCGCCGCCGGCGCGGTCTCGCGATAATCGATCGCGACCGTCTCCCGGGCGGCGGCGCGGTGGACCATCATGAAACCTCCGCCGCCGAGATTGCCCGCGCGCGGCAAGGTGACGGCGAGGGCGAAGCCGACCGCCACCGCCGCATCGACGGCGTTGCCGCCCTTCCCCAGGATCTCGACGCCGACGCGGGTGGCGAGCGCATCCTGTGAGGAGACCATGCCGCGTGTGGCCAGCACCGGCAGGAGGCGGGCCTCGTCCGACTGGATCGGCGCCGGTTCCGGCGCGGGCGGAACCACCGGGGCGGTCTGCGCGCCGGCGGGTTGCGACAGGGCGAGGAGAAGCCCGAGGGCGCGGACGGGGAGAGAATGGAGGCGCATGCCCTGGAATCTATCCCGAACCGGCAGCCCATCCAGATCGGCAGCGCCTCACGAAACGGAGGCCGCCTCGCCGCTCAGCGCCCGGTCAAGGCGGGGCCGCCCGCCGCGCCACCGGTTCCGGGCGGGCCGCTGGTCGGCGTGCCGCCGATCACGGCGCCCGGCGTGCCGCCGACGACCGCCGGCTTGTTCGGCGTGCCGGCGGTGCCGGGACCGGGAACGGGCTGCGAACCCGTGGCCGACGCCTTCGGGCTCGGCGGAGAGGGAACCGCCCTGCCCTCCCCGTCCGCCGCCTGGGCGCTCAGGGCCGCGACGGTCATGGTCGTCACGGTCATGGCCGGGAGGCTGAGTGCCAGCGCGAAGGTGGTGAGCCGCATGAAAGGTCCTGTGCGCGGAAATCGGTGTTCCTCAACCGTCCGGACCTCGAAAGGTTCGTTCGCACGGGCCCCTGACCCGGAACGTCAGTCACGCGGCCCCCCGGCCCGCTTGCCGAGCCGATAATAGGGGGCCGCAGCGTCCGCAGAGGGAGCGAGGCGGCGGGTCAGCCCATGGATCCTGCGCTCCGCCTCGGTCGGCTGGTGATCGCGCAGCGAGTCCTGATGCGCGTGGAAGTGATGATCCCAGTGGCGGGTGCTGGGATGCCACTCCACGGTCTCGATGGCACCGCCGGCGTGAAGGCCCGGCTGCGCCAGGGCGGGAGCGAAGGCCGGCAGGCCGCCGAGGGTGCCGAGAACGAGGCCGGCTGCGAGGCTGGGGAAGGTCCTCATCGCGAATGCTCTCCTCCACGCACGAGGATCGCGCGTCTATGTCATAAAACGTTCACAAAACGGCCGCTCATCCCCGGCGCCTCGATCAATGTGAAATAAAAGGCGTTGATCTGACTGGGATTTTTCTCAAGTCCACCGCGTGACGCGTTGGGGTGCATGCCCCGCCTGGACGCTCCGACGCGTGGCCGGGATCACTCCACCTCGTCGTAGGAGAGCGACCAGCCCGAGCCGGTGAACCACGAGCGCGTCGGGTCGGGACGCTGCCGCCACCGCAGGGAGCGCACGAACTCGATGCCGCCGCGCTCGAACGCGTTCTTGAGGGCCTCGCGCTCCGCGTCGCTCCCGATCAGGTCGCCGGTCCCGCCCTCGGCGCAGACGAAGATGGCGCCGCCCAGCCATCGCACGGAGAAGGCGCCCTCTCCCTGACGCCGGACGCACAGGCCCGCCCCGTGCAGGGCGTGGCGGCCGCCGGACCCCCGCTGCGGTGCGGGAATGCCGAGGGGAAAGACGAGTCGTCCGCCGATCCCGAGGCGGTCGAGCCAAGCCGGGGCCGGCCGCTCGACGGAGAAGTTCACGTAGATGCAGTCGGCCTCGTCCTGCGGCCACCGCGCCCCGTCCCCCTCGATCACGGTGACGTTGGGCAGATGGGACAGGTTGGCCCGCGCGCGGTCCGCGAGGCTGCCGTCGCATTCGACGGCCGTGACCTGCCCCGTCGCGCCGACGAGATGAGCGATCAGGGCCGTGTAATAGCCGGTGCCGGCGCCGAGATGCACGACCCGGCTGCCCGGCGCGCAGCCGGCCCGGTGCAGCCAGAGCGCGTGCAGGCTCGGGCTGCCGTTGTTGACCCCGCGCCCCGGTGCGAGGGCGAACAGCACATCCTGATAGGCGAGAGCCGGATCGGCCTTCGGCAGCGGGACGTAGCCGCCCGGACGCGCGATCTGCCAGGGCGGGGGACCGAGAAACGCCTCCCGCGGCACCGTCGCGAAGGCGTCCTCCAAGGCGGGATCGTCGCCGATGCCGGCAAGCGCCAGCATCTGGACGGCATAGGCCCGCCGAACGGTGGCGAGTCCTCGGTCATCGAAAAGCGAATCAGGCGCCATCCGTCCCGTCGAAGCCCCGGCGGCGCCATCGTAGGCCGTGCCCCGCCGATCCGCCAAGGGCGGATCGCGGGACGCTGCGCCGGGTCAGATCGCGGTGCTGCCGACCTGGCCGATCTTCCATTGGAACGGCGGCTGCGTGCCGTTGACGGCGTAATCGCCGACGACGCGGTCCTTGAAGATGCGCGGGTTGTGCGAGGAGATCGTCCGGGCGTTGCGCCAGTGCCGGTCGAGGGCGTGTCGGCGGCTCGTGGCCGAGGCGCCCAGCGCATCGAACAGGATCGTGCCCGCGTCGAGGACGAGGCCGGTCAGCACG
>NZ_NKUI01000298.1 GCF_014845115.1 Methylorubrum zatmanii | reverse complement strand
CCGCGTCCTGCGCGAGGCCGCCCGGCGGGGCATCGACCCGCAGGCCCACGCCGCGCCGGTGGTGTTCACGAGCGGCGTCGGGGTCGACAACACCGCCTCCGACGGGCGCACGGCCGACTGGCTCGGCACCTTCACCGGCGGCATCACGCAGACGCCCCAGGTCTGGATCGACCATCAGGTCGTCGAGCGCCAGGGACGGCTGGTCTTCAACTGGGATCACGTCGAGGCCCTGTTCGACCCGGCCTGGATCGCGGCGGCCTTCGACGGCTACTGCACCCTGCTGCACCGGCTTGCCGCCGATCGCGGGAGTTGGGCCAGTCCGCTCGCCGGCCTGGTGCCGGCAATCCCGGTGCCGGAGGTCGCCACCCCGGAACGCCGCTCAGCCCATGACGCGCCCGGCCTGCCGTCCGGGCCCGGCGCGGACGCGGCGGCCGAGTACCCGGCCGATGCCGCCCTCACGCCGATCATCGCCGCGGCGCTGGCGCAGGAGCTCGGCCTGGACCGGGTCGATCCCGACCGCAACGTCTTCGAACTCGGCGCCAGTTCCCTCAGCCTGATCCGGGTGCATCAGCGTCTCCGGCGCGAGCTCGGCCGCGACTTCCCGGTCGTGGCGATGTTCGGCCACCCGACCTGCCGCGCGCTTGCCCGCCATCTCACCCCCGAAGGTCCGCCGGAGGCGGCGACGGGGGAGGCCGACGCAATGGCCCGGCGGCTCGCCGCCCGCAGCCTCAATGCTCGGCGCCGGCAAGCGGCCCTGAGCTGAACGGTACGACAGACCCATCGAGAGTTCGAGAGAGCGTCCATGCCCGAGTTCGATCCGCGCTTCTTCGAGGCGCATTATGGCGAGGCGCAGCCGGTCGCGCTGATCGGTGCGGGCTGCCGCTTCGCGGGGGCCTCCGACCCCTTCGCCTTCTGGCGCCGCCTGACCGACGGGGAGACCTTGAGCCGCCCGGTCACGGCCGAGGATCTGACCCGCGCCGGGTTCGACCCCGGCCTCCTGGCCCAGCCCGGCTTCGTACCTGTGGCCAGCGTGGTCGAGGAGGCGGAGGCGTTCGACGCCGAGTTCTTCGGCACTTCTCCCGCCGAGGCGGCGAGCATCGACCCGCAGCAGCGCCTGTTCCTCACCTGCGCCTGGGAGGCGCTGGAGATGGCTGGCCTCGCAGGGCAGGCTGCAGGCGCGCGGATCGGCGTGTTCGGCGCGGCGCGGATGAGCACCTATGCGCTGCCCACCCGCGACGACGTGCTGGATCTCGCGAACCCCCTGACCTTCCAGCGCCTGATCGGCAACGACAAGGACTATCTGGCGAGCCGCGTCGCCTACAAACTCGCGCTGACCGGCCCGGCGCTCACCGTCCAGACCGCCTGTTCCAGTTCCCTCGTCGCAATCCACGTCGCCTGCGAGCAGTTGCGTAGCGGCGAGTGCGACCTCGCGCTCGCGGGCGGCGCGGCCCTCACCTTCCCGATGGATGTGGGCTACCGCCATCGGCCCGGAATGATCTTCTCGGCGGACGGGCGATGCCGACCTTTCGATGCGCAGGCCGACGGCACCTTCGTCGGCAACGGCGTTGCCGTGGTGCTGCTCAAGCCTCTGCGCCGGGCGCTGGAGGACGGCGATCCGGTCATCGCCGTCCTGCGCGGCTCGGCCGTCAACAACGACGGGTCCGGCAAAGCCGGTTACACCGCGCCCTCGCTCGCCGGCCAGCAGGCGGTGATCGAGGAGGCGCTCGCGCTCTCCGGCCTGTCCCCCGACGCGGTCGGCATGGTCGAGACCCACGGCACCGGCACGCCGCTCGGCGACCCGATCGAGATCGAGGCCCTCGCCCGCGCCTTCGGTTCCGGCCGGCGGGAACCCTGCGTCATCGGTGCGCTCAAGGCCAATACCGGTCATCTCGACACGACGGCGGGCGTCGCCGCCCTCCTCAAGGCGGCCTTCGCGGTGCGCGAGGGGCAGATTCCGCCGCTCGTGAACTTCCGAGAGCCGAACCCGGCCCTGCGCCTGGAGGAGACCCCCTTCATCATACCGCAGGCCCTGATGCCCTGGCCGGCACGGCAGCGCGTTGCCGGCGTCAGCGCCTTCGGCATCGGCGGCACGAACTGCCACGTCGTCGTCGAGCGCCTGCCGCCGGAACTCGAAGGCTCAGCCGAGGCCGTCGAGGCGTCTGGTCCCTTCCTGCTATCGGCCCGGGACGAGGCCGGTCTCAGGGCGCTCGCCGCCCGCCACGCCGAGCGCCTCCTCGACGGTATGCCAGAGGCGGTCCTGCCCGCCTACGCGGCAACGCTGTCGGCCGCCCGCACCCGCCTGCCCCATCGCCTCGCCGTGGCGGCCGACGACCCGGTCGAACTGGGCGCGATCCTGCGGGACGTCGCGGAGGCGGGTGCTCAGGCGCCGGCGCTCGTGGCGAAAGCTGCGTACGGGTGCACCGTATGGGGGATCGGGATCACCGAGGACGCCCTCGACGCCCTCCTCCGGGACGACAGGCCGCGCCCACGCGACATCGGCAGCCGACTCGCCCTGGCCCCCGTCGCCCTCCTCACCGGCCGGATGCATCGGAGCACCGCTACCGAGGCGGGCACGGATATTTCGGGCACCGATCAATGGAGCACGCTCGCCGCCGCGGCGCGGGCGTCGGCGGCGAACCGCGCCGCAGGCTACGACTGGTCCGGTCTGTCGGAGGAGGAGCGGGGCGTCGCCGCCCTCCACGCGATCTACGTCGCCCGCGCCTTGAGCGAACTCGGCGTCTTCGCCGACCCGGCTGCGCGGCTCGACCGCGACGCGGTCATGCGGGCCGGCGGCATTCCGGAGCGCTTCCGCGATCTCGTGGGGCGGCTGCTGCGCGACCTCGCGGCGGAAGGATGCCTTACGCGGGACGGCGTGGGCTATGGCGATCTGCGCGAACCGGTACCCTCCGATCCCGACGCCCTGCTCGACGGCATGCGTCGGCGCGGTTACCGGCGGCTCGCCGACCTCGTCGCCCGCACCGGCCCGCAACTCGCCGCCATGCTGTCGGGCTCGGGAAACCCCGTCTCGATCGTGTTTCCCGGCGGGGCGAGCGACGACGTGGAGGAGATGTACGAGCGCCAGCGCGACTCGCTCTACCTCAACGCCATCGCCGCCGACGCCGTTGCCGCCCTCGTGGCGCAGCGGCCCGCGCAGGCGCCGCTGCGCGTCCTCGAGATCGGGGCGGGGACGGGTGGCACCACCAGCGCCCTCCTGCCGGTCCTGCCGCCTGAGCGGACGGCCTACACCTTCACCGATCTCGGCCCACTCTTCCTGCGGCGGGCCGAGCGGAAATTCGCCGCCTACCCCTTCCTGCGCTTCGCGCCGTTCGATCTCGAGGGCGATCCCACGGCGCAAGGTTTTTCCGCAGCCTCGTTCGATCTGATCGTCGCCGCCAACGTGATCCACAACGCCCGCGACCTGAAGGCGGCGCTCGCGCGCCAGCGCGCCCTGCTGGCGCCGGGGGGCGTGCTGCTGCTTCGCGAGATCACGCGGCCGAAACCCCTGTTCGACTTCGTGTTCGGCCCGCTCGTGCCCGAACTCGCCGACAGCGAGTTCCGCGACGGCGAGCTGTTTCCCTCGTTGACGCGCTGGGGCGAAGCCCTGTCGGCGGCCGGCTTCGCCCACTGGAGCGCGGCGGTCGGCGAGGATCTCGCCCCTTTCGCTCTCGGCGAGCAGATCATCATCGCCCGCGCGCCCGAGGCGCGGAGACAGGCTCTTACCCCCGCAGCGACCGAGCCGCCCGCGCAGGATGCGGCCAGCCTCCTCGCCGCTCTGGTCGAGGGTAAGGGCGACGGTCACTGGACGCTCGCCGATCTCACGTTCTTCCCGCGCTCCGGCCGGGCCGCAACGATCCGCGGCGAGGCGGAAGGGCGCCTGTTCCTGCGCGACGGCGCCTCCGGTGCTCGGCTCGCCCAGGCACGGCACGCGATCCGGCCCGGTCCGGTCCGGGCCTCCTCGACCGACGGCTCCTTTACGCGGACCGAGGGCGGCCTGCGCGTCACCCTGGCCAGGGCACTGTCCGCCTTCGACCTCGAGGGACCGCTCACCCTCGACGCCCTGTCGGCCACCGGGTCCCTCGGCGCCGGCCCGGTCGGCTATGCCGGGACCCGGCGCACGGACGGGCGGATCGATCTGATCCTGGCGGACGAGGCTGACCGGCCGGTCCTTCATCTCGTCGGGGCGGCGCGTTGGGATCCCGCGGCGGCGAGCCTGCACGGCTGGACCTGGGCAGGGTTGGAGGCCTCCCCTCCCCTGGCCCCAAGCCGGGTGCTGACCTTCGACGGCGCTCCGTCCCCTACCGCGAGGAGGCTCGGCCTCGGACCGGACGACGCGGCGACGGCATCCGTGCCGCCGGCGGACGACCGCGTCCTCCTCGATCTGAGTGGCCGACCGACGAAGTTCGGGCCAGCGGATTACGCACGCCTCGTCGGGACTCTCGACAGGCTGGGAGCCGAGGGAGCAGCCATCGACATCCTGACGACGGGAGCGTTCGCGGCCCTACCCGCGGAGCCCATTTCCCGGCCAGATCTCGCCGGTCTTGTCGGCCTTCTCCGCGTGCTGCGGCGGGAGCGGCCGGCGCTGCGGCTGCGCCTCGTCGATTCCGATGCGCCGCTCGCCGCGCTGCCCGCGGAGCGGGCCGGGGAGGATCTACTGGCGCATCGGGCCGGGTCCTATCTCGCTCCCCGACTCGTTCCTGTCCATGGCGCTCAAATCCATGGCGTCCAAGCGCGCTCCGCAGAGGCTGAGGCCACTTCGGCGCAAGGGAGCGCACCGCAAGCGAGTGCATCACAACAGGGAATGAGAGCCCGATCGTCCATCGACGGGGACGCCCTGCACATCCTCACCGGGGGCCTCTCTCCCCTGGCGCTGACCCTGGCCGAGGATCTCGCGGAGCGGGGCGCGCGGCGGCTCTGGCTGCTGTCGCGGCGACCCGCCGATCCGGCCGAGCGCCACCGCCTCGACCTGATGCGCGGGGGCGGAGCCGAGGTCCGGCTCCTCGATGCGATCGATGTGGGTGAGGCCCACGCCCTCGACGATGTCCTGGAAGCCGCCTGCGCCGCTCCAGGCCGGATCGGTCGCATCTATCATCTCGCCGGCATCCTCGATGACGGTCCCCTCGCGGATTTCGACGCGGCCCGCCTGGACCGAGTGCTTATGGCTAAGGTCGAGGGTGCGCGGACTTTGATTGCGGCCCTGCCCCGCCTGAGGCCGGAGGCGTTGATTCTGTTCTCCTCGGCCGCGACCCTGTTCGGACCGCCGGGCCAGGGTGCGCACGCCCTCGCCAACGCAATCCTGGAAGGCCTCGCCACGCAGGCCGCCGCCGAGGGCTGGGCGGTCAAGGCGCTCGCCTGGGGCTTTTGGGACGAAGGCCGGACGTCCCGAGCCGAACTCGGCATCCGCCTCGCCGAGCAGGGAATGCGAGGCCTCGCCCCGGCGGAGGGCATCGCTCTGCTCGAAGCCGCTCTTGCCCAGCCCGAGCCTGTGCTCGCGCCCATGTGCGTCGATTGGGAGCGCCTTCAGCTGGTCGGGACGCTGCCCAACGCCTTCTCCGCGTTCCGGGCGCGCGGAACCGAGGCGGCGCCGGCGGCGGCTTCCAGGAGGGCGGATCCGGTCGCCTCGCCCTCCATCGAGGCGCATCTGCGCCGAACGCTCGGGGCCCTGCTCAAGGTCGATCCGGCTGGGCTCGACGGCAACGCCAACCTCGTGGCGCTCGGCCTCGACTCGCTGATGTTTCTCGAATTCAGCCAAGGCCTGGAGCGCGACCTCGGCATCAAGGTCTCGGCAGAGACGGCCCTGCGCTACGACACCTTGAACGCCCTCGCCGCCCATCTCGGAGACCGGGGCGCGGCGGGAGGGGCCCGGGTCGCCGCGACGCTGCGCCGGGAACTCGCCGCTCTGCTGCGTCGGCCCGAGGCGGAGATCGACCCGGCGAGCAACCTCGTCCAGCTCGGAATGGACTCGCTGATCTTCCTGGAACTCACCGAGCGCATCGATCGCGCCCTCGGCGTGCGGATCTCAGCCGAGACCGCCCTGCAGCACGACACACTCGGGCGGCTTGCGGCAGCGATCGAGGCGCAGCTCGGCGAGTCCGCCTCGCGATCCGGGCCGGCCGATCCCTTGCGCCGGGCGCTCGCCGCGTTGGGAGGCGAGCGGCCGGGCCTGCTCCTCGACAACGGCGACCTCCGGCCCGATCCGTCCACGACGCAGTTCGCCCTTTCGCCGCTGCAGCGAGACGGCTTCCAGCGGCGGGCGCGGGGGCGCCTCGGCGGCGTCGCCCGGCATCTCTACGTGGAGTACGACAAGCCCGCCGCCTTCGACCTTGCCGGGTTCGAACGGGCCTGGAACCGTGTCGTCGCCCGCCACCCGGCCCTGCGCACGGAGATCGACCCGGACGGAACCTGCCGCATCCTGCCTGCCGTGCCGCCCTACCGCATCGAGTGCGAGGACATCCGCGCCCTCGATCCGGCTGCCCGTGACCGGCGCCTCGCCGCGTTGCGCGAGCGCATGAGCCACCAGCGCCTCAACCTCGCGATCTGGCCGCATTTCGAGTTGCGCGCTACGCGAATCGATGCGGAGACGATCCGGCTGCATCTCGACATCGACACCACGATGGTCGACATCGAGAGCTTCCAGGTGATCCTGCGCGAGATCGACGTCGAACGACGTCAGTCGGGGCGTGCCCTGCCGCCGCTCGGCTTCTCCCCGGCCGACTACCGGCGCGGGGCGACGCTTGTGGCCGATCACGCCCCCGCCGTCCCGTCCGTTGCCCCTGTCCTTTTTAAACATCTGACGCTGCCGCCGAATAGGGGGGTGGAGA
>NZ_NKUI01000297.1 GCF_014845115.1 Methylorubrum zatmanii | reverse complement strand
GCCGCCTTCGCCGCCATCGTGGTGCTGTTCGTCGCCACCCAGCCCTGGGCGCCGGGCGCGGTGCTCAAGCACGACGATCTGCTCGTCGGCCTGCCCTACGGCTCGCTCGGCATTCTGGCGGCGATGCATTTCGGGCTCTGGTTCTATCTCGGCATCGAGGGGACGACCCAGGCGGCGGAAGAGGTGCGCTCGCCCGCCCGCGCGCTGCCGCTCGGCACCATGACCGGCATGATGACCCTGCTGATCGCCGCCACGCTGACCTGGTACGTCTGCTCCGGGCTGATGCCGTGGGAATATCTCGGCCAGGCGGTGACCCCGCTCTACGACGCGGCCCGGCTCACCGGCAGCCGCTGGCTCGAACTCGCCCTGTTCCTCGGCACCCTCTTCGCCACGGTGGCCTCGGCCAACGGCTGCATCAACGATGCATCGCGGGCGTGGTTCGCCATGGGCCGGGACCGCTACATGCCGGTCTGGTTCGGGGCGGTGCATCCGACCTACCGCACCCCCTACCGCGCCATCGTCTTCTTCGTGCCGATCGCGATCCTGTTCGCGGTCTCGACACCGCTCGACCAGACCATCACCTTCTCGATCCTGTCGGGCCTGCTCGGCTACACGCTGATGGCGCTGTCGATCATGCTGTTCCGCCGCAAATGGCCGCTGGGCACGATCCAGCGCGGCTATGTCCACCCGCTCCACCCGCTGCCGGCCCTGCTGCTGCTCGGCCTCTGCATCGTGACCTATCTCGCGGTGTTCCTCGGCTACGGCACCCAGCTCCTCGCGATGATGGCCTTCTACATCACCGCCTCGGCCTGGTTCGTGCTGCACCGCTACAAGTATGTCCGCCGCGGCGACCAGTTCACGATGCCCTGGCCGAAGCCGCGCGGCTACTGAGGAGAGGCGCGCCGATGCTCCCCCTCGCCGCCGCCCTGATCGCTCTCGCCGCCGCCGCTCTCTGCTGGCGCCGGCAGCGGCACGCGGCGGCGTGGCGGGCGGGGCTGCTGGCGCGCTGCGCGGCGGAGATCGAGGCGCCGCGCCTCGGGCGCGACCGGGCCGGGTTCGCGACCCTGCGCGGCCGCTACCGGGGCGCCGCGGTCGATGTGCGGCTCATCCCCGACACGCTGGTGCATCGTCGGCTGCCGCAGCTCTGGCTCCGGCTCACCCTGCGTCTGCCGCTGGCGACGGACGCGATCCTCGACATCCTGCGCCGCCCGGCAGGGGCGGAATTCTACACCCCGGACAACCTCCCGGCCCGCTGGTCGGTGCCGGCCTCCTGGCCGGCGGACACGCTGGTACGCGGGACGCGGAATGCCGGCGATCTGCTGGCCCGCGTGGAGCCGGCCCTGGCGCCGATCCTCGCCGATCCGACGGTGAAGGAGGTGCTGCTGACCCGGGAGGGCCTGCGCCTCACGGTGCAGGCGAGCGAGGGCGCACGGGGCGCCTACCTGCTCCTGCGCGGCAGCCACTTTGCGCTGGCGCAGGTGCCACCTGAACGATTCCGTCCCCTGCTGCACGAGGGCCTGCGTCTGGCCCGCAGCCTCGCGGCAACATCCGTGGAGACCCGCCATGCCCGTGCCGCCTGACCCGCGCCAGGTCCTGCTCGTCGCGGCCCTGCTTCCCGGCATGGGCCATGTCTGGACCGGGCGCATGCGGCGGGGGCTCGGTTTCGCGCTGTTCGCCCTGCTGGGCGGCTGGCTCACCGCCCGCTTCGCCGCCCCCGAGGCCAGCCTGATCGGCCGGCATGCGGGCGGCTTCTTCGTCTGGGCGCTCTCCCTGACCGACGCCTATCGCTGCGCTCGCCTCGACCGGATCCGGGCGGGACTGCGTTAGCGCATCGTCCCGAAAGGTGGTTGCTGGCTTTCGGGACGATGCGGAATCTGGGGATCGAGAGCACCGCCCCGGATCTGAGATCCGGGGCGGTGCTCCGACGGGCGCGCGTCCGGCTCTGGTTTCGCCGGCCGCAACCGCGCCCTCCCCGCCTGCTGAGGCGGCGAACCTCACCTATGTAGAATCAGTCATACGCTCTGGCGGATCGGCCGCGCGGAGGATCGCCCATGACTGATTCCGCCACCGACTCCGTCCGCCGGGCCCTGGCGGCGCGCCTGTCCCGTGAGATGGATCAGGCCGAAGACCTGGGCTTCGGCACCGCGACGGTCTGGCTCACCCGCGAGGAGATCGACCTGATCCGCGCCGCGAAGACGGGGGCGTGTTCCGGCGCGGATCAGGTCGATC
>NZ_NKUI01000296.1 GCF_014845115.1 Methylorubrum zatmanii | reverse complement strand
CGGGCGGCGGGTCAGGAGATCCGTGACGAGGGTGATGGAGACGAGAAGCAGCGCGCCCCCCAGCACCGCCGCGCCGATCCAGGGGTGGAAGGCGAAGCAGAGCAGCAGGTAGAGCGGGATCCAGGGCAGGTCGAACAGGGCGGCCGGCCCCGGGCTCGACAGGAAGGTGCGGACCTGGTCGAGATCGCGCAGCGGCTGCAGTCCGTCGCCGTGACGCGCGGCGACGAGCGGGGCCTGCACCACGGCGTCGTAGGTCCGGCGCCCGAACGCCCGGTCCACGGACGCGCCGATCCGGACGAGGAGGCGGTTGCGCAGCACGTCGAACAGGCCCTGGAAGCCGTAGAGGACGAGAACGATGGCGGCGAGCCCGAGCAGCGTGGGCACGCTGCGGCTCGGCAGCACCCGGTCGTACACCTCCAGCATGAACAGGGAGCCGGTGAGATAGAGGAGATTCACCAGGGCGCTCAGCAAGCCGACGCCGAGGAGCGCGCCCCCGATGCCGGGACGCACCTCGGCCATCGTGGAAGACGGTTCGTCATCCTTGGCCGCCGCGGCGTTGTTCGCGAGCGCGGTTGGCTGCATGTCGTTCTGCCTCATGCGACGGGGCTCGCGCGCGAGGGCGCGGCGGCCTTCAGGTGCCGGCCGGGCGGCACGAGGCGCCCGGCCGCTCGGCCCCGCGCATGGGCGCGGGGCCGCACCCGGTCAGGCGAGCATGTAGTCGTGCTCCGGGCTGGCGGAGGCCGTCGCGGTCTCCTGGAAGATCAGCCTGGAGCCGTCGCCGGTGATCGCCGGGTCGTTGATGAAGGCGCCCCGCGTCGCGTCGTCGGCGTTCCACATGAAGTCGTCCTGGGCCATCTGGCTCCTCGTCAGGCCCTGGAGGAGGATCGAGCCGTCTCCCTGATCCGTCTGCCAGCTCACCAGGACGCCGCCCGAGACGTCGGCGACCGTCACCTCGTCCGGGGTGATGTCGCGGAAGGCGATGTGGTCGAATGCGCCGGGGCCCGCATCGAAGCCGCCCGAAACGATGTCGTTGCCGGTGTCCGGCCCCACGATGAAGGCGTCCGCCCCGTCGCCGCCGTTCAGCACGTCGTCGCCCCGGCCGCCGTCCAGCATGTCGTGGCCGGCCCCGGCGTAGAGCACGTCGTTGCCGTCCTCGCCCATCAGGTTGTCGGCCTGGTCCCCGCCGTAGAGCTGATCGGCGCCGCGGCCGCCCATGAGGTGGTCCTGCCCCGCGCCGCCGTCGAGGACGTCGCGCCCGGCATCCCCGGATAGGTCATCGTCCCCTGCCGCGCCGGAAAGACGGTCGGCGCCATCCTGGCCATAGTAGAAGTCGCGGTCGCCCGTACCCGCGAAGGCATCTCGGCCCGCCGTGCCGACCTTCACGTTGAACTCGTCGAAGCGGAAGGCGTCCTCGGCGGTCGTCTCGCTGCCCGTGCCGGGGGCGGACAGGTTGCCGCCCTCGTCCTTGATGAACTTGTCGGCGGTGACGGTCTCCGCGTCGGCGCCGGTCGGGCGGATGACCTGGCGGTCGTCCGTGAACATGAAGTCGTCCTGGGCGAGTCGCGACTTATCGAAGCCTTCCAGCAGGACCGAGCCCCGGCCTTCGGCGACGTCCCAGCTGATCCGCACGCCCGCGTCGGTGTCCTCGAAACGCAGGTCCTCGGCGTTAAGGCCGCGCACCGCCAAGTGGTCGAGGATGCCCGGGCCGCCCTGGAAGTCCCGGATCACGTCGTCGCCGCTGTCGGCGCTGATGACGAAGGCGTCGCCGCCGGGCCCGCCCACCAGGATGTCGTCGCCGGCCCCGCCCTCAAGGTCGCCGTGGCCGACCCCTTCGTCGAGGTAGTCGCGCCCGTCCTCTCCCCGGAGGCCGTCGGCCGCGTCGCCGCCGACGAGCACGTCGGCCCCCCTGCCGCCGTCGAGGTGGTCCATGCCGCCGTTGCCGACCAGGACGTCGCGACCGTTGCCCCCGAGCAGGTCGTCGTTCTCGCCGCGGCCCGCCAGGTAGTCGGCGCCGCCGCGCCCGAAGGCGGTGTCCAGCCGTTCCGTCCCCGGCTGGATGTCCGAGCCCGATCCACCGATAAACAAGCGGTGCTCGCCGAAGCTCAGCTGGGTGTCCGGCGCACCGTCGAGGGAGCTCCGATGCTGCGGTTTGTGCGTCATCTGGCGGGTCCTTGTGCCGATGGAGGGAAGCCGACGTGCCGGGCCGGAGGCGGGCACTTCGGTCTGTACCCCCATGGGGTACACATGACCCAAACCGCGCTTGCGGGCTCGTGGTTTCCGGTCTGCAAGCAATTCGAGACGCATTGCCGCAGTGTCCGCGCCGTTGGCCTGGGTAAGCGTCGTTACCGGTAGCGGCGGCGCCCGGTCGTGCCTGCGCGCTCCGGGGAGCGTACCCTGCCCGGGTAAGGGCCGGTCGGCAGTCCGGCGCCAGGGCAGGGCCTGACCGCCGTCCGGCCGCGCCGGTTGCCGCGAAGCCGGCCGTCGCCCGTCGGCAGGGCCGGCCTCGCTAACGGATCTGGCCGACGGGACGCGCGATGGCGAGCACGCCTTTCAGGCCGCTCCCGAAACGGGCGATGCTCTCGCGGTGACCGCGCAGCTCGCTGTAGGGCAGGTAGCGGAGATCCAGCTCGGCCACCCGCGAGAAGGCTGGCCGGGCGAACTGTGCCCGGACGTCGTCCTCCCGATTGTCGGGAGCGACGAGGAAGAAGTTCCGGGCGGTCCCGCCCTCGGCCCCGAGGGCCAGATCCAGCATGCGGACGATGCCGGAGTAGATGCTCGTCGTATGCTCGACCTCGAAGGCTGCGGCCAGGTCCTGGCTGGCCTTGTCGATCCAGATCACGTCGATGAGGCGGACGGTCTCGGCCGAGGCGGTCGCGGCCAGCCGCCCGGGCAGGCGTTGCAGGCATCCGTCGGAGAGCCGGCCCGCGCCGTAGGGCCGGTTGCCGTCGTTCGAGGCGATCCAGACGTCGAAGCCGAGCGCGAGGCCGAGGTCGCGCAGCCAACCCTGAACCTCGGTGTGGGTGTGGTCGGCTTCGCGGGCGGCCTGCTCCGCCTTTGACGCGGCGCCGGTCGCCTCCACCCGCACGCGTTCGAGGTTCTCGCGCCAGAGCTCCAGCGCGGCGGAGGTGTCGCGCTCCGGCAGCGGATACCGACCCGATCCCACGTCGAAGAGGAAGCCGGCGACGGCACCGAAGTCGTTCGACAGCAGCGAGCGATGGGTCTTGTTGAGGTCGAGGATGCCGCGCCGCATGGCGAGATACTCGTCCCACTTGCCGAGCTTCACGTTGGCGCCCGTCAGGGCGTTGTAGCCCTTCACGATGGCCGTGTTGAACGGCGGAACCCAGGTTGGGTGCAGGAAATAGAGCAGGTTGGCCGCGGCCGGCCCCAAGCCCTTGATGCGGGCCTGGTCAAGCGCTTGTATCGCGGACACCACGTGCGCCTCGGCGTTGCAGCAGAGGCAGGTTTCGAGGAAGCGCCCGAACGCGACCTGGTTGGCGCGATCCTCGTAGATGTCAGGGATGCGCAGCTTCGGCTTCCAGAGGAAGGCGTGGTCGGCACCTTTGAAGACCTGGCGCTGCTCGGCGATGGAATGGACCACCGTCTCCAGCGAGGAGCCCCGGTAGGCGTTGCCGAAGGTGTCGGCCTTGACCTCGTCGACGACCGCCTGGATGCCGCGTCGAATCGACCGGAAGTTCTTGATGCGCTCGTCCCAGAGGAACCAAGTGCGGTAGGAAGCACCGGCATCCTCGCGCCAGTGCCGGATGAGCTTGCCGACCCAGGCGTCGTCCACGTTCGTCATCGCCCCAAGGCTCGGCCGCGCTGCAGGGGACTTATGCCCCGGCCGGGTATCCGGCACCACAAGATCCGGCTTGGTTCGGCGCGGTCTCGTGCGATCCTGGGAGGGTGTCGCAACCGCGCAACGTCCGCGCGCCGGCCATCACGGCAGGCGGCCGAAGGGCCTGCCAAGCCGCGATCCGGCCTTCGGCCAGGACGTACGGCGTGTGAACGAGGTCCGCCCGCAATCGGGAGGCCCCCTCCCGATCCCTCGACCGTGCCGCTAACGCCCCCTGCCCCAGGTCGCGCAGGAGGGTTCATCATCGGCCGCTCGTACCGGATCGACGAGCGGTCCTCAGGCCGCGGACACCTTTCGCCGAAGCCCAGCGTGGCCGTCAGGAAGCGGGATGGCGCGCCGTGAGCGATGAGGCGTCGAACCGGAAGCCACCACGCCGTTGCCGTCCCGTGATCCGGGAAGCGGTCTCCCAGGTGGGTGGTCCCGTGGCCCGTGCCGAGGGGCCGGCCGGGTGACGCCGTCAGTCCGACGGCCCCGAACCCGGCCACGCGGTCCCGGATCGGGTGATGCGCATCCAGGTTCGGAATGTGCGGGGGCCCCGAGCGTGAGGAGCGCGCCGAGCGAGGTCGCGGTCGGCGAGGCCGGGGTCACCGGCCCCATCGCGGCGCCCCCGGAGCCGGGGCGCCCGGCTCCGGCACCGGCCGCGTCTCGCTCGGCCATGAGACTCACCCGGCCTGTACGGGCGTGTAGCCGGCCGACACGACCGCCCTGGCGACGGCGACCGCGTCCGTCGTCCCGCTGACCGTGAGCGTCTTCGTGGCCAAGTCCACGCTCGCCACCGCGCCGGGCAGATCGCGCGCGATGGCGGCGGTGACCGCCCGCACGCAATGGCCGCAGGTCATGCCGTCGACCCGCAGCACGACCGCGTCGGGCCGCGCCGAACCGGAAGCGGAAGCCGGGCGAGCGGTGAGATTGTTCGTGCAGCAGCACATTTGGGAACCTCCTCGGTTGGGATCCCCACGCAAATGGTCGTTCCCATGGTGGGAAGGTCAAGGGCCATCCCTGGCATTCGAACGGATTCTCTGCGGGACCACGAGATCGCCCGCACCGGAAGGCCCGCCTCGAAGGCCCCTTGACCTTCCCATTGTAGGAAGCCCCATCTCCGGAGCCATCGACGTTCGAGGGAGACAAGGATGGCCGCACAAGCGACTGCCGAAGGAGCCAGGGGGAGCGGGACGAGGTTCGAATTTCCGGTCCGGGGAATGAGCTGCGCCTCGTGCGTAGGGCGCGTCGAGACGGCGGTCCGCGCGGTGGCGGGGGTGCAAGCGGCCAACGTGAACCTCGCCACCGGACGCGTCAGCGGCGTCCTGGCCGCGGGCGCGAGCGACATCGCGGTCGCCGACGCGGTTCGCGGGGCGGGCTACGAACCCGTCGAGGTCGTGACGGAGCTGCGCGTTTCCGGCATGACCTGCGCGTCCTGCGTCGGCCGTGTCGAGCGGGCGCTCGGCCAGGTCCCGGGCGTTCGTGACGCCACCGTGAACCTCGCCACGCAGCGCGCGTCGGTGCGCCACCTCGGCGGGGCCGGCATGGCCCAACGCATCGTCGCGGCGGTCGCCGCGGCGGGCTACGAGGCCGAGCCGGTGCGCGACGCCGCGGCGGCCGGCGACCGCGAACGGGCGGAGCGCGAGGCGGAGATTGCGGCTTTGCGCCGCTCGGTGCTTCTGGCCGCGCTCGCCACCGCACCGCTGCTCGTCTTCGAGATGAGCGCGCACCTCTCCGGCAGCCTGCACGAGGCTCTGACGAGAACCCTCGGTCAGGGCATGCTCACGCTCCTGTCCCTCGTCTTCGCCAGCCTCATCCAGTTCGGGCCCGGCTTGCGCTTCTACGCCAAGGGCATCCCGGCCCTCCTGCGCGGCGCGCCCGATATGAACAGCCTGGTGATGCTCGGGACCAGCGCGGCCTACGGCTTCTCGGTCGTCGCGGCGCTAGCGCCCTGGCTCCTGCCCGCCGGCACGGCCTACACCTACTTCGAGGCGGGCGCCGTGATCGTGACGCTCATCCTGCTGGGACGATGGTTCGAGGCCAGGGCAAGGGGCCGCACGAGCGACGCGATCCGGCACCTGCTGACGCTCCAGGCGCGGACGGCCCGGGTCGTGCGCGACGGGGTCGAGACGGAGGTCGACGTCGAGGGGGTCCGTCCCGGCGACGTCGTCGCCGTGCGGCCCGGCGAGCGCCTGCCCGTCGACGGTACCGTGCTCGACGGCGCCTCCTACGTCGACGAGGCGATGGTCACCGGCGAGCCCGTCCCCGCGCGCAAGGCAACCGGCGACGAGGTCATCGGCGGCACCGTGAACGGCACCGGCAGCTTCCGCTTCCGGGCCACCAAGGTCGGGTCCGACACGTTGCTGGCGCAGATCGTGCGCACCGTCGAGGCGGCGCAAGGGTCGAAGCTGCCGATCCAGGCCCTCGTCGACCGGGTGACGACTTGGTTCGTGCCCGCCGTGCTCGGCGCCGCGGCCGTCACGCTCGGGATCTGGCTCGCCTTCGGCCCGTCTCCCGCCCTGGCCTTCGCGCTCGCCAACGCGGTCGCGGTGCTGATCATCGCCTGCCCCTGCGCGATGGGCCTCGCGACGCCGACCTCGATCATGGTCGGAACCGGCAAGGCGGCCGAGTTCGGCATCCTGTTCCGACGCGGGGAGGCGCTCCAGGCGCTGCGGGACGCCCGGGTGATCGCGCTCGACAAGACCGGGACGCTGACCAAGGGCACGCCCGAGCTGACCGACATCGCAGTCCTGCCTGGCTTCGACGAGGACACCGTGCTGCGGCTCCTGGCCTCGATGGAGGCGCGCTCGGAACATCCCGTCGCGGCGGCCATCGTCGCGGCCGCGCAGCGGCGCGGGGTCCGACTGGCGGAGGCCGTCGGGGTCGAGGCGATCCCCGGGTTCGGGGCACGCGCCATGGTCGAGGGACGCCGCGTCGAGGCCGGCGCCGACCGCCTCATGCGGCGGCGCGGCCTCGACCTCTCCGCCCTTTCCGGCGCGGCCGAGCGGCTGGCCGACGACGGTCGGACCCCCCTGTACGTTGCCGTGGATGGTGTCCTGGCGGCCCTGGTCGCGGTCGCCGACCCGATCAAGGAGAGCACGCCCGAGGCCATCGCGGCCCTGCGGCGCCTCGATGCGCGGGTGGTGATGGTCACCGGCGACAACCGTCGCACCGCCGAGGCCGTCGCGCGCCGTCTCGGCATCGACGCGGTCGAGGCGGAGGTGCTGCCGACCGACAAGGCCGACGTCGTGCGCCGGCTTCAGGCGGATGGGACCGTTCCCGTGGCCTTCGTCGGCGACGGCATCAACGACGCCCCCGCGCTCGCGCAGGCCGACGTGGGGTTGGCCATCGGCACCGGAACGGACATCGCGGTGGAAAGCGCGGACGTCGTGCTGATGTCCGGCGACCTGCGGAACGTCGCGAACGCCGTCGCGCTGTCGCGGGCGACCATCCGCAACATCCGCCAGAACCTGTTCTGGGCCTTCGCCTACAACGCCGTGCTGATCCCGGTCGCCGCCGGTGCACTCTATCCGGCCTTCGGCATCCTGATGTCGCCGCTGTTCGCCGGCCTCGCCATGGCCTTCTCCAGCGTCAGCGTCGTCCTGAACGCTCTCCGCTTGCGGGCGTTCGCGCCGATGCTCCAGGCCACGAAGGCTGCCGCTTCCTAGGCGCCGCCCCGGGGCCACGGTCGGGGACGGCCCCGGCCGGCGCGGGCTCGACCGCGGCGGCGCCGCGTCCTAGACCCGGAGGCGGTTGCGAAGGCCCGGCCCCGGTCACCCGTCCAGCGGAGGGCAAAGCCATGAACATCGGTGAGGCGGCCAAGGCCTCGGGGGTCTCGGCCAAGATGATCCGCTACTACGAAAGCATCGGCCTGATCCGGCCGGCGGCGCGCTCCGAGGCGGGTTACAGGCTCTACGGTGACGAGGACGTGCACGCGCTCCGCTTCGTGCGGCGCGCCCGCAGCCTGGGGTTTCCCCTGGACGAGGTCGCCGCCCTGCTTGGCCTTTGGCACGACAAGCGGCGGGCCAGCTCCGAGGTGAAGGCCGTGGCAACGCGGCATGTGCGCGACCTCGAAGCGCGCATCGCCGAGATGCAGGCCATGGTCCGGACCCTCAGCCATCTCGCCGAGCATTGCTCGGGCGACGACCGTCCGGATTGCCCGATCCTCGATGACCTCGCCGGCACCGCGCCCCGGTCCCCCGCGGGTCGTCCCGATAACCGGCGACGCGCGGAACACGCCTGACGGCATTGACGCGCAGGCGAGGCCGGCAGCCGCCGGACGACGGGGTCGAGCGACCGGGGACGCGGCCTTCGCTTCCCACCACGCCTGGGATCGGCCTGTCGTTGGCCGCTCGCCAGGCCAGCGCAGCCAGACGCGGTGCCGCCGCTTGGGCCCGTCGGGACGGCGTGAGGTCTGACGGGATTCGACCTCTCAGGCCAGGTGCGCCAAGCGGATCGGTCGGCGCGCGCCGGCCGCCGCGGGGCCGGCTGGCACGGCGGATGACGCTGCGCGGCGGGCAGCGCTCGCCCCGTCGCGCTCGGCGGCGGGCATGCCTGACATCGGGGTGACCCATGCCGGCTGCGGCACCGCCACGCTGGGGCGGACGCGGCGCCGGCACGAAGGGCAGCGAGCGCGCGGCTTGGGCCCCCTCGCGAACGCCGCACCGGCGAGGTCGCCGCGTTCAGGCGGCCATCTTCCGGCAGCTCTCGGCGCAGCGGCGGCACTGCTCGACGCAGGCTTGCATGTCGCCGACCTGCTCGCAGCTGCGGGCGCAGTCCTCGCAGACGTCGGCGCACTCGGCGCAGGTGTGCTTGTGGTGCGCGGTGCCGAGCAGCATGAAGTGCGCCGAGGTCCGGCAGATCTCGGCGCAGGCCAGCATCAGCCGGAAATGCTCGGGCTCGATGTGCTTGCCGCCGGCCGGGAGGCAGTGGTTCGAGGCCATGCCGAGGCAGGTCTGATAGCAGCGCAGGCACTCGTCGATGCAGGACTGCATGTCCGGGCTCATCTGATGCATTTGGCGGCTCGCATTGTTGGGGGTGGGGTCAAGCCTTACTATGAGGAGCGGCCCGCAAGCTCAGGCGGAGCTCGGGGGCTCGCGATGAATCAACATACCCTTTTGGGGTATGGTTCCGGGTTGCGGGCCGTCGCTCGGCCTCCCCACCAGAGGTGCACGGCAACATGTCAGGTTCCGAAGTGGACCACGGGGGCGTCCCGGTCGACCACAAGCAGCAGCTTCCGCGGCTCCGCCGCATCGAGGGGCAGGTGCGCGGCGTGCAGCAGATGATCGAGACCGGGCGCTACTGCGTCGACGTCGCGCATCAGATCGATGCGGTGATTGCGGCGCTCCGGCGCGTGCAGTCCGACATGGTTCGCGACCACATGCACGCGCTGGTGCAATCGTCCCTCGCCGGCAACCTTTCGGAGGCCGAGCGGCAGCGGCTCGCGGATGAGGTCGGCAGCCTCATCGCCCGGATCGTCTGACCTCCGCCAGGCGCCTCGCGCGAGG
>NZ_NKUI01000295.1 GCF_014845115.1 Methylorubrum zatmanii | reverse complement strand
GTCGCCGCGGCGGCCGAGGAACTCGGCGCCTCGGTGCAGGAGATCGCGCGGCAGGTCACGGGCTCGACGCTGCTGGCGCAGAAGGCCGTCGTCGAGGCGGAGGGCACCGCCCAGCTCGTGCAGGATCTGAGTGCCGCCGCCGCCAGGATCGGCGACGTGGTCGGCCTGATCTCCACCATCGCCGGACAGACCAACCTGCTGGCGCTGAACGCCACCATCGAGGCGGCCCGGGCCGGCGATGCGGGACGCGGCTTCGCCGTCGTCGCTGCCGAAGTCAAGGAACTGGCCAACCAGACGGCGCGGGCGACCGACGAGATCTCCTCGCAGATCGGGCAGGTCCAGAGCATCACCGGGCAGGCCGTTTCGGCCATCGGCGACATCGCGGCGCGGATCCGGGAGATCGACGGGCTCGCCGGGACCATCGCCGCTGCCGTCGAGGAGCAGGGAGCGGCGACCCAGGAGATCGTGCGCAATGTCTCCGAGGCCTCGGCCGGGACGGGCGCCGTCACCGGCAACGTCGCCAGCGTCGCCGTGGCGGCCGAGGAGACGGGAGCGGCGGCGAGCCAAGTGCTGGTCTCGGCCGAGGAGCTGTCCCAGCAATCCGAGCGTCTCGACGGCCAGGTCCGCCTCTTCCTCGAAACGGTGCGCGCGGCCTGAACCCGGAGGCGCGACCCGACGCGCAAAAAAGGCCCCGATGCGGTTGCGCATCGGGGCCTTTTCGTTGTCGGTCGGAGATTGGACGGATCAGGCCGAGAGCGCGTCCTTGGCCCGCTCCGCGCGCTTGCGGTCGTTCGGGTCGAGCACGGCCTTGCGCAGGCGGATCGACTTCGGCGTCACCTCGACCAGCTCGTCGTCCTGGATCCAGGCCAGCGAGCGCTCCAGCGTCATCTTGATCGGCGGCGTCAGGCGCACCGCCTCGTCCTTCGAGGTGGTGCGGATGTTGGTGAGCTTCTTGCCCTTGAGCACGTTCACTTCGAGGTCGTTCTCGCGGTTGTGCTCGCCGACGATCATGCCCTGATAGACCTTCCAGCCGGGCTCGATCATCATCGGGCCGCGATCCTCGAGGTTCCACATGGCGTAGGCCACGGCCTCGCCCTTGTCGTTCGAGATCAGCACGCCGTTGCGCCGGCCCGGCATCTCGCCCTTGTAGGGCTCGTAGGCCTTGAACAGCCGGTTCATGATCGCGGTGCCGCGGGTGTCGGTGAGCAGCTCGCCCTGGTAGCCGATCAGGCCGCGGGTCGGGGCGTGGAAGACGAGGCGGAGGCGGTCGCCGCCCGAGGGCCGCATCTCCAGCATCTCGGCCTTCCGCTCGCTCATCTTCTGAACGACGACGCCGGAATGCTCCTCGTCCACGTCGATCACGACTTCCTCGACGGGCTCGAGGATGCCGCCGTTCTCGTCCTTCTCGAACACCACGCGGGGACGCGACACGGCGATCTCGAAGCCTTCGCGGCGCATGGTCTCGATCAGGATCGAGAGCTGCAACTCGCCGCGGCCGGAGACGTAGAACGAATCCTTGTCGGCGGCTTCCTCGATCTTGAGCGTGACGTTGCCCTCGGCCTCCTTGAACAGGCGGTCGCGGATCATGCGGCTCGTGACCTTGTCGCCCTCGGTGCCGGCCAGCGGCGAGTCGTTGACGATGAAGGACATGGTGACGGTCGGCGGATCGATCGGCTGGGCCTGGATCGGGGTCTCGACCTGCGGGTCGCAGAAGGTATCGGCCACCGTGCCCTTCACCAGGCCGGCGATGGAGACGATGTCGCCCGCCTCACCCACGTCGATCGGCGCGCGCTCCAGGCCACGGAAGGCGAGGATCTTCGAGACGCGGCCGGTTTCGACCACCTTGCCCTCGCGATCCAGCACCTTGATCGACTGGTTCGGCTTCACCGTGCCCGAGGCGATGCGGCCGGTGATGATGCGGCCGAGGAAGGGGGTGGCTTCGAGCAGGGTACCCAGCATCCGGAACGGGCCGTCCTCGGTCTTGGCCTGGGGCACGTGCTCCAGCACGAGGTCGAACAGCGGCGCGAGCCCTTCCGACTGGTCGCCGTCCGGCGAGGTCGCCATCCAGCCGGAGCGGCCGGAGCCGTAGAGGATCGGGAAGTCGAGCTGCTCGTCGGTGGCGTCGAGGGCCGCGAACAGGTCGAACACCTCGTTGACGACCTCGTTGATGCGCGCGTCCGGCCGGTCGACCTTGTTGATGGCCACGATCGGACGCAGGCCGATCTTGAGCGCCTTGCCGACCACGAACTTGGTCTGCGGCATCGGGCCCTCGGCGGCATCGACCAGCACGATCACGCCGTCGACCATCGACAGGATGCGCTCGACCTCACCGCCGAAATCGGCGTGGCCGGGGGTGTCGACGATGTTGATGCGGGTGTCCTTCCAGACGACCGAGGTCGCCTTGGCGAGGATGGTGATGCCGCGCTCCTTCTCGAGGTCGTTCGAATCCATCGCCCGCTCCTCGACCCGCTGGTTTTCGCGGAAGGTGCCGGACTGCTGCAGCAGCTTGTCGACCAGCGTGGTCTTGCCGTGGTCGACGTGGGCGATGATGGCGATGTTGCGCAGCTTCATCGGAGATCTCGGAAGCGTTCGGAAAACTTGGAGCCCGGCCATAAAGCGCCGTGTCGCGGGCCGTGTGGACGGTCGTGACGCCAGTTTACGGATTCGGGCGGTATCGCGTCGCAATATAAGGTGAAGGCCGATCCGGCAAGAGCGACGTCCGCCGCCCCCTCATGCGATGTCTCCTGCGGACGGCGGAATCGTGATTGCTGTTGAGGACGCCGTGCCCCCGCGCGGCGCGGCGCGCGATCTGCCATAAGCTGTCGTGCATGACTCCTTCGCTGCGACTCCGCCCGTGACCGACCGTCCTCCGATCCGCTTCCGCGGCCGCTCGTTCCTGGCCATGGTGCTGGCGCCCGTGCCGCCGGTCGACGAATGGCTGGCCGAACTCGATGCCCTCAAGCAGCGGGCGCCCGCCTTCTTCTCGGTGCGGGCGATCATCCTCGACGTGACCGGCCTGCGCTTCGAGCGTTCGGACCTCGCCTCCCTCTGCGAGGAACTGAACCGGCGCTCGATCACGATTCTCGGCATCGAGGGGATCGGGCCGACCTCGCTCGGACCCGGCTTCCCCCCGCCGCTGGTGGGGGGAAAGCCGGTGGAGGACATCGCCCCGCCCGAGCCCGGCGCCGCGCCGCCGGCCGCCGCCGAGGCGCCGGCCGCTCCGGCGCTCGTGTCGCCGACGGCACCCCGGCCGCGCTCCTTCGTCCTCGACGCGCCGGTGCGCTCGGGGCAGGTGATCCAGCATCTCGAGGGAGACGTGACGGTGCTCGGCTCGGTGGCCTCCGGGGCGGAGGTAATCGCCGGCGGCTCGATCCACGTCTACGGCGCCCTGCGCGGCCGGGCGATCGCGGGAGCGGTGGGGGATCCCGGGGCGCGGATCCTCGCCCGGAAGTTCGAGCCGGAACTCATCGCCATCGACGGCCTTTACAAGACCGCCGACGATCTCGGTGCCGCCCGCCGCGGACAGGCGGTCCAGGCCCGCCTCGAAGGGGACGCCATCGTCCTCGTGCCGCTCGACGGTTGAGGCCGCCCGAGACGGCGCGTCGGCCGAGGGCGGCCTGTCCTCTGCAGGGTCGGCGGCGGCGGAAATCCGCCATCGCACCTGGGCCGGCGGCGGAAATCCGCCGCTCGGAGATCGGGCTGTCGGCCGAAGCGCCCGGAAAAATCCTTCTTCGGCAGCGGCTTGCATGATGTCAGGCGGCTCCTGCATGGCTGGCATGCGTGCTGCAAGAGCGGTGGGGTCAATCAGACCGGCCGCAGAGCCGGGCCATCAGGGAGAAGCGCCTTGCTCCAACGCCTCCGTCTCGCCGCCCTCGCCGCCGCGACCTTGTTCGTCCCGAGCGTCGTCTCCGCCCAGGAAGTGGTGCGGGTCGGCAACCTCAAGCTCGCCCATTTCGCCGGCGTCTCCTACGTCAAGGAGATCGCGAAGTCCTGCGGGCTGACCGTCGATCTCAAGATCTTCGCCAAGGGGCCGGACATCATGCAGGCGATGCTCGCCGGCGAACTCGATGTCGGCGCCACCGCTTCGGAGGCCGCCATCTCGGCGCGCGGCAACGGCGCCCCGGTCTACATCGTCGGCGGCTTCGCCAAGGGTGGTGCCCGCCTGCTCGCCACACCGGATTCCGGCATCAAGTCGGCGGCCGACCTCAAGGGCAAGAAGGTCGGCGTCACCCGCGGCTCGATCCAAGAGGTGCTGCTCGGCGCCGAGATGGCCAAGCACGGCCTCAAGGCCAAGGACGTCAACCTGATCTATCTCGGCTATCCCGACCTGAACCAGGCGCTGCTGCAGAAGCAGGTCGATGCGATCATGCAGACCGAGCCGCAATCGTCCCAGGCCATCGCCCGGGGCTTCGGCGTCGAGGTGATCAAGCCCTACGACACCCCGGTCGGCACGCCGATCCGCACCCTGGTGATGACCGAGACGTTCTACAAGGATCATTCCAAGGTCGCGGCCAAGTTCATGGAATGCTTCGTGAAGGCTCAGAAGACCTTCATCGACGATCCCAAGACCGCGGAGACCTTCGTCACGCAGGACGTGTTCAAGGGGCAGGTCACCGGCGCAGAGTTCCAGGAGGCGCTCGCCAACTCGCCCTACACCCTGGAGATGAGCGCCGACCACATCCAGAAGACCACCGACGTCATGGCCGAGCACGGCATCGGCAAGATGTCGAAGCCGGCCAAGGCGACCGATTGGGTGAAGCTCGACCTGCTGGAGGCCGCCAAGGCCTCGGCCGGCGCGAAGTGAGGGGAGGCAAGCCATGCAGACGCATCGCCTGAGGGCGCTGGCCGAAGGCCTCGCCGTTCCCCTCGGCATCCTGGCGATCTGGCAGCTCGCCTGCTCGGCCGGGCTGGTCAACCCGATGGTGCTGCCCTCGCCGGCCGCGGTCGCCGTGCGGTGGTGGGCCTATCTCGCGCCCCTCGAAGCCTACGACCCGGCCCAGGGCTCGTGGTTGGCGTGGCTCTTCTCGGGGGAGATGCTGCACGACGCCCTCGCCTCGCTCTACCGCGTGGTCGTCGGCTTCGTCGTCGGCGCCGGGCTCGCTCTGCCGCTCGGCCTGTTCATGGGATCGAGCGACGTGATCTACCGCCACGTCAACCCGCTGATGCAGGTGCTGCGGCCGATCCCGCCGATCGCCTATATCCCGCTCTCGATCCTGTGGTTCGGCCTCGGCAACGCCCCGGCGGTGTTCCTCATCGCCATCGGCGCCTTCTTCCCCGTGCTGATGAACACCATCGCCGGCGTGCGGCACGTGGACGGCATCTATATCCGCGCCGCCCGCAGCCTCGGGGCGAGCCGTATGACGATCTTCCGGCGGGTGATCCTGCCGGCGGCCACCCCCTACATCCTGTCGGGGGCGCGGATCGGCATCGGCACCGCCTTCATCGTGGTGATCGTGGCCGAGATGATCGCGGTCAATAACGGCCTCGGCTTCCGCATCCTGGAGGCGCGCGAGTACTTCTGGTCCGACAAGATCATCGCCGGGATGCTGACCATCGGCGCGCTCGGCCTGCTCATCGACATGGCGGTCAGCCGCCTCAACTCCCACCTGCTCCGCTGGCATCGCGGCCTGGAATCGTGAGGTCCTCCATGTCCGTGCAACCTCATCCCATTGCGGCCGTCACGGAGCGCGCCATGCCGGTCTCCGGTCCCGTCGCTTCCGGCGCCCCGTCGCACATCGTGGTGACCGGCGTCGACAAGGTCTTCGCCGTCCCGGGCGGCGAGGTCGTCGCCCTCAAGGACATCGACCTCACCATCAACCGGGGCGAGTTCGTCTGCCTCCTCGGGCCCTCGGGCTGCGGGAAGTCGACCCTGCTCAACGCCATCGCCGGCTTCTCCCACCCCACCCGCGGCGGCATCACCGTCGAGGGCCGTGCCGTGGCCGAGCCCGGCCCCGACCGGGGCATGGTGTTCCAGGAATACGCCCTGTTTCCCTGGATGACGGTGGCGCAGAACATCGCCTTCGGTCTGGAGATCAAGGGCATGGCCCGCGCGGCCATCGAGACGCGGGTGGCCGAGCTTCTCGACATGCTCAAGCTCGCCGAGTTCCGTGACCGCTTCCCCAAGGACCTGTCCGGCGGCATGCGCCAGCGGGTGGCGATCGCCCGCGTGCTCGCCCTCGACAGCCCGGTGATGCTGATGGACGAGCCCTTCGGCGCCCTCGACGCCCTGACCCGCCGCTCGCTGCAGGACGAGCTGCTGCGGATCTGGGCGGCTACGGCCAAGACCATCGTGTTCGTCACCCACTCGATCGAAGAATCGATCTATCTGGCCGACCGGATCGTGGTGCTGACCTACCGCCCCGGCACGATCAAGCGCGACCTGCGGGTGGAGCTGCCGCGCCCGCGCGACAGCGCCTCGGCCGCCTTCAACGCCCTGAAACGCGACCTCTCCGCCCTCGTCACCGCCGAGCAGCACCGCTTCGAGCAGGTGGAGATGAAGGGCCTGACGACCGATTGAGGACGCGCCGGGATCGGGGCCGCCAAGGCCGTTGGCGCGCCCCGTTCCCGGCGGGTATCCTGTCGCCTCGTCTCATCCTGAGGCCCGCTGCCCGCCGGCACCCCGGGATGAGGATCGCGCGTCGAACCGGCCCGTCTCCGTGATCGGTCCGGAGCCTGTCGGCCTGAACCGGCGAAGCGGACCGCCATGCCTTTCCCCCTCGTCAGGGCCGCCCGTGCCCTGCTCTTCGCCGCCCTGGCGGCCGCGTCCCTCTTCGTCGTGGTCGAGGCGGGGGAGGTGGCGGAGTCCCGCGTCGCCGAGAGCCTGGCCGGGGATGCCCGCCAGCGGGCCGAGATCTATGCCCAGAGCCTGGAGGGCGCCATCGAGCGGTTCGGCTTCCTGCCGGCGGCGGCGGCCCTCGACCTCCGGGTGCGGCAGCTCCTCTCCGCCCCCGACGACCCGGCGCAGGTGGCGACCGTCAACGCCTATCTTCAGCGGCTGAGCCGCGAGGCGGGGGCGG
>NZ_NKUI01000294.1 GCF_014845115.1 Methylorubrum zatmanii | reverse complement strand
GCTTGATCGGAGCGGGTTGCATATCGGCCAGCCCGCGCGGCGACTGAGCGGAGCCCAAAGCCGCCATCCCGAAGGGATCTGCCGGATTGGGTAGGAGGAGCGGCCACGAAAAAGGGCCGCCCCGAAGGACGGCCCTCTTCTTCCCCGGAGATCTCCGAAGAACTTAGCGCGAGTAAAACTCGATGACGAGGTTCGGCTCCATCTGCACCGGATAGGGCACCTCGGAGAGGCCCGGGATCCGGGTGACGCGGGCGCTCATCTTCTGATGATCGACCTCGATGTAGTCCGGCACGTCGCGCTCGGCGAGCTGCGAGGCCACGACGACGATCTCGAGCTGGCGGGAGGCTTCCTTCACCTCGATCACGTCGCCGGCCTTGACCTGGAAGCTCGGGATGTTGACCCGGCGACCGTTGACCTTGACGTGGCCGTGGTTGACGAACTGGCGCGCGGCGAACGGGGTGGCCACGAACTTGGCGCGGTACACCACCGCATCCAGGCGGCGCTCGAGCAGGCCGATCAGGTTCTCGCCGGAGTCACCGCGCAGGCGGATCGCCTCGGCGTAGTAACGGCGGAACTGCTTCTCGGTGATGTTGCCGTAGTAGCCCTTGAGCTTCTGCTTGGCGCGCAGCTGCGTGCCGAAGTCGCTCATCTTGCCCTTGCGGCGCTGGCCGTGCTGGCCGGGGCCGTATTCGCGGCGGTTCACGGGGCTCTTCGGGCGGCCCCAGATGTTCTGGCCCATGCGGCGATCGAGCTTGTGCTTCGCCTGGACGCGTTTTGACATCGCTGTTCCTCTGGAACATTTTTTGAGGAACGCGCCCTCCTCTCCCTCTTCGCCGGAGCGGCGAGGGCGACAGGGCGGTTGTTACCGCCCACGGGTGCGTATGAAATGCGACGGGGCCCCAAACCGGAGCCCCGTACACGGTGGGGTGCCTAGACGAGATCGCCGGCAGCGTCAATGCCGCAGCCACCGGCCCGCTCTCCTCACGCTTCGTTAACCCTCGTATCGCCTGAATCGGGCGCGACCATTCCCCGACACCTCGACGGAGCGCCGACCGATGCCGACGCCAAGCCCTCGCGCCAGCCTGATCGGGCTCGCCCTCACCGGCAGCCTGATCGCCAGCCCGGCGCTGGCGGATTTCCAGTCCTGCCTCGCGGGCATCCAGTCGCAGGCCGCCGGGGCAGGGGTCTCGGCCCGGACCTTCCAGACGGCGACCGCGAATATCGCCTACGACGACAAGGTGATCGAGCTGTCTCAGGCCCAGCCGGAATTCAAGACGCCGATCTGGGACTACATGGCCGCCCTCGTCGATGACGAGCGCGTCGAGGACGGGCGCGCCGCCATGCGCCAGCACGCCCAGGCCCTGGCGAATGCCGAGGCGCGCTACGGGGTCGACCGCTACACCATTGCCGCCGTCTGGGGCGTCGAGTCGAATTTCGGCAAGAATCTCGGCAAGATGCCGCTGGTGCAATCGTTGGCGACGCTGGCCTGCTCCGGGCATCGCCGCCGCGAGTTCTTCCGCAACGAGTTGATCGCGACGCTGAAGATCATCGAGCGCGGCGACATCGAGCCGTCGCGGCTCACCGGCTCCTGGGCCGGCGCCTTCGGCCAGACGCAGTTCATGCCGACCACCTATCACCGCCTCGCCGTCGACGGCGACGGCGATGGGCGGCGGGACATCGTCGATTCGGTGGCCGACGCGGTCGCCTCCACCGCCAACTTCCTGCGCGTGGCCAAATGGTCGAATGCGCAGGGCTGGGGCTACGAGGTGCGGCTGCCGCGCGGGTTCAACACCGCCGCCGCCGGCCGCAAGAACAAGAAGCCTGTCAGCCACTGGGCCTCGCTGGGCGTCACCCGCGTCGATGGCCGCCCCTTGAGCGGGGAGGGGCCCGTCGGCATCCTCGCCCCGGCCGGCGCCAACGGCCCGGCCTTCCTCGTGACCAAGAACTTCGACGCGATCTACTCCTACAACGCCGCCGAATCCTACGGCCTCGCCATCGCCGTCCTGTCGGACCGGTTGCGGGGCCGCCCCGGCGTGCAGGCCACTTGGCCGACCGACGATCCGCCGCTGTCGCGGGCCGAGCGCCGTGACCTGCAGAGCCGTCTGATTGCCCGCGGTTACGATGTCGGGGAGCCGGACGGCAAGGTCGGCTCGAAGACGCGTGAGGCGATCAAGGACGTCGAGCGCGCCCTCGGCATGCCGGCCACCGGGCGCCCGGGCGGCAAGGTGCTGGAGGCGCTGCGGCGGGGATGATCACTCGGCCGGAAATCCTTCACGCATGGTGGCGACGAAGGACTCCGCCTGGGCGATCGCCCATTCGGCATCTTGAGCCGAGGGCACACCGGCCAGATAATCCGCCTGGATGCGGATATCCTGCAACCGGTTGAAGGCTCGGCCGTAAGCCGCGTCGACCCGACCGGTTTGAACGAGCCTCTGCCCAAACGCGGCGATGAGTCCGCGATGCGTCTTGCTGGCCGATCCATCCAAAGGATGACCAACGGCCAGCAGGGCAGCCCGCGCCGCATCGAACATGGCATAGTAGGCTCGGTTACAAGCGCCTTCGGTATCATTCGCGGAAAGCAGCAGCCGGGCCGCTTTCAGGGCCCGCTCGGCTTTACCGAGAAAAGCCGCTGGTGGCGCCTCCGTCACAGTCTGATGCCGTCACGTCGGATGCTGGCGATCAGATCGGGATTGGGGAAGCGCTCCGGCTGCCTCCACTCCTCCTCCCACATCGGCACGGCCTGGACGAGCAGGCCGGTTTCCAGGAGGACATCGAAGGCGATCTCGGCCATCTCGCCGGAAACCTGTCTTCGCTCGGCGCTGTCTCCGTCCAGCACGATAGCCAGGTCAGCGTCGCTCTCGGCATCATGCGTGCCGCGGGCGCGGCTTCCGAACAGGAAGACCTCTCGAATCGGGTATCGTCCGCCAATACGCCTGAGAAAGGCGCGCACACCGCGCTCCGTCGCCGCGTCCGGAAATTGCGGCTGGATCGCGGTCGCGCCTTGCTTCGGATCGGTCATCGGCTTCTGACGCGCAGTGTCGACGGAGCTTCCCGATAGCGCTTCGGAAAGCCGGGTGGGTGCTTCGATATCTCTGCACGAAACCGCGCAACAAAAAACCCGCCCCGAGATGATCGGGGCGGGTGATGTTTCGAGAGATGCCTTCGCGATGACGCGAAGGCATGCCGGAAGAGAGATTACTCCGCGGCGGCGGGAGCGGCGGCCTTGTTGGCCTTGGCCGCCTTCTCGGAGCGGTCGGAGCGCTCGACGATACGGGCGGACTTACCGCGACGGTCGCGCAGGTAGTAGAGCTTGGCGCGGCGGACCTTACCGCGACGGGCCACCTTGATCGAATCGATCATCGGCGAATGCACCGGGAACACGCGCTCCACGCCCTCGCCGTAGGAGATCTTGCGGACCGTGAAGCTCTCGTTGAGGCCACCGCCGGAACGGGCGATGCAGACACCCTCATAGGCCTGAACGCGGGTGCGGTCGCCTTCCTTCACGCGGACGTTGACGATGACGGTGTCGCCCGGCTCGAAATCGGGGATGGTCTTGGCGAGGCGGGCGATCTCTTCCCGCTCGAGCTGCTCGATGATGTTCATTGGAAAAGCTCCGGCCGTTGCGCCCCTCCCGCATGATCGGGGCGTCAGGATTTCGGCATCCTGTTGTGAGTTGGCCGGGCCTGTACAGGATGCGCGCGGCTTTGTCGATGGGGCCGCGCGCGGAAGCGTCGAGAAGTCGGCTCAGTAGCGGGACGGAACGATCATCTCCTGCGGGATCGGCGCGCGGATGTAATCGGCGTGGCGCACCCGGTCCGGCAGCACGACCGGCGGATGGGATACATTGCCATAGGGGATCTGCTCCAGCAGGTGGCTGATGCAGTTGAGCCGGGCCCGCCGCTTGTTATCCGCCTCGACGATCCACCAGGGAGCCTCGGGGATGTGGGTCCGTGCCAGCATGTCCTCCTTGGCGTGGGTGTAATCCTCCCAGCGGCGGCGCGACTCGACATCCATCGGCGAGAGCTTCCACTGCTTGAGCGGATCGGCGATGCGCATCTGGAAGCGCAGCGCCTGCTCGGCGTCGGTGATCGAGAACCAGTACTTCACGAGCTTGATGCCGGAGCGCACCAGCATGCGCTCGAATTCGGGCACGGAGCGGAAGAACTCCTCCACCTCCTCCTCGGTGCAGAAGCCCATGACGCGCTCGACGCCCGCCCGGTTGTACCAGGAGCGGTCGAACAGCAGGATCTCGCCGGCCGCCGGCAGGTGGGAGACGTAACGCTGAAAGTACCACTGCGTCCGCTCGCGCTCGCTCGGGGCGGGCAGCGCCGCCACGCGGCAGATGCGGGGATTGAGCCGCTGGGTGATGCGCTTGATGACGCCGCCCTTTCCGGCCGAATCGCGGCCCTCGAAGATCACGACGACCCGCAGCCCCTCGTTCTTCACCCAATCCTGCAGGCGCACCAGCTCGTGCTGCAGGCGCAGCAATTCCCGGAAATAGGTGCGCCGGGAGGGCGCGGTGCCGTCGTCGTGATCCTCGTCGAGGCTGAGTTCCAGCTCCTCGTCATAGCTGTCGGCGAGTTCACGGCGGATCGCCTCGAAATCGTAGGCGGGCGGGCTGCTGTTGGCGGGCATGGGGCCAGGTCCGGTCGGCGGGTCGTACCGGTCGCTTAGACCATCATGATGTGACAGGCCGGCGAAGCTCGGGTCTCCCTGCACCCACGCCCCCGGCCCGTCCCGGCATTGGACTCGCGGCGCCGGATGCGAACCAGATCGGGGAATGAAGCGGTGCGCGGCCTTCGACCCTGCGGCGAGCTTGACGGCCTGCCCGGAGCGCGGACAATCGGTTCTCGAAGGCTTCGCGACCGGAACCGGTCCTGTCGCGGGCGGGAGGGGGTTAAGCGG
>NZ_NKUI01000293.1 GCF_014845115.1 Methylorubrum zatmanii | reverse complement strand
TGCCGACGAGGAAGGCGCCGACGGCGCCGATGCCCGTCCAGATCGTGTAGGCGGTACCGAGCGGCAGGCTCCGCATCGACCAAGCGAGGCAGGCGAAGCTCAACCCCATGGTGACGAAGGTGATGACCGTGGGCCAGAGGCGGGAAAACCCCTCCGACTGCTTCATCGCGAAGGCCCAGACGACCTCGAGAAGACCGGCGATGATGAGAACGATCCAGGCCACGGCAGCCTCATGAAGAGCATGAGCCGGGCCGTCCCGGACTTGGGCCCCTCGCAGGGGGAGGACGTTGCCTCTCGCGGACGTAGCTAAGGCATGGGGCGAGAGAGTCACGTGCGGTGCCGCACGAGGATTTCGCCGCGCATCGTCCGGTTCCGAAGGCCGGAGGCCAGCTTTCGGGACGGTGCGCTATTCCAGGCGCACCACCACGCTGTCGCTCGCGCCGTCCGCATCCATCACCGAGATCCGCGCGAAGCCGGCCCCCTCCGGGCTCCATTCCGATTGCCGGC
>NZ_NKUI01000292.1 GCF_014845115.1 Methylorubrum zatmanii | reverse complement strand
CGTCGAGGCCGGGGCCGGAGCGGGTTCCGGTGCCTTGGCCTGGATCGTAACCGGGGCCGGGGGTGCGGCCGGTGCGGAGACCGGTTCGGGGACGGGCAGGCTCGCCCGGCGCAACGCCGGTTGCGACTCCTCAGGGGCGAGCGCGGGAACCCCGTCCTTCAGGTCGGGCCATTGCGAGGCGACGGGAGCGATCCGCACGGGCTTGGTCCGCGGATCGGCGAGGCCGGAGAAGAACGAGAAGGCCGCGGCGGCGAAGGCGGCGACGGCCACGCTTCCGCCCGCGACGCTGGCAAGGAGGGGAAGCCGGAGCCGAGCCCGCGCCCTGCCCTTGGCGCGGCGGGTCTCGGAGGGGTGGATCGCCACCGACATGCGGTCGGCCTCTTGCGTGGTGTAGCCCTGCAACAACACAGCCTCGGCAATGCGGCGGCAAGATGTCCGGTGGGTCCGAACAGAATTCGAGCCTCCGCCGTCCACACGAATCGCGGTGAAGTCCGGCGACGTCCGACCGTTGCCGAGTCGCTCCCGTCTCAGGCAAGTCTTGCCTGGGCCAGTTCTGACCGGGCGAGCTTTAAGGCCTCCGGTTTAACGGAGCGTGTAGGTTACCCGAATCGCGCGTCCCCACGGGCCAGCGATCATAAGAAAAACATCAGTGTGCCGCGCGACCCCCCGACGCGGCGTCGGCATGGACTTTCGCCGAGGGATCGGCCACGGTGCCGGGCGTGCTGAAAGTGCAGGAATTCGAGACTTTTATCCGATGCCCGCTTGCCGAATGATCCCGGGTCCGGTGTGCCCGCGGCGGCGTCGGCGGGTGATGGCCTGACCGGTCGCGAGGGCCCGTGACCATTCCCGCCGCGACGCAACCGTCCGTGACACCCGCCGTGACCTTCGCCATGACGCGACCCGCCGCCGATCCGACGCTTCGGGAGGCGCTGCCGCCTGCCGGCGCCGAGCGGCAGCCCGTGTCCTTCTGGGCCGGCCTGCCGACACGGACGCGCCTGATCCTCACCGTGCTTGCCATCGATTGCGTCGCCGCCTTCGTCTCTTGCGGCCTGATCGTGCTCATTGCCCGCAACGCCGTGCAGGTCGAGATGGCAGCGAGTCTCGCCACGGTCGAGCCGCTGGTGGCCGACACGATCCGCTCCCTGCGCAGCCCGAGCCCGGAGAGCGTGCTGCACAGCCTGGATCTGCGCTTCCAGAGCCTGCGCCATGTCCGCGTGACCATCCTCGACGCGGAGGGGCAGCGCGTCGGCTTCGGTCCGTCCGACCGGGGCCGGCAGGACCGCGACGCTCCCGGCTGGTTCGTCAGCCTGATCGCGCCGGAGCCGCACCAGCACGATCTGCCGATTGCCGTGCGCGGGGAGCGCATCGGCACCGCCGCGATCACCACCGAACCCCTCGACGAGATCGAGGAGGTCTGGGATTACGCACGCACCCTCGCCCTGGCGAGCCTGATCCTGAATCTCGCGGTTCTGGCCGCACTCATCCTCGCCTTGGGCCGCATCCTGCGGCCGCTCGGCCGGCTCGCCGAGGGTCTGACCCGGCTGGAGCGCCACGACTACACCGCCCATCTCGATCCGCCCGCCTCCCGCGAGCTGGCGGTGATCGCCGCGCGCTTCAACCGCGTGGCCGGGGCGCTGGCTGAGGCAAGGGCCGCCAATGGCCGGCTCAACCGGCAGCTGCTGACCGCCCAAGACGACGAGCGCGCCCGCATCGCCCTCGAACTGCACGACGAGTTCGGCCCCTGCCTGTTCGCCCTGGAGGCGAACGCCGCCTCGGTGACGCGGCTCGCCGCGGGTGCCGGCGAGATCGACCGGGTCCGGCTCGCGACGCGGGCCGGCGATATCGGCAGCATCGTCGCCCAGGTCCAGAGCCTGAACCGCGACCTCCTCAACCGCCTGCGTCCCCACGCCCTCGGCGAGGTTCCGCTCACCGATTGCCTGAATCTGCTGCTGCGCGATTTCGGCCGGCGCCATCCCGACACGACCTTCGAGGGCGATTTCGAAGGGCTCGCCCGCGGCTACGGCGACATCGTCGACCTGACCGTGTTCCGCTGCATCCAGGAGAGCAGCACCAACGCCGTCCGCCACGGCGGCGCCAGCCATGTCCGGGCCCGGGCGACGGAGGAGACCGACGCCGCCGGCATGATTGCCCTGCAGGTGAGCGTCGAGGATGACGGCAGCGGTATCGCGCCGGGTCACCGGGTCGGCCTCGGCCTGTCGGGGATGCGCGAGCGCGTCGAGGCTCTCGGCGGCCAGTTCAGCCTCGGCCGGGCCTCCCTCGACAACGGCTCCGACGGAACCGTCGTCCGGATCACCATCCCCATCGATCCAGAGCGCGGCGAGGGCGAGGATCCGCCCGCCTCCGCCGCGCCGCAACCCAAGTGAAGCGTGTACGATGAACGCGCCGGTCAGTAATCCGATGACGAAAGCGGCATCGAGCAAGGGCGCCGCCTCCCCCGTTCTGGTCATCGACGACCATCCCATCGTGCTGCAGGGATGCCGCCGGGTGCTGGAGGATGCGGGGATCGAGACCGTGGTGGAGGCCACCGGCGTCGTCTCCGGCTACCGCGCCTTCCACCGCCTGCGCCCGCCGGTGGTGATCTGCGACCTCACCTTCCAGGGCAGCGGGCTGGCCGGCCTCGCCCTGATCCGGCGTATGCGGGCGATCGAGCCCGAGACCCGCGTGCTCGTGTTCTCGATGCACAACGATCCCGTCATCGTCTCGCGGGCCCTGGAAGCCGGAGCGCTCGGCTACGTGCTGAAGGATCACGCCTCGAACGAGCTGTTCCAGGCCTTCGACCGGGTGCGGGCGGGCGAGGTGTATCTCGACCGGCGGCTGGCCACCGAGGTCGCCATGCTGCGCGCCGACCCGCGCCGCACCCCGGAGACGCAGCTCACCCCACGCGAGCAGCAGATCCTCGCCCGGCTCGCCCAGGGCAAATCCTACGGCACCATCGCCGCCGATCTGTCGGTGAGCTACAAGACCGTGACCAATGCCTGCTCGCAGATGCGCCAGAAGCTCAAGGTGCGCACCCTGGCGGAACTGATCCACGTCGCGGTCACCCAGGCGCAGCGGCAGGGCTGAGCGCATGAACGAGGGAGGGGCATTCCTGGCCGAAGACCTGTCCGCCGACCGCGTCTCGCGGCAACCCGCGCTCTCGCAGCAAGCCGAGTTCTCGCAGGAGGCGTGGGCGAGAAACCACGCGGCCTACGAGACGATCCGCGCCATGCCCTTCAACGCGGAGCTCGCCGACGGCTCGCTGAGCCCGGAGCGCTTCCGCCGCTACATCGTGCAGGATGCGCATTACCTGATCGGCTTCGGCCGGGCCCTGGCCCTGGCCGCCGCCAAGGCGCCGCATCCCGACCGGATCGTGCAATTCGCCCGCGGGGCCGAGACCGCCATCGTGGTCGAGCGGGCGCTGCATGGCGGGTTCTTCCGGGATTACGGCATCGACGCCGCTAGCTTCGCCGCCACGCCCCTCTCCCCGGCTTGCGACCACTACGTCGCGTGGCTGATGGCCAGCGCCTATGCCGAGCCCTACGAGGTGGTGCTCGGCGCGCTGCTGCCCTGTTTCTGGATCTATGCCGAGGTCGGCCGCGACATTTTCTCCCGCGCGGCGGTGGACAATCCCTATCGCGCCTGGATCGACACCTATGCCGGCGAGGAATTCGGCGAGGCGGTGGCTGCGATGATCGCCGCCACCGACGAGGCGGCTTTGGAGGCCTCGCCCGCCCTCCGTGAGCGCATGCAGGCCGCCTATGCCCATGCCACCCGCCTCGAATACCTGTTCTGGGACGGGGCCTATCGGGACCGGGTCTGGCCGCTCTGACGGCTACGTTTCCCTCCGCGGCTTTCCATCCTGGCCGCGTCCTTGCACGGCGATGTTGAGACGAGCCGTTGCGCCTGCGACGGTTTCGCGATTGATCTGTCTTCGAGACAATATTTCGAACGCTTCACGCGACGTGCGGCAGCCGGAAATGGGGGGTTGAAACGACATGGCGGCAGGCTTGGGCAGCGATCTCTTCCGGATCAAAACGCTGGAACGGCTCAATGCCGATGCGGAAGCCGGCGAGAACAAGCTGGAGCGCCATCTCGGCCCCTGGAGTCTGGTCGGGCTCGGCATCGGTGCGGTGATCGGCGCCGGGCTGTTCTCGCTCACCGGCATCGCCGCCGCCGAGCATGCGGGACCGGCGGTGACGCTGTCCTTCGCCATCGCGGCCATCGGCTGCGCGCTGGCCGGCATGTGCTACAGCGAGCTGGCCGGCATGATCCCGGTGGCGGGCTCGGCCTATACCTACACCTACGCCACCATGGGTGAATTCGTCGCCTGGATCATCGGCTGGGATCTGGTGCTCGAATACGCGGTCGGTGCCGCCACGGTTTCGGTGAGCTGGTCGCGCTACGTCACCCGCTTCCTGCGCGACACCCTCGGCATCAACCTGCCCGGTTCGCTGGTGCATTCACCCTTCGAGACCTACCAGCTCGCCGACGGCACGGTGGCGCACGGCCTCGTCAACGTGCCGGCGATCCTGATCGTCGTGGCGGCCTCGACCCTGCTCATCATCGGCATCCGGGAATCGGCCCGGGTCAACGGCGCGGTGGTGCTGGTCAAGTTGGCGGTGGTCTTCACCGTGATCGGCGTCGGCCTGTTCTACGTGAAGGCCCAGAACTACGACCCCTTCCTGCCGGCCAATACCGGCACCTTCGGTGAATACGGCTGGAGCGGCGTGATGCGCGCGGCCGGCGTGGTGTTCTTCGCCTATGTCGGCTTCGACGCGGTCTCGACGGCGGCGCAGGAGGCCAAGAACCCCCAGCGCAACATGATGATCGGCATCCTCGGCTCGCTGGCGATCTGCACGGCGCTCTACATCGCCTTCGCCGGCGTGCTGACCGGCCTCGTCCATTACGAGGCCATGCGCGGCGATGCGGCGCCGGTGAACACCGCCATCGCCGCCACGCCCTATCCCTGGCTCAAGGGCCTCGTCACCTTCGGCGTGATCTGCGGCTTTTCGACCGTGATCCTGGTGCTGCTGCTCGGCCAGAGCCGGGTCTTCTACAGCATGTCGCAGGACCGGCTGCTCCCGGCCTTCTTCTCGGCGGTCCATCCGAAATGGAAGACGCCCTACCGTTCGAACCTGTTCTTCATGGTGTTCACGAGCGCGCTCGGCGGCTTCCTGCCGATCTCCCAGCTCGGCCACATGACCAGCATCGGCACGCTGCTGGCGTTCATCCTGGTCTGCTTCGGCGTCATCATCCTGCGCCGGACCCAGCCTGACGCGCCGCGGGCCTACCGCACGCCGCTGGTGCCGTTCGTGCCGATCCTCGGCGCGCTGTTCTGCCTGGCGATGATGCTCTCGCTCGACGGCGAGACCTGGCTGCGGCTGGTGATCTGGCTGGCGATCGGCCTGGTGATCTACTTCGTATGGAGCCGCAAGCACAGCCGTGTGGGCCGCGAGGAGGGGGCGAACGCCACGACGGCCGTGTAGGCCGGCGGGAAAGCGTGGAGGCCGTCCTGTCCGGCTTATGCCGGACAGGACCTCGACTGTTCGGCTTTCGGGATCGCGGTGACGAAGCGCGGCGGAGCCGGCGTGTCCTCGATCCAGCCCGTTCGGATCACGGGATTGCGGCCGTCCGGTGTGATGATCGGACCGACGACATTCCAACGCTGTCCGTACTCGTCGGCGGGCAAGGGATGGACGAGGCCGGTGTCAGGATGTCGATGGATGGCATCGACGAGACGTTGCGGATCGTCGGGATGAAAGCCGTAGGCGGCAAAGAATTTATACCGGCTGTAAGCTTTCGGCGTTTTCCGGCCCAAAAGGGATTCTGTGATTTTCTCGACAGGCACAGTGCGCAGGCAGAGAGGATGATCCTCGCCTAGCAAGCGTCACCTGCCATCGGCATCTTCCAGCTCGGGAGCCTTGACGGTGACGATGGCATCGAACGGCTTCGCGACATCCACCACGTCAGCTTCGCCGCCCTTTAAAACCTCGACGATCGTGCCGGAGGCGCCGGCCGGCACAAGCTCACCGTCCCAGGACTTCTGAGCGGTGCGGAGAGCGACCGTGCTGAGGGTACCACGTACCGCAGCATGTCCCCGTGCCTGCCCTGCAAGTCGGATCGACCTCGTCAGGGGCGGAAGGTTAGGACGTGCCGTGCCCATTTGCAAAGCGCATGAGGATTGAACTCATGCAGCCAAAGCCGGTCGAGTGAGGAGACGCCGATCACGGCCGGTCGCAAATTCGACCCGAACTGGATGACGGGAGCGACCGGGAGAGTCCGCTGAGCTTCAGGCCCGGCGGGCCAGGGCGATCACCGGCGGCTCGGAGAGGCCGACGAGGGGGCGGCCGACCTCGATCGATTGGCGCTCGCGGGCGATGAAGGCGGTCGGCATCACCGCCTGCATCTCGGCCTCGACCTTGCGCAGCTGCGCGTCGGAATGGGAGGGGTGCAGGTGGATGATGGCGAGCGCCTTGGCGCCAGCGCCCTTGGCCAGCTCGACGCCCTTCTGCCAGGTGGAGTGGCCCCAGCCCTTGCAGCAGGGATACTCCCCCTCGGTGAACATGCCGTCATAGACGAGGAGGTCGGCTCCCTCCACGAAGCGGCACAGCTCGGGATCGGGCCAGTTGGCGCCGTGCTCGATATCGCTGATGACGCAGAGCCGCTTGCCGCCATGGTCGAAGCGGTAGCCGGTCGAGCCCTGCGGATGGTCGAGCAGGATGGTGTCGACCTGGATGCCGTCGGCGAAGGTCAGGGATTCGCCGGCCCGGAAGCCATGATGCTTGAAGGTGCAGGGCAGCACGTCCAGGGTCACGGGGAAGAGCGGCGGCGAGAACAGCCGGTCGAGGGCATCCTCGGCGCTCGCGCCGTCGAGATTCCCGCAATAGGTGTGGATCGTGTGAGCACAATCCATCACCACCGGCTTGAAGAAGGGCAGGCCGGCCGTGTGGTCGAGATGGAGGTGGCTGAACAGGAGGTCGATGTCCTGGGGAAGGGACTCGCGGCAGCCGCGCCCGAAGGCACCGAGGCCCGAGCCGGCATCGATCACGAACAGGCGGTCCCCGCAACGGATCTCCAGGCAAGGCGTGTTGCCGCCGAACTCGGCCGTCTCGGGGCCGCTGACCGGCGTTGAGCCGCGGACGCCCCAGAAACGAAGGACGAGGGCATCGTCCTTGGCTGGATATGGCAGGGTCATGGATCGGCACCAATGCCCGGTGTCCGACCGGGCTTTCTCGGATGAAGGCAGTGTCGCCGCGTGCATCCGCGACGGATCTTCGGCCCCTCTTCGGGCACGGAGTGTACCGCGCTGAGATGGGGGGCCGCCATGCGGGTTTGTGTGCGTGCCCGCACACGCCGTTTTGAGCCGTTCCGGATCAGCGCTGCGCCACCTTCTCAATCAAGGGTTGTGGAGCGTCGCCCTCCGGCGGGGGAAGCCGATCCTCGATCGCGGCGCGCGCGAGGCTGGGCCAGCTCTGCGCATAGCGCGTCGTCAGCGGCTCGCGAAGACGCACCGATGCGGTCTCGGAGGACGGCACGAACTCCGCGATGCGGCGGCCGAGCGAGGGGCTGCCGGTGCCGTTCCAAGGTCCGATCCACGCGGTCCAGACCGCCTCCGGCACGGGCGGAGGGGGCGGGGGC
>NZ_NKUI01000291.1 GCF_014845115.1 Methylorubrum zatmanii | reverse complement strand
CGGCGACTGTATTGCGGGTCAATTGGCCACGTCGCTTTCGGCGAAGGTTTTGTCGTCTCGGACGAGGGCATTGGCGAGGACGACGAGGCGGCGGCCGGTGGCGACGATGGCGACCTTGGCGGGCTTTCCCGCTTCGCGCATCGCCTTGTAGGGGGCTGTGAAGGCAGGACAGGCCCGGGCTGCGACCATGCCGGCCATGTAGAACGCCGTTCTGAGGCAGGGTCGGCCGCCGGCGATGGCGTGACGTCCGGGGTGGCGACCGCTCTGGGTGGGATGAGGGGCCATGCCGGCCAGGCTCGCGGCGGCCTTGCGGTCGATGGCTCCGAGTTCGGGCATGTCCGTGATCAGAACGGTGGCGATGCGCCGGCCGATCCCAGGGATCGAGGTCAGGATGGTCCGTTTGCGGGCGAGGTCCGGAGCCGCGGCGATGCGCCGGTCGAGCGCGGTCTCGACCTCGGCACAAGCGGCCTCCAGGCTATCGATCACCGCCCTGTGGCTGTCGGCCAGCAGCGGATCGAGCGCCTGCTTGAGCCGGGTCTTCTCCAGGGCGATCAGTTCGGTGAGTTGGCGGCGACGGGTCGAGAGCGCCTTGAGCGCGATCTGATCGGGCTCAGGGGCGGGGTGCAGGTGCTCGGGCATGCGCTGAGCAAAGCGCGCGATGAGCGCGGCGTCCAGCCGATCGGTCTTGGCGATTACCCCCTCGGCCGTGCGGAAGGCCCTGATCCGGCGCGGATCGACCAGACCCACGGGCAGGCCGGCCGCACTCAGAGCCGCGGTCACAGGGTAGGCGTAGGGGCCGATGGCCTCCAGGGCGACCCGCTGCACACCCCGGCTCGTCACGGCGGCGATCAGATCGCGAATGCCGGCCGGGGTATTGTCACACCGGAGCGGCTTAGCGGCGGGGTGGAACCCGAGATCAAGGAAGTCCTTGCCGACATCGATACCGGCTGTGGGGACGGAGCTGAGCATGGCCGATCCTGTCCTGTACGCGGGCGCCCGCCGGAGCGGAGCCCAAGCGACTGTTCGGAGTACGCACGACAGGACGTCCGGGATCATGCCGATTGACGATCGTGGCACGAGGGGCGAGCGACCCACACGGGACCAGACCTGGATCTCGTAAGAGCGCCGGACGCCCAAGCCGTATCAAATCACGGCCAGCCTTCAGGTACAGGAT
>NZ_NKUI01000290.1 GCF_014845115.1 Methylorubrum zatmanii | reverse complement strand
ATTCGTCACCGACGACGGCGCCGAGACCGATCTGGATCTCGGCCATTACGAGCGGTTCACCGGCCTGCCGGCCTCGCGGGCCGACAACGTGACGACGGGGCGGATCTATCTCGACATCATCACCAAGGAGCGGCGCGGCGACTATCTCGGCGCCACGATCCAGGTGATCCCGCACGTCACCAACGCCATCAAGGCCTTCGTCCTCGACGGAAATGAGGATTACGATTTCGTGCTGGTCGAGATCGGCGGCACGGTCGGCGACATCGAGGGCCTGCCCTTCTTCGAGGCGATCCGCCAGATCGGCCAGGAGCGCCCGCGCGGCAGCGTCTGCTACCTGCACCTGACCCTGCTCCCCTACATTCCCTCGGCCGGCGAGCTGAAGACCAAGCCGACCCAGCACTCCGTGAAGGAGCTGCGCTCGATCGGCATCCAGCCCGACATCCTGCTCTGCCGCTGCGACCGGCCGATCCCGGTGGAGGAGCGGCGCAAGCTCGGCCTGTTCTGTAACGTGCGCGAGAGCGCGGTCATCGAGGCGCTCGACGTCGACACCATCTACGCCGTGCCGCTCTCCTATCGCGAGGCGGGCCTCGACCGGGAGATCCTGGCGCATTTCGGCATGGAGCCGGAGGGCGAGCCGAAGCTCGA
>NZ_NKUI01000029.1 GCF_014845115.1 Methylorubrum zatmanii | reverse complement strand
CCGCTTAGAGCCGTGCCCGATGGCAACGCGGTCGGGCACGGCTCTAAGCGGTGTGGGCCGATGCGATCCAGAGCTTCCACATGGAGCGGAAGGCCTCGCCCATCTCCCGCGCGAAGCGGGCATGATCCATCAGCGGACTGGCGAAGACGCGCTCGCGCAGGCCCGCGCGGAGGGTGCGCAGCCGGTCCGGATCGCGCGCAAGCGCCACCGCGCAGGCCACATACTCCTCCGGCGTCTCGACGGCGAGTTCGTCGAGCCCGACCGTCGCCAGCAGCGACGAGCCGACTCTCGCCACCGCGTGGCCGCCCCGCAACGCGATGAGGGGCACGCCCATGCTGAGCGTGTCGCAACTCGTCGTCCCGCCGTTATAGGGGAAGGAATCGAGGGCGATGTCGAACTCGTGGTAGAGCGCGTAATAGCCGGTCGTGGTGCGGGGATGCAGGCGCACCCGCTCGATCGGCAAGCCGGCCTCGGACAGCCGCGCCTCGACCTGGGCCCGGATCTCCGGCGTCTCGACATCGGCCACGACCATGAACAGGCGGGCATCGGGCAGCGCCCGCAGGATGGTGGCCCAGGCTTGCAGCGCGCCATCGCCGATCTTCTCGAAGCGGTTCATCACGCCGAAGGTGATGAAGCCGTTCTCCTCGAAGGGCGGACGAGGGCGCGCCGGAGGAGCCCCCTCGGGCAGCTCGTAGGTCGCCGAGACGCCCGGCAACCACCACACCGTCTCCGTGTGAAGGCTCTTCGGTTGGTCGCGCAGATCGAGGCCGGAATCGGTCAGGCGGTAGTCCATGGCGCTGAGGCCGGTCGTCGCCGGATGCCCCAGATACGACACCTGCACCGGCGCGGGCTTGCGGGCGAAGACGAGCAGGCGGTGGCCGGCGCTATGCCCCGAGAGGTCGACGAGGATGTCGATCGCGTCCGCCTCGATCAGGTCCGCGGCCTCGTCGTCGTCGAGGCCGGCGATGTTGTGCCAGCCATCGAACCATTGGCGCAGGCGGGCCGAGACCGCATCCTCCGCGGCCTGGGTCATGTAGGCGCGCGCCTTGAACTGCGTCTGGTCGAGATGGCGCAGGAGCGGCTCGATGAAGCGCGCGACGGCGTGCGTGCAGAGATCGCCCGAGACGAAGCCGATCCGCAGCGGCCGGTCGGGATCACGGTCGTTGAGGAAGGGGCGCCGGCGCCGGAGCGGGTCGGCGAAGCGCGCGCCGAAGCTGCGCGCATCGGCGGCGTAATCGGCGTGCGAGATGCCCTCGGCATAGAGCTTGGCGAACAGCCGGTTGGAATGGGCGGTGATGTGGCTGGGATCGGCCGCGAGCGCCTGAGTGAAGCTCGCGATCGCTTCTCGGAGGTGGCCGAGGCTCTTCAGGCTGCAGCCGAGATTGTTATGGGCATTGGACAGGCCCGGATCGAGGGCGATCGCACGCCGGGCGTGGGTCACGGCGGCGCTGTGCTGGGTGATGCGCTGATAGACGCCGGCCAGATTCGAATGCGCGATCGCCAGATCGGGATCGAGGGCGACCGCCTTCTCCAGCGCCGAGATGGCGCCGGTATGATCGCCCATCGTGATCAAGAGGGCGCCGAGACTGCTGAAATAGGCGGCGTTGTCGGGCTCGCGGTAGATCGCGATGCTGAACAGGTCGAAGGCCTGTTGGTGCCGGCCCTTCCCGGCGGCCACGGCGCCCGCGAGATGGGTCGCGTTCGCATGGGTCTCGTCCAGGCCGATGACGAGATCGGCCAAGGTCTCCGCCGTCGAGAGGTCGCCCGCATTGTAGCGCTCCTGCCCCCGGGCGAAGGCGTGGTCGGCGAACTCCTTGAGCACGGCGCGGGACGCGTCGTCCGCGAGGCCCCGGCTCCGGAACTGCTCCATCAGAGCGCGCGCCTCGCCGAGCCGGTTCAGCACGAGGAGCGTGACGGCGAGGGCGAGCCAGTGGCGCGGGTATTCCGGTTCCGCGCGAAGGGCGGCCACGAAATGCGGGATGGCCGAATCCGGTCCGTCCGACCTGCTGGCCAGGACGCCGAGTTCATGATGCGCGCCCGCATGATAGGGAGCCGCCTCGAGCACGCGCTGAAGGTTGCTGCGGGCCTTCTGGAACCGTCCGGCGGCGGCATGGGCGACGGCTTTGGCGAGGATACGCTCGACCGGGTCCGTCGCGTGGGCGCGCTCACTCGTGCGTGATCTGCGTTGTTCGAGCATGCCCGGCGTTCCTGAGACGGCGGGACGTTAAGATTCCGATGCCTAACAAGTCCTTAATGTGGCCCGGCAAGGCAGCTCACGGCAGCTCTCGGGGCGGGGGCTGGACAGTGGGGGGGAGGATCGCCCTGTTCGAGGGCGCCGGCCGTTGCCTGGCTCGGAAGACCACCGCCGAGCGGGTGCCGTTCGCCTCCGGTCGCCGAGAAGAGGCTCTCGGCGACAGCGTTGCCGGCGGGATCGCCGGCCGGATGCCACTGGGTTGGACAGCGCCTTAGTTGAACAATTCCTTGACGTTCTTGACGAGCAGCTTCGGCTGGTGCGTGAGCAGGCGGGTGCCGTTCTTGGTGTCCCCGGTCATGCTCAAGACTCCTCCGAGGATCGTCCCCATCGTATGGTGGACCACGCCGAACAGGTCGCCGGCGGATACTTGATCGAGCGCTGCGTCTGACAGCGGGACGGAATGGTCATTGATGGTCTGAGCGGTCGTGACCCGAGAAACAGTGAGATCGGTCATGAGAAGAACTCCGAAATCTGGCGCGATGCCTTGCTTGCGCCTGTCGTGATGGACACCGGATCGCCCCGGCTTGGCTGTGTTCGAGGACACGTTGCCCCTCGCCGCCCTCGCCGCCATCCACAGATCGGCGCTGAGGCGCCGGGCATCCGGGCCGGGGCGTGCCCTCGCCGCCATGGATCTGGGAGCGCAGGCATCAGCCGACGGCTCCGGCGTCGATGCCGGCGCCTGATCCGGGCGTTGGCGGTCGGCTCTACCCCACGAAACCGGTCGGGTGTCCTGTTGAAAACCCGATTTGTTCTGTTTACAGAACGCGCTCGTGGGGCGGTCGGGGCCGCCCCGGCGTATCACCGAGATCGAGGGGACGTTCCGATGTCAGAGGAACGCGCGGCGCGTACCGTCGCCGCAACGAATGGCGTCGCACAGGACACGGCCTTCGGAGCCGTGATCTCGCCCATTCACCTGTCCACGACGTTCAAATTTCCCGCTTTCGAGAAGCCCGGCCCCTACGACTATTCACGGCTCGGCAACCCGACCCGCGACCAGCTGGCGGACACCATCGCCAAGCTCGAGAACGGGGCGCGTGCCGTCATGGTCTCGAGCGGCATGGCGGCTCTCGAACTCGCCCTGTCGAGCCTGCGCCCCGGAGACCTCCTGGTCGCGCCGCACGATTGCTATGGCGGCACCTACCGTCTGCTCAGCATGCGCGCGGAGCGCGGGCATTACCGCGTCACCTTCGTCGATCAGTCGGACGAGGCGGCCCTGGCGGCGGCGCTGGCGCAGAAGCCCCGCGTCGTGCTCATCGAGACCCCGAGCAATCCGCTCATGCGGGTGGTCGACATCCGCCGCACGACCGCCCTGGCCAAGGCTGCCGGAGCGCTCGCCGTCGTCGACAACACCTTCCTGTCGCCGGCCCTGCAGCAGCCGATCGGCCTCGGGGCGGATCTGGTCGTCCACTCCACCACCAAGTTCCTGAACGGGCATTCCGACGTCATCGGCGGAGCGGTGGTGGCGGCGGACGCGGCCGTGGGCGAGGAACTGGCCTCCTGGGCCAATACGATCGGCATCACCGGATCGCCGCTCGACGCCTATCTGACGCTGCGCGGCGTCCGAACCCTGTTCGTGCGCGTGGAGCAGCAGCAGAGGACGGCCGCCGCCATCGCCGCCTTTCTCGAAGCCAGCCCGGCCGTGGCGCGCGTCCATTATCCGGGGCTCGCGAGCCATCCGGACCATGCCCTGGCCAAGGCTCAGCAGAGCGGCTTCGGCGCGATGCTCAGTTTCGAACTCGCCGGCGGCCTGGAGGCCGTGCGCGCCTTCGTCGGGGCGTTGCGGATCTTCACCTTGGCCGAGTCGCTCGGTGGTGTCGAAAGCCTGGTCGCGCATCCGCCGACGATGACGCATGCGGCGATGGATCCCGGGGCACGGTCGACTGCCGGCATCACCGATGGCCTGCTTCGGCTGTCGGTCGGCCTGGAGGCCGAGGGCGATCTTCTGGCCGACCTCACCCATGCCCTGGACGCCGTGCGGGAGAACTGAGCGACGGATCACCCTGAGCGCCTGTTGCCCGAAGGCGCCTTGCGCGAGCACAACAGGGAAGATCCGCCATGAAGGCCGTCACCATCGCCCTCGCGAGCACCCTCGTGCCCACCTCCGCCGCCTTCGCGCAAAGCCCGGGCGCTTCCGACACGGCCAACAGCACGGGGGCCAACGATGCGGGCTCCGGCGCCTCGCCGGGCTCGAAGGGCAAGGGCGGCGACAGCCGCCATTGAGAGTGCCTCACAAAACTCCCGCTTCTGCATCGTGGCCTGTCTGGCCGCGACGGCGCAGCGGGAATTTTGTGAGAGACACTAAGGCGCTCTCCGCAGACGCGGCGGCCGGTCCGGCGAAAGAAAGAGCATCGAAACACCGGCTCGCCGCCGGATCGACGCCGTCTGGAAGGAAGCCGGGAGCGGGGAGGTGGTAAACCTCCGGCCCTCCCCGCCGAACATCATCCACCCACCTGCGGTTATTCTCAGCTGCCCGAAAGACGGCGTCGAGGAAGCGCAACAGGAGAGGGCGATGCGAACATCCGCCTTGATCATGACTGCCGGTCTGCTGGCAATGAGCGGCGCTGCATGGGCAACCGACCCCTCGGGGAAGGCCGAGGGCCGCATGCAGGGCTCGCCGAACGCGGCCGGATTCGACAAGAAGGACGGCACGGGAGCGACGGGGCCGGGCGCCTCGAGCCACGCGCCGGGCCAGGAGATGAAGCAGGACGGGCGGATGCAGGGCTCCCCCAACGCAGCGGGCTTCAAGGGGAAGGGCGCGGGCGCATCGTCCGGGTCGAGCGAAGGCCGCTGAGGCGCGTATCCGGTCGGACGCGGGCGGATGGTGCCGAGCCCCGCCCTGTGTTCGGCCGGAGGTGGATGACGCGCATGGAACGGGCCTCCCGGTCCGTTGCCGACATGCCAGGGTCACCCGCGGCAGCGCCCGATCATGTCCTCACGCTCTTGGTAGAGAGGATGGTGTCGATAGAATCGGGCCGAGCATATCGGCCGCCATCACGCGCAGCGAAGCGTCGCGCTGCCGTTCCGGCCGTCGGGCCGGTCCCAGAAGCGAAGGCTCATCAAGGGCACTGAGGGCGCAACGAGCCCGCTGCACCTTGCGAGTGCGCTTCTGTCAAAACCGCGCTCGCGGCACGGACTGCTCAGCAGGATATTTTGTCTGGCTTTAAGCTTCTGAGAGAGTGGCCGTTCTCAGAAAATTGGTGCCCAGGAAAGGACTCGAACCTTCACCTCTTGCGAGACTGGTACCTGAAACCAGCGCGTCTACCAATTCCGCCACCTGGGCGCCGGGTCGCTTGCGACCGGCGATGGGGTTCGTTTAGGGGGCGGCGGCGAGGGCGTCAATCGTTGTTTCGCCTGCCGCCCGCCAAAAATGTCGAGGCCGGAGTCTGCGGCGCGGGAGCAACACTGCCCGCGCCGCCTCAGGGCCGTGGTCTCAGTTGCGCCACTCGCGGATGTCGACGAAGCGACCGGCCACGGCCGCCGCCGCCGCCATGGCGGGGGAGACGAGGTGCGTGCGCCCGCGCGGACCCTGGCGGCCCTCGAAATTGCGGTTCGAGGTCGAGGCGCAGCGCTCGCCGGGCCTCAGCTTGTCCGGGTTCATGCCGAGGCACATCGAGCAGCCGGGCTCGCGCCAGTCGAAGCCCGCCGCCTTGAGGATGCGGTCGATGCCCTCGGCCTCGGCCTGCGCCTTCACCAGGCCGGAGCCCGGCACCACCATCGCCGAGACGCCGTCATGCACCTTGCGGCCCTCGACCATCTTGGCGACGATGCGCAGATCCTCGATGCGGCCGTTGGTGCAGGAGCCGATGAACACCCGGTCCAGGGTGAGATCGGTCATCTTCGTGCCCGGCGTCAGGCCCATATAGGCCAGGGCCTTCTCCTTGGACTGACGCTTGTTCTCGTCGGCGATCTGCGCCGGATCGGGCACCGTGCCGAGGATCGAGACGATGTCCTCCGGGCTCGTGCCCCAGGAGACGAGCGGGGGGAGGTTGCCCGCGTCGAGGCGGATCTCCCGGTCGAAATGCGCGCCTTCGTCCGTCGTCAGGCTCTCCCAGTAGCGGCGGGCGGCGTCGAACGCCGTGCCTTTCGGCGCCTTCGGGCGGTCCTTGACGTAGGCGTAGGTGGTCTCGTCGGGGGCGACCATGCCGGCGCGGGCGCCGCCCTCGATCGACATGTTGCAGATCGTCATCCGCCCCTCCATCGACAGGGAGCGGATCGCCTCGCCGGCATATTCGATGACGTGGCCGGTGCCGCCGGCGGTGCCGATCTCGCCGATGATCGCCAGGATGATGTCCTTGGCGGTCACGCCTGGCGCCAGGCTGCCGTCGACGGTGATGCGCATGTTCTTGGCCTTGCGCTGGATCAGCGTCTGGGTGGCGAGCACGTGCTCGACCTCCGAGGTGCCGATGCCGTGGGCCAGCGCCCCGAAGGCGCCATGCGTCGAGGTGTGGCTGTCGCCGCAGACGATGGTCTGTCCCGGCAGGGTGAAGCCCTGCTCCGGCCCGATGATGTGGACGATGCCCTGGCGCCGGTCGAGGGCGTCGTAGAACTCGATGCCGAAATCGCGCACGTTCTCGGCGAGCGCCTCCAGCTGGGTGCGGCTCTCAGGATCCTCGATGCCCTTGCTGCGGTCCGAGGTCTGCACGTTGTGATCGACCACGGCGAGCGTCTTGCCCGGCGCGCGCACCGTGCGGCCGGCCACGCGGAGCCCCTCGAAGGCCTGGGGGCTCGTCACCTCGTGCACGAGGTGGCGGTCGATGTAGAGGAGGGCGGAGCCGTCCGGCTGAACATCGACGACGTGGTCGTCCCAGATCTTGTCGTAGAGAGTGCGCGGCGCGGTCATGGTGCGGCTGTTCTGACGAGTTGAGGGCTCCATCGCGGAAAACGCCCCCGCCGGGCCGCGAAAGCCTGCGGCCGGACCTTGGGGAATATCCGGAAGAGATCCTTGTGTAATGCTCCTCCGGCGATTTCGGAAGGGCGGCAACGCACATGACACTTTTGCCGCGTGCCCGCGCATCGGCTGGACCGGCGCCCGGTGCGGCCTTACTCCGGCTTCATCGTTCGATCATCGCCGGGAGGGCGTGAGCCGGTGCCGCCAGACGAGACGCCCGAGATCCTGCTGATCCGGCAGACCCGCCCCGACGTGGCCGGGCGGCTGTCCGAGCGGTTCCGCCTGCACCGGCTGGAGGAGGCGCCCGACCGCGACGCCTTCCTCGGCGCGGCGGGCCCGCGCATCCGGGGGCTCGCGGTCGGGGCGATGTGCCCGATCGATGCGCGACTGTTCGACCGGCTGCCGCGGCTCGAGATCGTGGCGAGCTTCGGCGTCGGCTACGACAGCATCGACGTGGCGGAGGCCCATCGCCGCGGCATCGTCGTGACCAACACGCCGGACGTGCTCTCCGACGAGGTCGCCGATCTCGCCCTCGGCCTCCTGCTCGCCACCATCCGCCGCATCCCGCAGGCGGATCGCTACCTGCGGGCCGGGCGCTGGCGGGAGGGCAGCTTCCCGCTCACCACCAGCCTGAGGGAGCGCCGGGTCGGCATCCTCGGCCTCGGGCGGATCGGGCGGGCCATCGCCCGGCGGCTCGAAGGGTTCGGCGTGGCGATCGCCTATCATGGCCGGACGCCGCAGGCGGACGTGGCCTACACCTATCACGACAGCCTGCTTGGGCTGGCGAAGGCGGTCGACGTGCTGATCGTGGCCTCCCCCGGAGGGCCGGGCACCCGCGGCCTCGTCGATGCGGCGGTGCTGGCCGCGCTCGGGCCGGAGGGCATCGTCGTCAACATCGCCCGCGGCAGCGTGATCGACGAGGCGGCGCTGATCGCGGCCCTGCAGGCGGGGACGATCCACGGGGCCGGGCTCGACGTGTTCGAGAACGAGCCGCAGGTGCCGCAGGCGCTGATCGATCTCGATCAGGTGGTGCTGCTGCCGCATGTCGGCTCGGGCTCGCACCAGACCCGGGCGGCCATGGGCCGGGTGCTGACCGACAACCTGTTTTCCTGGTTCGACGGCAAGGGCCCGGTGACGCCGGTGCCGGAGACGCCCTGGACGGGCCGATGACGAGGGGGCGGACGATGAGGATGCGGGTCGTGGCGGCGCTGGCCGTGCTGGCGCTGGCGGGTGGGGCCGCCAAGGCGCAGGACCCAGCGCAGGACAAGACACAGGACCAAGCGCCCGCCTCGGACCCGGCTCCCGGCTCATCGGCGCCGTCCGCCCCGGCGGGTGGGCTCGCGACCCTGCCCGATACCCTGGCGGGCGCCGCCGGCACCTGGGATCTCGCCCTGGAGGGCGGGATGCGGCGCTGCGTGCTGACGCTCGCCCTGGATACCGGCCCGAGCGGACGGGTGGTGCGCTTTCCCGCCGGCTGCCGCCGGGCGCTGCCGATCCTGGCCGGGATCGGCGGCTGGCTGTTCACGGGCGACGAGGGCATCCGCCTCGTCGACCGGAACGCGCGGCCCCTGCTCGCCTTCGCCAAGAGCCCGGACGGGATGAGTCTCGGCGCCACCGCCGAGAACGGCGAGCGCTACAACCTCGTGCCCCTGCAGATCGCCGCGAGCCGGCCGCCCGTCCCCGGCGCGGCCGCTGCCACGCCGGTCGCGACGGCGGAGCCCGGCGCCCCGGCCGCCCCTGCGGAAGGCCCGGCCCTCGGCCTCTACGCCCTGGACCGTGCCACGCAGAAGGATGTCTGCCGGCTCGAATTCTCCGCTCCGACCGAGGCGGAGAAGGAGGGGGCCGCCGTGCGGGTGTTGCCGGAGTGCCGCGACAGCGGGATCACCGTATTCGATCCCGTGAGCTGGCGCTTCGCCAACGGCCATCTCACCCTCAAATCCCGCCGCGGCCACGCGGTGAACCTCGTGGCGATCGGGGAGGGGCGCTGGCGGCGCGACCCCGAGATCGGCGTCACCCTGGTGCTGCGGAAGGTCGAGCCTTAAGGCCGGGGGGACCCGAGAGCGCCCCTCAGAACAGCGGCCGCAGGGCGAGGTGGAGCCCGAGAGCCAGCAGGCCGAGGAAGAAGCAGCGGCGGAACACCCGCTCGCTGACCCTTCCCCGGACCCAGCCGCCGAGCACCATGCCGATTCCGGCGGGGACGAGGGCGAGGAGGGAGATGCCGGCCATGTTCAGCGACAGGGCGCCGCCGCCCGCCAGGGCCACGGCCAGCGCCACGGTGGAGACGGTGAAGGACAGGCCGAGCGCCTGGATCAGGTCGTCCTTGGTCAGCCCCAGCGCGCTGAGATAGGGCGCGGAGGGAAAGGACGAGACGGCGGTGGCGGCCGTCACCAGCCCCGTCGCGGCGCCGATGACCGGCCCGAGCCATCGTTCCATGGCGGGCGGGACGTGGAGCTTGAGGGCGGCGAGGCCGACCGCGGCATAGGCGATCAGGGCGAGCCCGAGGAAGATGGTGGCCTGGACGCCGTAATGGCCGTGCAGGATGGCCGCCGCGACCAGGGTGCCGACCACGCTCGCTGCCAGCATCGGCCAGAGCCGGCGCAGCAGGACGCCGAAGCGCGGGCCGGCGACGAGCTGCCAGACATTGGTGACGAAGGCCGGCACGACGAGCAGCGCCGCCGCCTGGACCGGCGCCATCACGAGGCTCAGGAGCCCCATGGCCACGGGCGGCAGGCCGAGCCCGACCATGCCCTTGACGAAGCCGGCGAGCAGGAAGGCGGAGGCCGCCACGGCGAGGGGCAGGGGGTCGAGGCTGAAGGTCATGCTCGGTCTGATGAATGGGGACGGGGATCAGTCGTGGAGCAGCATGTCGCGAGAGAGGGCCTGACGCTCGGCCTCATCCTCGGCCTCTCCGGTGACCGCCGGCGCGACGGCCGGCCGGGTCACGGCCGCCCGTGGTGCCGCCGCCGGACGGTCGGCGTCGTGCCGGAGGATCACGACCAGGGCGGTGAGCCCCGCCAGCAGCAGGGTCGCGGTTTCGAGCAGGGTGTCGCTCGCGGCAGAGGTGGTGCGTGCGTGGTGGGCCATGGGCGAAGAGTGGCACGCTCCGGTCCTGCGACAATGCGGAAGTGCAGGAAGCCACCCTTCGGTTGAGCCGAAGGGTCTTCTCAGGGCTTGCCCGGTGGCGCCTGCGCGCCGACGATCCGGGCATGCGTTTCGACCTGACCGACCTGCGCCTGTTCCTCCACGTCGCGGAGGCCGAGAGCATCACCCGCGGCGCCGAGCGGGCCGGACTGGCCCTGGCCTCGGCGAGCGAGCGCATCCGCGGCATGGAATTGGCGGGCGGCGTGCCGCTGCTGGAGCGCCACCCTCGCGGGGTGCGGCCGACACCGGCCGGGCTCGCCGTGGTCCACCATGCCCGGCTGATGCTGGGGCAGCTCGAACAGATGCGCGGCGAACTGGGCCAATATGCCCGCGGCCTGCGCGGCCATGTCCGGCTCCTGTCGATCACGGCGGCGGCGGCGGCCTCGCTGCCGGAGGCCTTGTCGGGCTTCCTCGCCGCGTATCCCACCATCGACATCGACCTGGAGGAGCGCACCAGCCGCGAGGCCGTCGACGCCCTGGCCGGAGGGCTCGCCGATCTCGGCATCGTCGCCGACACGACCGATCTCGGCGCCCTCGAAACCCTGCCGCTCTATCTCGACCGGATCGTCCTCGTCGTGCCGCGGGAGCACGCATTGACCGAGCGGAGCGCGGTCGCCTTCCGGGAAGTGTTGGACGAGCCCCTGGTCGGCCTCAGCCATAGCCGGTCGCTGCAGGCCTATCTCGCCACCCATGCCGCCCGGGCCGGCCGGCCGTTCAAGCTCCGGGTGCGCCTGAACGGGCTCGATTCGGTCTGCCGCATGGTGGAGCGTGGGGTCGGCGTGGCGATCGTGCCCGAGGCGGTGGCGCGGCGCGCCGCCGAGACGCTGGCGATTCGCGCGATCCCCATCGACGAGCCCTGGGCCCTGCGCCGCCTGAGGCTCTGCACCCGCAGCTTCGCGGCGCTGACACCCCATGCGCGGCAGCTGGCGCAGCATCTGGCCGAGCATCTCGGCGCCGAGCCATCGTAACGGCGTCCCGTCCCAGGGCTTTGCCCTGGACCCGCGAGAGGGCTTGCCCTTTCGAAACCCGCCCCCGGCCCGGCCGGGAGCGTCACATCGTCCGGTTCCGCGAAGGCCCCGCCACCGCCTGCGACGGGGCCTTCCGGCTCAATGCTGCAAAGTCGTGGTGAAGCCGCCGCCGCGAATGCGCTCGGGCAGGGTCTCGGCATAGCGGGCGGTGGCGTCCTCGCCATAGGTCGCGACCAGTTCCTGGAAGGCGGCGAAGAGCGCGGCCTGGGCCATGCAGTCGCCGTCGATCCCGTCGAGGCACCCTTCCGCGAAGGCTTCTGTCACGAGGCCGAGCGCGAGCCGTTTGCTCTCCGCGTCGGAGTCGAAGGCAGCGGGGACGGTATCTGGAATCATGGCGGGCGGCTTCGCTTCTCAGCCGGAACCATGCCGGCAAGACATCGCCACGATACGGTGTCCTTAACGGGCCGGGAAGCCGGGAATTGCGAAGAGGTTAATGCGAAGGCGCGATTGCGAAAGATTTTCGCAAGGGCTCCGCAATGTGGCGCCCGTGCCACAGGGAGCGCGTCAGCCTCCGAATCGCCCGGCGATGGCGTGCGACAGGCGCTCGCCCTCGGCGATGAAGCGGCGGGCGGCCTCGTCCGCGGCGGGGGTGCAGACCCGGTAGGTCAGGCTGTAGCCGCGGAAGCCGCGGTTATAGGCCCCGGCCAGCCGGTCGCGGCGGCCCTGCGTCACCCCTTCGGTGTCGAGGATCGCCTTCATCCGCGCCGGCCATTCGGCGGCGTCCGGTGCGGTGCAGAGATTGCGCAGGAAGGCCAGCGCCCCGACGATCTCGGACAGGCGCATCAGGTCGCGGTCGTAGGGGGCGGGCGGCGGCTCGGCCGGGGCCGCAGGTTCCTTGTCTTTCTCCTTCTCCTGCGGCTTCGGCGCGGATTTGGCCGCCGCCCGCTGCTGGGCGGTGGCCTCGGCCCAGGGGAGGGCGACCAGGGGCGCGGCGGCCAGCAGGGCGCCGAGCATCAGGCGCGCGACGCGGGCACTCATGCCGAACCTTCCGCCGCGCTCACGCGGGAGAACGCCTCGCGCAGGGTGTCGATCAGTCCCGGCGTGGTCTGCAACGCGGCAACCTCTTCGAGTCTCGCCCAGCGCACGGCGAGGGCCTCCGGCCCCGGCGCCGGCTCGATGTCGCGCCAGAGGGCGGCATGGGGGTGGATGACGTAGTGGTGGCGGATGCGGTTGCCATCATCCCGCAGGATGATCTCGGTCGGCGTCAGGCTCGGCCCGACGACCTCCGCCACGGAGCCGACCTCCTCGCGCAGCTCGCGCAGGGCGGCCGCGGCGAGGGATTCGCCCGCCTCCACGAGGCCGCCCGGCAGGGTCCAGACGCCCCGCATCGGCTCGTTGGCCCGGGCGGCGAGCAGCACGCGGCCGTCCCGGATCACCGCGACCGAGACGCCGATCAGCGGGCGGCTCGGGAACAGCCGCCCCTCCGCCTGCCCGTCCGCCCGATCCCCTGGCCCGTTCCCCTGCGGCGGCTCGGTCACGGAGCGCCCGCCGGAAGCGCGACGACACGCCCATCGGCGAGGCCGACGAGGATCGTCCTGGCGGTTCCGCCGGCTTCGAGCGCGGCGACGCCGAAGGCGGCCGGGGCGGGCAGGGCGACCCGCAGCCGCTCGCGGGGCTGGCCGTCCTTCAGGGACAGCAGGACGAGGGCGCCGCGGCCGGAGACGGGCAGGGCGAGGTCGGGCAGCTCGCCCCCACCCCGGAGGACCGGGGCGGCGAGATCGGCCTCCTCGCCGGCCACCGGGCCGGCATAGCCCGGCCATTCACCCGACAGGCTCAGGGTTCCCTCGGCATAGCGCCAGAGCTGGAGCAGGCCCTTGCCCTCGGGCGCGCGGATCGCGGCGATCTGCGGCCGGCCGGTTCCGGCGAAGTCGGCGATGCCGGCGAGGGCGAGGGGGGCGCCCTCCGGCCCCTCGCCCGCCTGCGGCGGCGTCTGCGCCGAAAGGGTCCAGGAAGCGAGCTGCCCGGCGGGTTGCTCCGCAGGGGATTTGACCGCGACGGCGAGGCCGGAGCCGGCCGGGCCCTGCGCCGTCACCGCGACGACCGCCGGGCGGCCGTCGAACGATGCGATCCGGGGCGGGCGGCCGGCGAAGACCCGGTCCGGCCCCGGCGCCAGGGTCTGGGTCGCCACCGGCACCGTCTTCGGCTCGGCGGTGACACCGAGCGGCTGGCGCTCGCGCAGGGTGAGAACCGTTCCCTGACCCGGCGCACCGCCCAAGGCCCGGGTCGGCCCCGTGAGATAGGCGCTCAAGGGCCCCTCCAGGGCGCGCCGGGAGCCGGGCACGGCCCCGCGCGGCGTCTCGGCGGCGGCGAAGCCCTCGACCGCCTCGGCGCCGACCAGGGTGGTGCGCAGGCTGTCCCCGTCGAGGCTCAGCACGGCCCCGCCGCCCTCGCCCCAGACCACGACGACGGGCGGTGGGGCCGCGCTCGCGGTCGCCTTCGGGGCGGCGCTCGCGCCGGAGCGGGCATGGGCGACCGGCAGCAGCCCCGAGGTCGCCACCGCCAGCGCGACGTCGCTGCCGGGGCCGCGCATCGCCTTGATCCGGAACGGCAGCGCGACCGGCTCCGGCGGGGGCGGTTCCGCCGCGCGAACGGGAAGGGCGGCGAGCGAGAGCAGGGCGGCCACCGCCCGGCCCGCCCGCTTGCGCCGGGCGGGGGACCTGTGCCGCGGCGGACGCTCCGGCGCCGCCCGGCCGTCAGACATGCTGGCCGCCGTTGATGTGGAGTTCGGCGCCGTTCACGTAGGAGGAGGCTTCGGTGCAGAGGAAATAGATCGCCTTGGCCACCTCGTCGGGGGTGCCGAGCCGGCGCTGCGGGATCTGCCGCACGAGCTTGTCGGTGCCGGGCGAGAGGATCGAGGTGTCGATCTCCCCGGGCGAGATCGCGTTGACCCGCACCCCGAGCGGCCCGAAATCGGCGGCCATCTCCCGGGTGAGACCGGCCAGGGCCGATTTCGAGGTGCCGTAAGCCGCCCCCGCGAAGGGATGGACCCGCGAGCCGGCGATCGAGGTGACGTTGACGATCGAGCCGCGCGCCCGGGTCAACTCGTCGCACAGGCCCCGCGCCAGCAGGATCGGCGCGAAGAAGTTCACTTGGAAGACGCGGGTCCAGTCCGCGTATTCGGTGGTGAGCGCACCGAGCCGTTCGCCTTCCGGGCCCTTGGGCGAGATGCCGGCATTGTTGACCAGGGCGTGCAACAGGCCGCCTTCGGCGGCGAGCCGCTCGGCCACCTCCTTGACGCCGCGAATCGTGTCCTGCGCGTCGGCGAGATCGACCTGGAGGTGGTCCTCCGGTCCCATTTCCCAGGGGCAGTTCTCGGGGAACGGATGGCGCGAGCAGGTGATGACCCGCCAGCCGGCGGCGGAGAAGCGTTTGACGGTGGCATGCCCGATGCCCCGGCTTGCGCCAGTGAGCAGCATCACCCGTCGACGGTCGTTGGATGAGGCCAAGGCCGGGATCCCTCGCTGCCCGCAAAGAGCGTCGCAGTGAGCGCGCGGGGCGGGCCTTCGAGCCTAGGGATAAGCCGCGCCTTGCCGGAAATCCAGGGTCCGCGCTGCATTGCGAAAGATGCCGCGACGCCGGCATCGGCGGAGCGTCGGTCTCGCCTCCGTTCGCGCGCTTGCTCCCGGGGCGGGCTTCATGCGAGCGGGGGAGGGAGAAACCGGCGGGCGGAGGGATGGAACCCAGGTGAGCGAAGCGGAAGCGAGGCCGATCGTGCTCGTCGTGGAGGACGACGCCGTGACCCGACGCGCCGCGGTCGAGATGATCGCGGAGGCGGGCTACGCCGTGCGGGAAGCCACGGACGGCAACGTCGCGATCCGCCTGCTCGACGAGGAGGAGGGCGTGCGCGTGGTCGTGACCGACATCGACATGCCCCTCGGCATTGACGGCATCCGGCTCGCCGCCTGCATCACCCGGCGCTGGCCCCGGATCGGCATCGTCATCACCTCGGGCAAGGTGCTCCCGATCCCCGGCGACGTGCCGCCGGAGGCGCTCTTCCTCCGCAAGCCCTATTCCGAGGAAAGCCTCGTCGCGGCGATCCGCTCGCGGATGGGTTGATCCCGCCCGCGGCTCCCGGCCTACGGGTAGAGCCGGGAGCGGGCCCAGCCCTCGCCCTCGCGGGTGAAGCGCACCCGGTCGTGCAGGCGGTAGGCGCCGTTCTGCCAGAATTCCAGCTGCAGCGGTTCGATGCGGAAGCCGCGCCAATGCTCGGGGCGCGGCACCGGGCCGTCCTCGTATCGGGCGGAGAGGGCGGCGACCTCGGCCATCAGGGTCGGGCGGTCGGTGAGCGGGCGCGATTGCCGGCTCGCCACGGCGCCGATGCGGCTGTCCCGGTGGCGGCTCGCGAAATAGGCGTCCGATTCCTCCCGTGTGACGGGACTCACCGGGCCGCGGGCGCGGATCTGCCGGCCCAGGGACTTCCAGTGCAGCACCGCCGCGGCCTGGGGGTTGGCGCGGAGCTGCTCGCCCTTGGCCGATTCGGCATTGGTGTAGAAGACGAGTCCCCGGGGATCGAGGCCCTTCAGCAGCACCACCCGCACGTCGGGCAGGCCGTCCGCGTCGGCGGTGGCCAGAGCCATGGCGTTGGCGTCCGAGGGCTCCGAGGCCTCGGCCTCCGCCATCCAGGCGGCGAACAGGGCCCAGGGGTCCGACGACAATGTGAAGTCCTCGGGGTGGACCGCCGGTTCGCCGGGATCACCCTCTCTTAACCGATCGATGGCCATTTTCTTCCCTGTGGCAGCCGGGTCGGGGGGCACCGACGTCGGGCGGCACACCCTGTCGGACCCCCGTCTGCCTCGAGTTCAGGTGTAATGCGTCTGCGTCTGTGTAAAGCCCTCGCGGGCCCTCCCGCATCCCGGATCGCGCGTCTCCTGACCCTCGGCCTGGCGGCAGTCTCCTGCGCGGGGTGCAGCGGGCCGGTCCTGTCCTTCCGGTCGGAGGAGGCGCCGGTCGTGCCCGAGCCCCTGGTCACCGGCAGCATCCCGAAGCGCCCCGCCAGCTTCGGGCGCGACCTCGACGCCGAGGATTGGCGCCGCGCCCATGCGGCGCTCTCGGTCGCCCTCGACCCGCAGGGCAACGGGCGTCCGGTGAAGTGGGAGAATCCCGAGACCGCCATGCGCGGCGCGATCAACCCGACCGGCCTGCCCTACGTGGCCGGCGACGAGATCTGCCGCGACTTCCTGGCGACTGTGGTCGGCCACGCGAACAGCCGCTTCGTGCGCGGCACCGGCTGCAAGCCGTCCGGCGGCGAGTGGGAGCTGAAGCGGGTGCGCTCGGCGAAGTCCTGATTCCGGCGAGGGACGGCCGGCGCGACTGTCCTCGCGCATTCGTGAGCGGATCGATGGAAGGGGTGTTGCAGAACCGCAACGCCTTTCCCACGTTGAAGCCACGCGGCGAAGGCCGTATCCCTCAACGGTTGCGACCCCCTCAAAAGATTCCCGATGCGAAACCCCTACGACGTTCTGGGTGTGCCCAAGGGCGCGAACGAGGCCGAGATCAAGAAGGCCTTCCGTAAGCTCGCCAAGGCGTACCACCCCGACAGCAACAAGGATCCCAAGGCCAAGGAGCGCTTCGCCGAGGCGAACACCGCCTACGAGATCCTGGGCGACAAGGAGAAGCGGGCGCAGTTCGACCGCGGCGAGATCGACGCCGAGGGTAAACCGCGCGCGACCGGTTTCGAGGGCTTCTCCGGCTTCGGCGGCGGGCGCGGCGGCGGCTTCGACTTCGACGGCTTCGCCCGCGCCCGCGGCGCCGGCGGCGGAGCGGGTCCGGGCGGTGTCGGCGAGGATTTCATCAGCCACATCTTCGGCGAGGCGTTCCGCGCCGGCGGGGCCGGGCCCGGCTTCGGCCGCGGCGGTCCGGCGCGCGGCGAGGATGTGGCGGCCGAACTCAGCGTCTCGCTGGAACAGGTCGCGGGCGAGGAGAAGATGCGCATCGGCCTCCCCGGCGGGCGCGATGTCGACGTGATGATCCCCAAGGGCGTGGTCGATGGCCAGACCATCCGCCTGCGCGGCCTCGGGGGCTCCGCCGGTCCCCGGGGCGAGCCGGGCGACGCGCTGCTCACCATCCGCATCCAGCCCCATCCCCTGTTCAAGGTCGAGGGGGCGGACCTGCGCACCACCGTGGACCTGCCGCTGGAGGATGCCGTGCTCGGCGGCACCCTGCGCGTGCCGACCCTGACCGGCGCGGTCGAGATGAAGGTGCCGGCGATGACCGGATCCGGCCGCACCTTCCGCCTGCGCGGCAAGGGCCTGCCGAAGAAGGACGGCAGCCGCGGCGACCTCTTCGCCACGACGGCGGTGGCCCTGCCGGCCGGCGACGATCCGGCCCTGACCGAATATGCCCGCCGCCGCCGCGAGGCGAAGGCCGGGACGGCGTGAGCCGACCGTCCGTGACGGCGCCGAGGCCCGGCAGGGCCTCGGGTGCCCGTCTTCGCCTTCAGGCTTCCCCCCCTGGCGGGCCTCCGCTAAGGAAGCCCCCAGTCTAGGGGCGCCCCTCGAGAGGCGCCGACGCGGCCGAAGCGAAGGTGACGCATGTCGGATCAGAAGCCGGGCGGGCTGCTCGCGGGAAAGCGCGGGCTGGTGCTGGGAGTGGCCAATAACCGCTCGATCGCCTGGGGCATCGCCCGAAGTGCCGCCGCCCACGGGGCGGAACTCGCCTTCACCTATCAGGGCGAGGCCCTGAAGAAGCGCGTCGAGCCCCTGGCCAAGGAACTCGGCGCCAGGGTCGTCGGCCATTGCGACGTGACCGATCCGGCCTCGATCGATGCCGTCTTCGCCGCCACCGCCGAGGCCTTTCCCGAGGGCATCGACTTCGTCGTCCACTGCGTCGCCTTCTCCGACAAGGACGAGCTGACGGGCCGCTACCTCGAGACCTCGGAGGCGAATTTCACGAAGTCGCTGCTGATCTCGTGCTATTCCTTCACCGCGATCGCGCAGCGGGCGGAAAAGATCATGCGCGAGGGCGGCTCGCTGCTGACCCTGACCTATTACGGCGCCGAGAAGTGGATGCCCCACTACAATGTGATGGGCGTCGCCAAGGCCGCCCTGGAGGCCTCCGTCCGCTACCTCGCCGCCGATCTCGGGCCGAAGCAGATCCGCGTCAACGCGATCTCGGCCGGGCCGATCAAGACGCTGGCCGCCTCCGGCATCGGCGACTTCCGCTACATCCTCAAATGGAACGAGTACAACGCGCCGATGCGCCGGACCGTGACCATCGAGGAGGTCGGCGAGACCGCGGCCTACCTGTTCTCCGACATGTCCCGCGGCATGACCGGCGAGATCCTGCACGTGGATGCGGGCTACCACGTCGTCGGCATGAAGAACCCCGACGCGCCGGACATCACCCGCGAGCGGGATTAGCGCATCGTCCCGAA
>NZ_NKUI01000289.1 GCF_014845115.1 Methylorubrum zatmanii | reverse complement strand
GCCTCATACCCAATCCGGTTGCTCCCTTCGGGATGGGGGATTTGGGCTTCGCTCAGGCGCCGCGCGGGCTTGCCGAGGCCAACCCGCTCCGATCGAGCGGAGGTCGTATCACGCGGCAGGCGATCGTATTCGAAGAAGGGGCTGGCGCTGCCCCGGACGCGCATCCAGGTGCTTTAACGGGAAGTCAACCTTAACGTCGGCTACTGGCGCCATGCGGATCGACGGCCTCGATCCCAGTCCTGCTTGCGTAAAGACTGCCCATGCCCCGCCTCAGGCTGTCGACCGATCCGTCTCCTCCTTCCTCCGGCGGCCCTGGCGGATCCGGCGAGGGGCTGGCGGTCGGTCAGATCGGCGGCGTGCTGCGGCGCTCCTGGGCCTGGATCGCGGTGCCGACCCTGCTCGCCGCCCTCGGCGCGGGCGTGTTCGTGCAGGTGGTGACCCCGCGCTACACCGGTGAGGCCAAGGTCCTGCTCGAGAGCCGCGATCCATCCTTCGCGCGCAATGCCGCCGAGCGGGCCGAGCAGGCGCAGCCGATCGACGAGCAGGCCGTGGCGAGCCAAGTGCAGGTGGCGATGTCCCGCGACCTTGCTCGGGAAGCGATCCGCCGCCTCAAGCTCATCGGCAATCCCGAATTCGATCCGCAGGCCGAGGCCGCCTCGCCGATCCGGCGCACGCTGATGATGCTCGGCCTCGCCGCGGCGCCGTTGGAGCGCGCGCCCGAGGATCGGATCCTCGACACCTATCTCGATCACCTTCTGGTCTATCCGGCGGGCAAGTCCCGGATCCTCACCGTCGAGTTTCGCTCCCGCGATCCTGAACTCGCCGCCCAGGGGGCCAATACGGTGGCGGAGCTCTATCTCGACTCGCTGGCGGCGGCCTCGGTCGATACCGCCCGCTACGCCTCGACCTGGCTCGGCAACAATATCGAAACCCTGCGCTCGCGCGTCGCCGAGGCCGAGGCTCAGGTCGAGGCCTTCCGCGCCAAGAACGGTCTGATCGGCGCGAGCGGCACCGCCGCCGCCGCGCCGCTCTCGTCCCAGCAGCTCGCCGAATTGTCGAGCCAGCTCTCCCAGGCGCGCACGGTCAGCGCCGACCTGACCACCCGCGCCAAGCTCCTCAAGGACATGATCAAGGAAGGCCGCGCCTTCGAGATTCCGGACGTGGCCAATAACGAGCTGATCCGGCGCACCGTCGAGAGCCGGATGGCGATGCGGGCTCAGCTCGCCCTCGAATCGCGCACGCTGCTGCCGGCCCATCCCCGGATCAAGGAGCTGACCGCGCAGGTCCAGGATCTGGAGAGCCAGATCAAGGCCGCCGCCGAGCGGATCGTGCGGACCCTGGAGAACGACGCCAAGATCGCCAATGCCCGGGTCGAGAGCCTGCGGGCCACGGTCGAGGGCCAGCAGGACATCGTTGCCAAGGGCAATACCAGCGAGGTGCAGCTGCGCGCCCTGGAGCGCGAGGCGAAGTCGCAGCGCCAGCAGCTCGAATCCTACCTCGCCCGCTACCGCGAGGCCGCCGCCCGCGACGCCGAGAATGCGAGCCCGGCGGATGCCCGCGTGATCTCCCGCGCCGTCGTGCCGGACCTGCCGTCCTTCCCCAAGAAGCTGCCGATCGTCGCCTTCGCCACGGTGCTGGCCTTTCTGCTCGCCAGCGCGGGCGTCGTCGGCCGCCACCTCCTCGTGACGCCGCCCGGCCCCGGCGGCGGTCGCTTCGAGGACGAGGGAGAGCCCCTGACCCAGGCGGCGCCGCGCGCGGTGTCCCAGGACATCTATCCCGAGGCGGAACCCGCCTCGCGTCGCCGGTCCGCGCATGAGCCCTTCTACGGCCCGGTCTATCCGGCCTCGGCCGAAGAGCGGTTCGCCCCGGCCATGGCCTTCGCTCATTCCCTGCGGGCCACGGCGACGGTCCACCATCCCGTTTTCGCCAGCCCGGCGCCGCTCGGCCCGGACGCGGCGGGCCGCCGGGACGGCTCGGACGATGCGTTGAAATCCTCGACCGCCTCGGCCGACCTCAACGGGTTGATCGCCCGGCTTCAACAGGGCGTGGGCAGGGCAGGCACCCGAACGGCCAAGGGGGGCTGCGTGCTCGTGGTCGAGACGGCCCGCTCCGAGGCAGGCTCCGGCCTCACCTCCGACCTCGCCCGGGTGCTCGGCCCTCGCGGCCTGATTCTGCTGGTCGACGTCAACGGTGCGGCCGGCGGCTATGCCGAGCCGGGCCTGACCGACCTCGTCGCCGGCGCGGCCGATTTCCCCGATGTGATCCAGCCCATGCGCGGTTCGCGGATTCACACGGTCAAGCGCGGCTTCGCGCCCCTCGACGTGCTGGTGGAAGAGCCACAGGGCTTGGCCATCAGCTTCAACGCCCTGTCCCAGAGCTACGATTGGGTGTTGTGCCGGCTCGATACCAGCGCCGGCCGGGGCGCTGCCGACCTCGTCACCGCGGTCGGGCCCTGCATGGACTCCATCGTGATCGCCTCCGACGCCGAGGCCGACGATCCGGCCCTGGTCTCGCTCTATCGCCGCGCCAAGGAGGCGGGACCGCGCCAAGTGCTGGTCGCCCGTAACGGCACCGAGCCGATGCTCGAATCGACGCCGCTGCGGCTCTCCGCCTGACGCGGGGGGCGGTCACCGGGCGTGAGATCAGCGGGCGTGAGAAGTGGGAGGAGGGGACCGGACAGGCAGGTGTTCCGGCTCTCCCCGATCGCGGCGGTGGTTCCGCCGGCTCTGATCGGAGAGAGGCCGGCGGAACCGCCGAGCCTCGCTAGGGGGGCCGCGTACGACCCGGCGATCCGAACCCTGCTCCTTCGGCAAGGCCGGCGCCTTAACAAAATTTGCGGCGGCGCAGATGCCCACAGGATGCACTGCTGCGTCCTCCACTCCGGCGAGGCGGGACGGATTGCCGTCTCACCGAAGCTATCTGCTTCGCGCCGCAGGTCGATTCGTCCACGGCGGCCCCTTGACCGGGTTACGGCGCCCCACCGGCATCCCTCTGTGGCAGGGCGACGCAGGCAAGCCCTGGGGAAACCCGGAATGTCCTTTTGAAGGTTGGCTGCCGGCTCGTCCGCCCGGACGACGATCTAGAAAGGCAGCTTCATGCCGGGGGGCAGAGGCAGGCCCTTGGTCAGCTCGGCCATCTTCTCCTGCGCCGTCGCCTCGGCCTTGGCTCGGGCATCGTTGCAGGCCGCGACGATCAGGTCCTCCAGGATCTCGCGCTCGTCGGCGACCATCAGGCTCGGATCGATCGAGACGCCGAGCACCTGCCCCTTCGCCGTCATCCGCACGCTGACAGCCCCGCCGCCGGAGGCGCCCGAGACCTCGACCGCTTCGAGTTCCGACTGGAGCGAGGCCATCTTCTCCTGCATGGCCTGGGCCTGCTTCATGATGCCCATCAGGTCGCGCATGGTCGGTCCGCTCCGGTTCCGGTCGAGAAAAACTGTACTGGCTCCCACTTAGGCGCGGGTGTCGGCCTCCGCCAGGGCCGCGGCAGGCTCAGGCGTCCTCGTCATCCGTCTCCTCGGGCGGCGGATCGGCGGCGGCAGCGCCCGCCGCGAGGTCGGTGAGATCGCCCTCCGGGGCCTTATCCCGGACATCGACGATTTGCGCGCCGGGGAAACGGCTGAGCACCTCCCGCACCAGGGGATGGGCGGCGGCGTTCTGGTGACGGGTCTGCTCGGCCTGCCGGACGTTCTCCGCAAGCGTCGGCGCGCCCTCGTCCTTGGAGACCGCCACGACCCAGCGCCGCCCGGTCCAGGCGTCGAGCGCCCGGGCGAGATCGTTGGCCAGGGTCGCGCGACCGCCCTGGGCGAGGCGGAACTCGATGCGGCCCTCCTCGAAGCGCACGAGGTGGACGTCGCGCTCCAGCGCCACCTTCAGGGCGATGTCGCGGGCGGCCTCGGCCTGGGCGACCACGTCCTCGAAACGCCTGAGACGGGGGCCGTCCGGTTCGGCCGGAGCCGGACGGGGCGCCGCTTCCGGCAGGGAGGCGGTCACGGGGACCGAGGTCAGGGCCGGACGGGGTGGGGG
>NZ_NKUI01000288.1 GCF_014845115.1 Methylorubrum zatmanii | reverse complement strand
TCGAGTTCGACGTGCCAGTAAGTGACCTTCATGCGAGGCTGCCGAGTGATTGACGTGCCATTGATCAGGCACATCACAGGAACGAGCACACCGCCCTTGTTATCGGCATCGGCACCGATGAGCACCGGATGGCCAGGCGAGAGAAAAAGATCACGCGCTGGAAGATTGTCACCAAAAGCTCCGGCACGAACACGCACCGGCTGTTGGTCGGCACTCAGCATGCCGACTTCAGCCTTAATCTCGCGATGACCGATCCAGGTAATTGTACGAACCCCTCCAGAAGCCAATCGTGCCTTCTCTCCAATACGCAATAATTCTACCGGAATGCTTCCTCTTTCGACGGAAATTCGTGTCCCAGAAACAAAGCATCTTACAACATAGTCTCCTAATTTATTTTCAGCAAAAGCAATATATTGCCCTACCTCAAGAGGTGTATTCGAAACTAGAACAGCAATTCCACTCAAATATTTTGAATTATTGAATAAAATTTTTCCAGAATTATCATATCCTGTCGCATAGAGATCGAATGACAAGCCATTTTTTACATTTGTCATTCTAACGAGATCGCCAACCGACGAAACCGTCCCTGTTAACGTATATGCTTCCGGCGTAAGCTTGAGAGCAGTGAACTCTCCAGGCGCATCATAACTATTGTTATTCGCTATATATCCCGCCGGGAACACATTTCCGTTGAAAACAATAGGAAGGCCCATCTATAAACCTCAACAATCCTCTACTTGAGACAGTTGTGACTTAACGTAGTTGATTTACACGGGAGAACGTCTGATTTACAAATAAATTTCCCAAATAAGAGCACAAAAATCCCACATGTTGCATATTCAAC
>NZ_NKUI01000287.1 GCF_014845115.1 Methylorubrum zatmanii | reverse complement strand
TACTGGCACGTCGAACTCGATAGGCACGATATCCTTCTCGCTGAAGGGCTGCCAGCCGAAAGCTACATCGACGGCGGTGATCGCGCCTTTTTCGCGGAGGCGTCGGATCATTCCTTGCACAATCCGGACTACGTACCGCCGGGCTGGATGGGCCGCTGCCGTCCTGTAGCGGTCGATGGCTCCGTTATAGAAGCGGAGCGGTCTCGGCTCGACGCGATTTTCTCTGGCTCGTTAAGTGTACAATGTGGCTGGGATGCGTGCGACATCTGGGAGATTGCCTAATTAACATAATCAAAATGAGCGCGACAACGCGCTCCTTATATGCCGGTAGCATCGAATGTGGGCCAAATTAATTCGTCCTAGGTTTTTGTCGTTGGTATGAAAGACGACCGTCACCTAATTGGTGTCATGCCATTCTGGCCCTCCTGGTCTGAATTTCTCATCCTAGCGAATCGTTGCGGCTGCCGCCTCCACCAAATCGGCCTGTCCTCATTTGACGCTGGCGCCACAGAGGTTGAGATTTCTGCGGTTGCTAATATTTGGGGCGAATATTGGGCTACTACAGTTTCTGTGTGAACAAGCTGCGGCTTGCTAGAAACGGCATGCGCATGCTCGAACAGTATCGGGCCGAGAGCCGTAAGAACCTGTTAGGCGAGGCCTCTGCGGCCTGACCCGATTACACACCCTGTGGCAGGCCGAGCACACACTTTTTGCAAAAAAGTACACATTTGGCCGCACCTCGACCCCGATCGGGGTCATTTCACGAGGTGATTACTTTTAGTGGAAAAGTGGTGAGCGCGCTGGGACTCGAACCCAGGACCTACAGATTAAAAGTCCGTTGCTCTACCAACTGAGCTACGCGCTCGCATCCGGTTCGCGCGGGCGCCGTGAAAGGGGCCGGTTGCGCTCGGAGCGTAGGGCTCGCAATAGGGGCTTGAGCCGGGGTGGTCAACACGGCTCGGCGCGGCGTGAACCATTGAGTCGGTACCAAGCCCGATGACGAGTGCGAACCCGGCGGGGTCGCCGCCGGAATGGCGGCGTTTCGCCCTGTTGTTCCTGGCGGTCGCCGCCCTGGCGGGCTTGGCCTGCATCGGCTTCGTCGCCGCCCTCGACCCCTACGGCGTCAGGGCCGCACCGGGCCGGGCGCAGGGGCCGCTGATGGATGGCAACCAGCGCTTCATGTATCCGCAGATCGCCCGCAGCGGCGCCTATGACGGGGCGGTGTTCGGCACCTCGACCGCGCGCCTGCTCGACCCGGCGGATCTCGCCCGCGCCTTCGGTGGCCGCTTCGCCAACCTGTCGATGAACGCGGCGACGCCCTACGAGCAGACCGAACTGGCCCGCCTCTATCTGCGCCACAACCGGCCCCGGGTGCTGCTGTTCGGCCTCGACACGACGTGGTGCGAGCCGGATGCGGATGAGCGGCGGCTGACCTTCCGCGCTTTCCCGGCATGGCTCTACAGGCCGGGCATGCCCTGGGGCGCCCTGCGGCAGGTGAATGGGCAGAGCCTCGGCACCGCCTTCGAGGCTCTGATGTTTCGGCTCGGCCTCAGGCCCGCCCGGCTCGGGGCGGATGGCTACGCGGTCTTCACCCCGCCGGAGGCGGCCTATGATGCGGCCCGGGCCGCCGCCCATATCCGCAGCGCCCAGGCCACGCAGGCGGCGGCCGAGGCCGAGCCGGGATACCGCCCGACACCCCCGGACGCGCCGATGCCGGCGCTTGCTTGGCTCGACGCCCTGCTCGCCGAGGCTCCCCCTGACACGCTGAAACTCGTGGCCTTCACCCCCGTCCATGTCTCGCAGCAGGGCGCGCCCGGCAGTCCGACGGCGCAGCGGGAGGCCGTGTGCAAGGCGCGGGTCGCAAGCCTCGGCCGGGAGCGCGGCGCGACGGTGGTGGATTTCCGCATCCCGTCCCCGATCACGGCGCAGGCGGCGAATTACTGGGATCCGCTGCATTACCGGCTGCCCGTCGCCGGGCGGATCGTGGCGGGGCTGAAGGCGGCGCAGGAGAGCGGGCGCGACGATCCCGGCGGGACTTTTCAGGTGCTGGCCCACGCCCCGAAATGACGGGAAGGCCGCCGGCAATCGGGCGTTTTATGAGGCTAGATAATGGCTTGGCTTGCCATGGGCCGGCCGTACTCTCGCCCGATCCGCCGGCTCTACACCCCGCGACCCGGCCGAGCCGGGCCGTCCTGCCCCCGTCGTCCCTGCCGGGAACGGAGGGGACAACGTGGTGTCGGAGTTTCGAGTCCCATGATCGCACGCACAGCCATCGCCCTGATGATCGCGACGAGCGCCGCCCAGGCGGCCCCCGTGGCCGACCGCGACGCCCTGCGCCAGCACTGCACCGGCGATTACCTGAGCTATTGCGGCGAGTTCGCGCCGGACAGCGCCGAGGTGCGGGCCTGCTTCAAGCAGAACAAGGCCAAGCTCTCGCCGAACTGCCAAGCGGCCATCACCAGCTATTCCAAGGCGCAGAAGCGCGCCGAGATCCGCTGACGCGGGCACCTCGGGATGAGGGTGAGGCGCAAAGCGCCGCCGAACCCTCAGCCCTTCTCGGCGGCCTCTGCCCGGGCCCAGCCATCCTTGGTCTCGGCGACGAAATCCGCGAGCCGCCCGGCGGCGATGGCCGCCCGCATGCCGGCCATCAGCTGCTGGTAATAGGCGAGGTTGTTCCAGGTCAGCAGCATCATCCCCAGAATCTCCTCCGAGCGGACGAGGTGGTGGAGATAGGCGCGGGAATAGTCCCGCGCCGCCGGGCAGGCGGAGGCCTCGTCCAGGGGGCGGGTATCCTCGGCGTGGCGGGCGTTGCGCAGGTTGATCCGGCCGTGGCGGGTATAGGCGAGGCCGTGGCGGCCGGCGCGGGTCGGCATCACGCAGTCGAACATGTCGATCCCGCGCATCACCGATTGCATCAGGTCGTCGGGCGTGCCGACGCCCATGAGGTAGCGCGGCTTGGTCGCCGGCAGGTGCGGCTCCACCGTCTCGATCATCGCCAGCATCACCGCCTGCGGCTCGCCCACCGCCAGCCCGCCGATGGCGTAGCCCTTCAGGTCGAGATCGGTGAGCGCCCGCGCGCTCTCGACCCGCAGGTCGGGGATGTCGCCGCCCTGGACGATGCCGAACATCGCCTTGCCCGGCTGCTCGCCGAAGGCCACGCGGCAGCGCTCGGCCCAGCGCAGCGAGAGGCGCATCGCCTTCTCGATCTCCGCCCGCTCGGCGGGCAGGCGCACGCATTCGTCGAGCTGCATCTGGATGTCGGAGCCGAGCAGGCCCTGGATCTCGATGGAGCGCTCCGGGCTCATCCGGTGGGCGGTGCCGTCGATATGCGAGCGGAAGGTCACGCCCTCCTCGTCGATCTTCCGCAGGGCCGAGAGCGACATCACCTGGAAGCCGCCGGAATCGGTGAGGATCGGCCCGTCCCAGCGCATGAAGCGGTGGAGCCCGCCGAGCCGCGCCATCCGTTCCGGGCCGGGGCGGAGCATCAGGTGGTAGGTGTTGCCGAGCACCACGTCGGCGCC
>NZ_NKUI01000286.1 GCF_014845115.1 Methylorubrum zatmanii | reverse complement strand
TAAAATCCTGCATAGCTCCGCGTCCGCCCACTGCCCCTGCTTGGCTAGACGGATTGCATCGGGAGCCATCAGCAAGGATTGAGAGATGCAGTTCGTTGCAGCTCTGACGTAAGGCAGGTGGATCTTGCGCTTCTGAGCCTCAGTGAGGGTATTCACGTCAGCTTGAGCGCGAGCTTCTACCACTGCGAAAATCGCACAGACTGCAGCGGCGAATCGAACCAAGCCACGCATCGCGTCCTCACAGCCCTCGAAAGCGCCGAGCCTAGCAGCGCTGCACAACCTCAAGGAATGACTGCCACGTCGGGAGTTGCCAGCGCAATTGTTCGGCAGCCGAAGCAACAGCGAAAACTCTCGACGGCGTCAACGATGCCACACGAAGGCTGCTTCCGGCGCTCGCGGGCCTACTGAGCGAGCATTTCGCCCGGCCGAAATCGGAAAAGAGATCAGCTGTCCCGCCGCTCACCCGCGCGGTGCCCGCCAGCCCGCGGCCTTCGCCTCGTTCTTGGAGCAGAACAAACGCTCGCCCGAAGCCTCGTTGAAGCGTCTCGACAGAAACTGCCTCAACCTCTCTCTGTGCAGGTGGAACAATCTTGCGTTGCCCTGGCATCGCAGGGGCGCCGCCGGTATGACTGCCGAGCAAGGTTCGGATGAGGCGGCGCGAACGATCTCACGGGGCGATGAGCCTCACCCCGACCTGATCCGTGCGCCGGGTGCTCCGATCCTCGTCATCGGTTGCGGCGGCGAGCATCGTCGGCAACTGCTTCATAGCGAAATCGATGAAGCAGCGGGTCTTCGCAGGCAGCAGGCGCGAGGTCGTGACGATGTAGACGGGCGTGGACGGCAGATCCCATTCGGGCAGCACCCGCTCAAGCCGGCCCTGAGCTATGCAGGATT
>NZ_NKUI01000285.1 GCF_014845115.1 Methylorubrum zatmanii | reverse complement strand
GGCCCGCGCCGGCATCGGCTCAGATCGCGACGGTCTCGCGGTAGGCCGTCTTCCAGCCCCAGGCGCCGGAGCCGTAGCCGCGCTTGATCACCCGCTGCTTGTAGATCTCGGCGATCATCTCGCCGTCACCGGCCAGCAGGGCCTTGGTCGAGCACATCTCGGCGCAGAGCGGCAGCTTGCCCTCGGCGAGGCGGTTCGAGCCGTATTTCTCGTACTCGGCGGTCGAGAAATCGGGCTCGGGCCCGCCGGAGCAGTAGGTGCACTTGTCCATCTTGCCGCGCGAACCGAAGTTGCCGACGCGGGGATATTGCGGCGCGCCGAACGGGCAGGCGTAGAAGCAGTAGCCGCAGCCGATGCAGATGTCCTTGGAGTGCAGCACCACCGCGTCGGCGGTGGTGTAGAAGCAGTTCACCGGGCACACCGCCGCGCAGGGCGCGTCGGTGCAGTGCATGCAGGCCATCGAGACCGAGCGCTCGCCGGGCTTGCCGTCGTTGAGGGTGACGACGCGGCGGCGATTGATGCCCCACGGCACCTCGTGCTCGTTCTTGCAGGCGGTGACGCAGGCGTTGCACTCGATGCAGCGGTCCGCGTCGCAGAGGAACTTCATCCGGGCCATATTCGGTCGCTCCTCGTCAGGCCGCCTGGATCTGGCACAGGGTGGCCTTCGGCTCCTGCATGCCCGTCACGGGATCGAAGCCGTAGGTGGTCACGGTGTTCACGCTCTCGCCGAGCACGACCGGGTCGGTGCCCTTCGGGTAGAAGTCGCGCATGTCCTTGCCCTGGTACCAGCCGGAGAAGTGGAAGGGCATGAAGGCCACGCCCTTGCCGACGCGGTCGGTCACCAGCGCCTTCACCTTGGTCTTGGAGCTGTTCTCAGGGCCGGTCACCCAGACCCACTGACCGTCCTTGATGCCGCGCTCGGCCGCATCCCCGGTGTTGATCTCGACGAACATGTCCTGCTGCAATTCGGCGAGCCAGGGGTTCGACCGGGTCTCCTCGCCGCCGCCCTCGTACTCGACCAGACGGCCGGAGGTGAGGATGATCGGAAAGTCCTTGGCGACGCCGCGATCCACCACCGATTTCTGCACGGTGAAGCCGATATTCGGCATGCGCAGCTGCCGCTCGTCGGGCCGGGTCGGGTATTTCGCCACGAGGTCGGGCCGGGGCGAGTAGATCGGCTCGCGGTGGACCGGCACCGGGTCGGGCAGGTTCCAGGCATTGGCCCGGGCCTTGCCGTTGCCGAAGGGCGAGACGCCGTGGTCGAGGCAGACCCGCTGGATGCCGCCCGAGAGGTCGGTCGCCCAGCTCACGGTATCCGGCTTCTCACCGCCGATCTTGAGGATCGTGGCGAGTTCGTCCGCCGTCAGGTCCTTGTCCCAGCCGAGCTTCTTGAACACCCCGAAGGTGAATTCGGGATAGCCGTCGGTCAGGTCCGAGCCCTTGGAGTAGGAATCCTCGGCGAGCAGGGTCTGGCCGTTGCGCTCGGTGCCGAAGCGGGCGCGGAAGCCGCCGCCGCCATCCTTCACGTGCAGGGACGTGTTGTAGAGGATGGCCGAACCGGGATGGCGCAGCTCCGGCTTGCCCCAGCAGGGCCAGGGCAGGCCGTAATAATCGCCGCCGACCTCCGGGTCGTCCTTCGGCGCGCGCAGGGTCACGAGGTCGAACTTGTGCTGGTTGCGCATATGCGCCTTCAGCCGCTCGGGGCTCTGGCCGCAATAGCCGGTCGACCAGCCGCCGCGGTTGATCTCCCGCAGGATGTCCTCCGCCTCGGGGACGCCGTCGACGACCTTGATGTTCTTGCAGAGCTTGTCGGCGAAGCCGAGCTTCTCCGCGAGACGGTAGAGCACCTCGTAGTCGTTCTTCGACTCGAAGGCCGGCTTCACGATCTGCTCGCCCCACTGGATCGAGCGGTTCGAGGCCGTGCGCGAGCCGTCCATCTCCAGGGAGGTGCAGATCGGCAGCAGGTAGGTGTTGTCCTGCCGGGCATCGAGGGCTGCGAAGGTGGTTGGGTGCGGGTCGGCGACGACCAGCAGCTCCAGCTTGTTCATGCCCTCGATCGCCTCGGGCATGCGGGTGACGGTGTTGCCGCCGTGGCCGAACACCATGAAGGCCTTGACCGGGCTCCTCTGGTCGATCTGCTCCGGCGGCAGGTTCACGGCATCGAACCAGCGGGTCGAGGTGATGCCGGGCGCCTCCATGTTCTCCTTGCGGGTGCGTGCCTTGCGGCCGGCCGCCGCCGGAACCTCGTCGAAGCGCGATTGCAGCCACTCGTAGGGCACGTCCCAGACGCGGGCCCAGTGCCGCCAGCCGCCCTCGACCAGGCCGTAATAGAGCGGCAGCGAGGTGACATCGAGGCCGAGATCGGTGGCGCCCTGCACGTTGGTGTGGCCCCGGAAGATGTTGGCGCCGGTGCCGGGCTTGCCGACATTGCCGGTGGCCAGACACAGGATGCAGAGCGCCCGCACGTTGGCGGTGCCGACCGTGTGCTGGGTCGCGCCCATGCACCAGATCAGGGTGGCGGGCTTCTCCTTGGCGAACTTCTCCGCCACGCGGCGGAGCTGCTCGCCGGGCACGCCGGAGACGCGCTCGACCTCGTCGGGCGTCCACTTGGCGACTTCCTTGCGCACGTCGTCCATGGCGTAGACGCGCTGGCGGATGAACTCCTTGTCCTCCCAGCCATTCTGGAAGATGTGCCAGAGGATGCCCCACACCACCGGGATGTCGGTGCCGGAGCGGATGCGCACATATTCGGTGGCGTGCGCGGCGGTGCGGGTGAAGCGCGGATCGATGACGATCATGTTGGCGCGGTTGATCTCCTTGCCCGACAGCACGTGCTGCATGGAGATCGGGTGCGCCTCGGCCGGGTTGCCGCCGAGGATGATCATCGTCTTGGCGTTGCGGATGTCGTTGTAGCTGTTCGTCTGAGCGCCGTAGCCCCAGGTGTTGGCCACGCCCGCCACGGTGGTCGAGTGGCAGATGCGCGCCTGATGGTCGATCGAGTTCGTGCCCCAGAGGGCAGCGAACTTGCGCATCAGGTAGGAGGCCTCGTTGGTGAACTTGGCCGAACCGAGCCAGTAGACCGAATCCGCGCCGTTCTTCTCGCGGATCGCGGTGAGCTTGGTCCCGATCTCCTCGTAAGCCTGATCCCAGGAGATCCGCTTCCACTGCCCGCCTTCGAGCTTCATCGGATATTTGAGGCGCCGATCCGACGAGACGAGTTCGCGGATGGCCGCGCCCTTGGCGCAGTGCGTGCCGCGGTTGATCGGGCTCGCCCAGGACGGTTCCTGCCCGACCCAGACGCCGTTGACGACCTCGGCCGTCACGGTGCAGCCCACCGAGCAGTGGGTGCAGACGTTCTTCTTGATCACCGTGTCCGGCCCGACCGCCGAGGAGCCGGCGGCCTGCGCCTTGCGCACGGCGCCGAGCTGGATCGTGCCGGCGGCGGCCAGCGCTCCGGCGGTGAGGCCGGATTTCCGCAGGAAGGCGCGGCGGTCGAGAACCCCGGCGGCGAGGCCGGCGGCCACGGCCTGGTGCTTGGTGCGAGCAGCCTCGCCGCTCTTGCGCTTGATCAGCATGGCAGCCTCACTTCGGTCCGGTGGAAGCCGGGTCGGTGTTCTTCTTGAGGGTCTCGTAGCCGTTGGTGCGGTAGAACGCCTTCACGTGGTCGCTCTCGCGGTAGCGGCTCCGGGTTTCGTCGTTGCCCGGATCGTAGGCCTGCGCCTCGGTCGCCCCCATCGGCGAGGCGACGGCCGCCGCGGCGGCGACCGTGCTGCCGCCGAGCGCCCGGAAGAACTGGCGACGACCGAGCGTCTTCGGATCCTGTCGCATCACCCTCGTCTCCTCCGGCGGTTGCCTCTGTCACGGCAACGCGCCTCGATCCGGTTTGTCACGTTGGAGAAAGCCTTCAGCCTTCCATGGCGAAGGCTTCCGCCTCGATCTCGATGAAGGCGCGGCCGAGCCCCCCGACCGCGCGGTAGAAACGACCCGCCTTCGCGGTCTCCAGATCCGCGAAGAAGCGGCCGGCCCAGGGCTCGATGTGCCGGGCGAAGAAGCGGACCTGCATGCCGGCCTCCGCCTCGAACCGCCCCGCCGCGAGTCCGGCCATCACTTCGAGGAGGACCATCTCGCGATCCTCCTCGAAGTGATGGCCGGA
>NZ_NKUI01000284.1 GCF_014845115.1 Methylorubrum zatmanii | reverse complement strand
CCGCGAAGCGGCCTCGAAGGAGTGCCCGGTTCCCCTATGATTTCCGGAGGATGCTGCGCAGCCTATGATGCGCTCCGGCTCCTCGGGAGGGGGAAGCGGACGGGACGAGGGCCGCATGATCCTCAGGTGAGAAGCCTGCTAAGTCTCTGGCGAACAAGCAAACTGAAGCATAAGACAAGAAAAAATTGAGAGCCGACCCGCTTCCCGAAAACTAATTTTTCCGCGAAGGTCGGCCCAACGAAAAGCGAAGGAAACGCAGAGGAGGTCTCGATGGACGTTCACGAGTACCAAGCGAAGGAGCTGCTCGCGAGCTTCGGGGTCGCCGTGCCGAAGGGCGCCGTGGCCTTCAGCCCGGATCAGGCGGTCTACGCGGCGACCGAACTCGGCGGCTCGTTCTGGGCGGTGAAGGCCCAGATCCATGCCGGCGCCCGCGGCAAGGCCGGCGGCATCAAGCTCTGCCGCACCTACAACGAGGTGCGCGACGCCGCCCGCGATCTGCTGGGCAAGCGCCTCGTCACGCTCCAGACCGGCCCCGAGGGCAAGCCGGTGCAGCGCGTCTATGTCGAGACCGCCGATCCGTTCGAGCGCGAACTCTATCTCGGCTACGTCCTCGACCGGAAGGCCGAGCGGGTGCGCGTCATCGCCAGCCAGCGTGGCGGCATGGACATCGAGGAGATCGCCGCCAAGGAGCCCGAGGCGCTGATCCAGGTGGTGGTCGAGCCGGCGGTCGGCCTGCAGCAGTTCCAGGCCCGCGAGATCGCGTTCCAGCTCGGCCTCAACATCAAGCAGGTCTCGGCGGCGGTGAAGACCATCATGAACGCCTACCGGGCGTTCCGTGATTGCGACGGCACCATGCTGGAGATCAACCCGCTCGTCGTCACCAAGGACGACCGGGTGCTGGCGCTCGACGCCAAGATGTCCTTCGACGACAATGCCCTGTTCCGTCGCCGCAACATCGCCGACATGCACGACCCGTCCCAGGGCGATCCCCGCGAGGCCCAGGCCGCCGAGCACAATCTCAGCTATATCGGTCTCGAAGGCGAGATCGGCTGCATCGTCAACGGCGCCGGCCTCGCCATGGCGACCATGGACATGATCAAGCACGCGGGCGGCGAGCCGGCGAACTTTCTCGATGTCGGCGGCGGTGCCAGCCCGGACCGGGTCGCGACGGCTTTCCGTCTCGTGCTCTCGGACCGCAACGTCAAGGCGATCCTCGTCAACATCTTCGCCGGCATCAACCGCTGCGACTGGGTCGCCGAGGGTGTGGTCAAGGCTGCCCGCGAGGTGAAGATCGACGTGCCGCTGGTGGTGCGCCTCGCCGGCACGAATGTGGAGGCCGGCCAGAAGATCCTCGCCGAGAGCGGGCTCGACCTCATCACCGCAGAAACCCTGACGGACGCCGCGCGCAAGGCCGTCGAGGCCTGCAACGCCGCCAAGCACTGAAGAACGGGGAGGATCACGCCATGAGCATTCTCATCGACGAGAAGACCCCGATCATCGTCCAGGGCATCACGGGCGACAAGGGCACCTTCCACGCCAAGGAAATGATCGCCTACGGCTCCAACGTCGTCGGCGGCGTCACCCCGGGCAAGGGCGGCAAGACCCATTGCGGCGTGCCGGTATTCAACACCGTCAAGGAGGCCGTGGCCGCCACCGGCGCCACCACCTCGATCACCTTCGTGGCGCCCCCCTTCGCGGCGGACGCGATCATGGAGGCAGCCGATGCCGGGTTGAAGCTGGTCTGCTCGATCACCGACGGCATCCCGGCCCAGGACATGATGCGGGTGAAGCGCTACCTGCGGCGCTATCCCAAGGACAAGCGCACCATGGTGGTGGGCCCGAACTGCGCCGGCATCATCTCGCCTGGCAAGTCGATGCTCGGCATCATGCCCGGCCACATCTACCTGCCCGGCAAGGTCGGCGTGATCTCGCGCTCCGGCACCCTCGGCTACGAGGCGGCGGCGCAGATGAAGGAACTCGGCATCGGCATCTCGACCTCGGTCGGCATCGGCGGCGACCCGATCAACGGCTCGTCCTTCCTCGATCACCTTGCCCTGTTCGAGCAGGATCCGGAGACGGAGGCCGTGCTGATGATCGGCGAGATCGGCGGTCCGCAGGAGGCCGAGGCCTCGGCCTGGATCAAGGAGAACTTCTCCAAGCCGGTGATCGGCTTCGTCGCCGGCCTCACCGCTCCGAAGGGCCGCCGCATGGGCCATG
>NZ_NKUI01000283.1 GCF_014845115.1 Methylorubrum zatmanii | reverse complement strand
GAGGCGAGCCGGGCGAAATAGGCCGACATGGCGCCGACGGGGGGCGCGATCGACATGTCGTTGTCGTTGAGGATGACGATCAGGCGCGAATGCAGGGCGCCGGCATTGTTCATCGCCTCGTAGGCCATGCCCGCCGACATCGAGCCGTCGCCGATCACCGCGACCATGTTGCGGCGTTTGCCCGGCGCCGCGCCGCGGGCCCTGGCCTCGGCCTCGTCGAGGTCGCGCCCGACCGCCATGCCGAGCGCGGCCGAGATCGAGGTCGAGGAATGGGCCGCGCCGAAGGGGTCGTACTCGCTCTCGGAGCGCTTGGTGAAGCCCGACAGGCCGCCGCCCTGGCGCAGGGTGCGGATGCGGTCGCGCCGTCCGGTGAGGATCTTGTGCGGGTAGCACTGGTGGCCGACATCCCAGACGATGCGGTCGTCGGGGGTGTCGAACACGTAGTGCAGGGCCACCGTCAGCTCGACCACGCCGAGCCCGGAGCCGAGATGGCCGCCGGTCACCGAGACCGCGTCGATCATCTCCGCGCGCACCGCGTCGGCCACCCGCTGCAGCTCGCTCTCCGGCAGAAGCCGGAGACGATCCGGCGTCTCAAGACCCTCAAGGATCGTCGTGTCCGCTAGTGCCA
>NZ_NKUI01000282.1 GCF_014845115.1 Methylorubrum zatmanii | reverse complement strand
TAGGCCACCTGCAGGTGGCCCGCGACCTCACGGCATGCGGCGGGCCTTACCTCTTTCGTTTCAAGACATCCTGCAGCATGGAGCGGTCCAGCGTCAGGTCGGCGACCAGCCGCTTCAGCTTGCTGTTCTCGTCTTCCAGTTGCTTGAGCCGCCGGATCTCCGACACGCCCATGCCGACGCACTACTTCTTCCAGCGGGAAAAGGCCGACTCCGAGACCCCCATCTTCCGGCAGACCTCGTCCGCTGATGCACCGTTCTCCGCCTGCCGAAGAGCGAAGGCGATCTGTTCGTTCGTGAAGCGTTTGCGAGGCATGGCATCCACCCTCCTGCAGGGGGCAGGATGCCCGAAAAACTTGCGCTCAGCGTGGACCAGTGTGGCGGATCGGGGTCACTCGCCGAGTTGCCCCCGCGCGGCATCGGGCTCTTGGTCATTGATGAGCGAGCCGGCCTTGCGTGGAGACGCTCGCATTTCAGCCGGACCTTCCGCGAGCTCGCACGTGCCTCCGGCTGGCCGGACGGCATCTGGAACATGGACAGCAGGGCAGGAGTGGCCAGCGAGGCGTTCGAGGCGGGCGGCGCCGGCCGACGTGATGCAATCGGCCACGCACACGCAGATGTCAACGACGATGCTCTATAACTGCGAATCGGTGGTTCAGTCTGGCTAGCGTGGCCGAGCTACGAACGGCGCGGCGAAAGGAGAAACCTGGAGGCTGAAAACAGGACAAGAACAGCGTATGAAGCGCGTGCGATGACACGCCCCTAACGAACATCAGACAAGTTCTTGAAAAAAATTTTGGCTCCCCGAGCAGGACTCGAACCTGCGACAAAGCGATTAACAGTCGCTTGCTCTACCAACTGAGCTATCGGGGATCACCCGGCCGCCTCGGCGGCGCTGAGGGGTCATTAGCCTTCGTCGATTGCCGGCGCAAGGGTTCTTTCGGCGCTTTTTTCGCCTTCAGGCCGTTTGAGGCGATTTTTCCACCGCGCTGCCCTGCGACCGCCCTGCGGCGGAATCCTTTATGTCGAATGCGCGACAAGGCCGTTGCCGAGCGGGCTGCGCCTCTGCTAGAGACGCCTCGCTCCGGAGCGGCCGCACGGCCCGGAGCGCCGCGGGTCACCGCGGTGAGGCCTCGTGGCGGAGTGGTTACGCAGAGGACTGCAAATCCTTGCACCCCGGTTCGATTCCGGGCGAGGCCTCCACAACTTCCCAACCCCCAGCACAGGCATCGACGCTCCCGGCCCGCTGAGACAGCGCCGGGGTCGCGCGCAAGCCTTGCAATTCCAGAAACGATCCACGACAACCCGACCCGCTCGGGACCGCTCCGCTCGATCGGCGGTCGCGACGACGAGTTTGGCGCGGCGGCGAGGGATGGGACAGCTCATGATCGATTATGCTCAGGCGCGGCGCCTCATGGTCGATTGCCAGCTCCGCACCTTCGACGTGAACGACAACGCTGTGCTCGACGCCTTCGACTCAGTCGCCCGCGAACGCTTCGTTCCGCCGGGACGCGAGGACTTCGCCTATATCGATCAGACACTGACCTTCGCGCCGGATGGGGGCGATGTCCGGGTCATGCCCGCGCCGATGGTGCTGGCTCGGATGATTCAGGCCCTGAAGATCCGCCCCGGCACCCGCGCCCTCGATGTCGCCACCGGCTTCGGCTACGGCGCGGCCATCCTCCGGCGCCTCGGCGCCGAGGTCGTCGCCCTGGAATCCTCCGCAAACCTCGCCGCGACGGCCCGCGAGCGTCTCGGCGAGACCGCCGAGGTCGTCCAGGGCACGCTGACCGCGCCGGCAAAGGGCGCCCCCTTCGACGCCATCCTTGTCGAAGGCCGGGTCGAGACCCGTCCGCAGGCCCTGCTCGACCAACTGCGCGATGAAGGCCGCCTTGTCTGCGTCCTCGGCCCGGATCGCACCGCCAAGGCGACTCTGTTCGTTCGGGCGGGCGATGCGTTCGGATCGCGCTCCCTGTTCGACGCCTCACTGCCCGCACTCAAGGCTTTCACAACCGATCCCGGCTTCGCTTTCTGAGACCGCTTCGGCGCCTCCCGGGCAACAGGCCGCCGCGCGGCTCGCTCGAAGCCGCGCCTCCCACCTTGCAGTAAATCCACCCGTACCCGAGAGATTCGGGGCCTATCGGCATGATCCTGTCTCCGGCTGATCAGACCGGAGGCAGGATCGGGGAGCCCGCGCGGCGTCTGAGCGAAGCCCACATCCGCCATCCCGAAGGGATCGACCGGCTTTGGGATGAGGCGATCAGAACGCCGGTAGCCGCATGCGGACATTTTCCAGGAAACGTG
>NZ_NKUI01000281.1 GCF_014845115.1 Methylorubrum zatmanii | reverse complement strand
CCGCATCCTTGGCGGCCTTGAGGGTTTTGTGCTGCGGGTCCGGATCCGGGATGAAGGTGCAGCAGAAGCCGAGGCGGGGCGGCTCGGACGTGGTTCGGGGTGCGCGCGACATGGCCCGACAACGCGCCAGGATGGGTTTCGGCCCCGCCGACCGTCATTCCTCCCCTGCCTCCCCTGGCCCCAAGGCATCCACCGCCTCGCCGGCGAGATTGGCGGCCATCAGCCGCTCGGCCTCGCTCTCGACCGACCTGAGGCGGGCGGCGAGCCCGGCGAGATGCGCGCCCCGGGCGCGGGCGAGGCGCGTGGCGGCGGCGAGGTCGACGGCCTCGAAGCGCACGGTCTCGCCGGGCCGCCTTTGGGCGATCCGCCGCAGGTCGGCGGAGATCACGGTGGCGATCTTCGGGTAGCCGCCGGTGGTCTGGCGGTCGGCGAGCAGGACGATGGGCCGGCCCGAGCCCGGCACCTGCACCGATCCCGCCACCGTCGCGTCGGAAACGATGTTGAAGCCCTGCGCGCCGTGGGCAATTTCCGGCCCGTCGAGCTGATAGCCCATCCGGTCGGCCCGGTTCGAGACGGTGAAATCGCGGCCGAGGAAGGTCGCGAGGCCGTCCGGCGGGAAGTGGTCGTCCTGGGGGCCGAGCACGACGCGAATTGGCTCCCCCCGTTCCAGCGCGACCGGATCGAGGCAGCGTTCCGCCTCGCCGGAAGGCGGCAGGGGTCCGAGCGGCAGGCGGTCGCCCTCCCGCAGGGGGCGCCCGTCGCATCCGCCGAGCGCCGCCCGCTGATGCAGCGAGCGGCTGCCCATCACCCTCGGGACGGGGAAGCCGCCGGAGGCCGCGAGCACGGCGAAGACGCCGTCCCGCGGCCGCGCGACCGTCAGTTCCGCGCCCTCCCGCAGGAGGAAGGACCGGTGCGCGGCGATCGGCTCACCGTCGAGGCTCAGGCCGCCCACCGCGCCCGCGAAGGCGAGACGCACCGGCCCGCCCTCGACGCGCAGGGTCGCGGCGGCCAGCCCGAACTCGATGACCGCCGCATCGGGCCCGTTGCCGACGAGGAGATTGGCGGCCGCGAAGGCGACCGGGTCCATCGGCCCGGAGGCCGAGAGGCCGAACCGCAGGAAGCCGTGCCGGCCCGCATCCTGCAGCGAGGCAGCGCCGCTCAGGCGGGCGAGGTGGAGGCGCGGGCTCATGCCTCCGCCGCCTCGCACAGCTCGGCCACCGTCTCGCCGGCCTCCGCCGCGGCGGCCAGCGCGTCCCAGCGCTCCGGCGCGGTCGGCACGAAGCGCACCCGGTCGCCGGGGCGCAGCAGGAAGGCCGGGTCGCGCTTCGGGACGAAGGTTTTGACGGGGGTGCGGCCGAGGAGATGCCAGCCGCTCGGGGCGGGGATGCTCGCCACCAGGGCCTGGGCGCCGCCGATGGAGACGGTGCCGGCGGGCGTCACCGGCCGCGGGCTCGGGCGCCGGGACAGGACGAGGCCGGGATCGAGCCCGGCGAGATAGGCGTAGCCGGGCAGGAAGCCGATCATCGCCACCCGGTATTCGGGGGCGCTGTGGCGCGCGATCACCGCCTCCGGCGTGAGGCCGTGATGGGCGGCGACCGCCTCCAGATCGATCCCGAACGCGCCGCCATAGACCACGGGGATCCGCCATAGCCGCGCGGCGGGAAGGGGGGCGAGCGCCTCGCCCGCGAGCGCCAGCACGGCGCGGCCGAGTTCGGCCGGGTCGGCCACGAGGGGATCGAGATGCACCGTCAGCGACCGATAGGTCGGCACGGTTTCGAGGACACCAGGCAGCGCGCGCTCCGCGAGAAGCGCATCGAGCGCCATCACGCGGGCGCCCGCCTCGGCCTCGATCCCCGCCGCGAACTCGATGGTGAAGGCGGTATCCCCGCAGGCGAGCAGTCGCGGCGCGTCGTAGGTCATGCCCCGCACTCTAGAGCCGGATCCGGCCCGACGGCAGCAGGTCGGGCGGCGGCAATCGCTCAGAAACCTGCGGCGAGGCGGTGGGTCATCGCAGGCCGCCCGACGGCGGTCTGGCGGTAGAGCCCGCGATGCTGGGGGTCGGGCACCAGGGAATCGGTGAGGCCGATCACCGTCTCGGCGGCACCGAGCAGCACCGCGCCGTCGGGGGTCAGAACCTTCGCGATCCGGTCGAGCACGTCGGTCTTGGTCGGGGCGTCGAAATAGATCAGCACGTTGCGGCAATAGACGATGTCGAACTGGCCGAGATGCTCGAACGGTTGCAGCAGGTTGAGCGGCTTGAAGCTCACCATGCCGGTGATCGCGGGGTTGAGCCGCCACTGCTCGCCGATCTGGGTGAAATACTTCACCAGAAGCTGAACCGGCAGGCCGCGCTGCACCTCGAAATGGCTGTAGAGGCCCAGCCGCGCCTTCTCCAGCACCTCGGTCGAGAGGTCGGTGCCGACGATCTCCACCTGCCAGCCGGCGAGCTGCGCGCCGGCCTCGTGGATCATCATGGCCAACGAATAGGGCTCCTGGCCGGTGGAAGCCGCCGCCGACCAGATCCGCAGGCGGCGCTGGGGCGCGCGGGCGGCGATGGCCTTGGGCAGCAGCACCTCGCGGAACAGGTCGAACGGCACGCGGTCGCGGAAGAAGAACGTCTCGTTGGTGGTCATCGCCTCCACCACCGCCCGTTCCAGCGGCCCCTCCCGCGACAGCCGCAGGGTGCCGACGAGGTCGGCCAGGGTGGCGATCCCGAAGCGGCGGCAGATCGGCGTCAGCCGGCTCTCGACGAGATAGCGCTTCTCCGGCCCGAGGCTGAGTCCCGAGCGCTTCCTGAGGTATTCGCGCAGGAACGCGAAATCGGCCTCGGTCATCAGGCCCGCTCCGCGATCGCGCTGCGCAACGCCGGTCCGATCTCGGGCAGGGGAAGCAGAGCGTGGCAGAGGCCGGCCTTGGCGACGCTGCCGGGCATCCCCCAGACCGTGCTCGTCGCCTCGTCCTGGGCGAGCAGGATGCCGCCGGCCTCGACCAGGGCGCGGGCCCCCGCCGTGCCGTCCGAGCCCATACCCGTGAGGATCACGCTCAGCGTCGCCCCGCCGAACAGGGTGGCGGCGTCGAGGAACATCACGTCCACCGCCGGGCGGCAGAAATTGACGGGTGGCCCGTCGTCGAGGCGGATCACCGGCTCGGCGGCGGTGCCGGCGAGCCGCATGTGGCGCCCGCCGGGGGCGACGTAGATCCGGCCCGGCTGCACCCGCTCGTCAGCCTTGCCCTCTGCGGCGGGCAGTCCGACCCGGGCGCTCAGATGCTCGGCGAAGACCGCGGTGAAGACCGGCGGCATGTGCTGCACGATCAGGACCGGCAGGCGGCGCAGGGTGGGCGCCCCGATCTTCTCCAACACCTCGCCGACCGCCCGGGGCCCGCCGGTCGAGGAGCCGATCAGCAGGGCGCGCGGGGCCGCCACGCTGCGCGGGCGCGGACGCAGCGTCACCGCCCCCGACAGTCGGGAGACGGGCGCCGCCGCGGGGTGAGACGCCGCGGACGGAACCTCGGCCGGGGCCAGGGCCGTCCGGCGTCGGGCGCGGGCGGTACCGAAGACCCGGATGCGCTCGATCAGGTCGTTGCGGAACCCGTCCGAGGTGGTGACGCCGCGGTTGCTCTCCGGTTTGGGGATGTAGTCGACGGCGCCGAGCGAGAGGCAGCGCAGCGACACGTCGGCGTTGCGCTGGGTCAGGGTCGACATCATCACGACCTGGACCCCCGGCTGCTTGGCCAGGATCAGCGGCAGGGCCTGAATGCCGTCGAGCTCCGGCATCTCGATGTCGAGCAGCACCACGTCGGGAGAGCACCGGGCGAGGGCATCCACGGCTGCGCGTCCGTTGGGGGCGGTGGCCACCACCTCGTGGCCCGCCTCGCCGAGCCAGCGCGACACGAGCCCGCGCACGACCGCCGAATCGTCGGCGACCAGTACCTTGATGGGGCTGCGCGCCGCCGGGGCATGTGCGACGGCGGGGGATGCCGGCATGGAGGCCTCACTTCGGGGACAGGGAACACGGAAACCTCACGGTCCCCGGAGGCGTAGGGTCGGTCTCAACCGGAAGCCGGTCGATCCCTTCGGGACGGCGGATATCGTCGTCGCTCGGACGCCGTGCGGGATCAGGCGGCCTGCGACGGGCGCATCGGGAAGCCGACCTGGTCCAGCTTGGCCATCATGATCTCCCGGTCGAAAGGCTTCATGATGTACTCGTCGGCGCCGGCGCGCAGGGCCCGGGCGATGGCGCCGATATCGTTCTCCGTGGTGCAGAACAGCACCTTCGGCCGGTCGCCGGAGGGGGATTGCCGCAGGTGGCGCAGCACCTCGTAGCCGTCCATGTTCGGCATGTTCCAGTCGAGCAGGATCACCGACGGCATCGCCTCGGCGCAGAGCGCAAGGGCCGTCCTTCCGTCCTCCGCATCCCGAACGCTGAAGTCGAGCGTCTCGAGGATGCGGCGGGCGACCTTGCGGATGACCGCCGAGTCGTCGACGATCAGCGCGGACTTGCCCAGGGCTGTCCGGCTCGTGTCGGTCTTGACGGGCGCGTCGCTCACCTCAGGCCGCCTTTGCCTCGCGGGCATCGCCGAAGGCGAGCAGCGCGTTGACGTCGAGGATGACGAGAAGGCGCCCGTCGAGGCGGTGGACGCCGAGGGAGAGGTCGCGCCAGCGGGCATCGAGATTGATCGGCACCGGCTCCTGCGTGTCGGCGGTGAGCTTGAGCACCTCGCCGACACCGTCGACGATCAGCGCGAAGGTCTCTCCCGCCTGCTCCAGGCCGATGGCCATCTGCGCCGCCCCCGCCTCGCGGCTCGGGAGGCCGAGCCGGCGGCGCAGGCACAGGGCGGTCACGACCCGTCCGCGCAGGTTGAGCAGGCCCACGATCTCCTTGGGCGCCAGGGGCACCGGGGTGATGCCGGCGGGCACGAACACGTCGTGCACCCGGTCGATGGTGAGCCCGAACATGGTCTCGCCGACGAAAACCGTGACGTAGTCGGTGGTGTCGGCCGGGACGCCGTTGCCGTTAGCGGCCTGCATGGCGGCTTCTCCTTCTCGGTCCATTCGGGTCTCAGGCGGCCTTGGCGAGATCGGGGTCACCGATCTCCGCCAGCGCGGCGAGCAGACCGCTGCGGTCGAACTTGGCCACGAGGTCGCTGATCGCGAGGCGCCGCGCCCGCTCGATCACGTCGGCCCCGACCGTACCGGTCAGGGCGATGACCGGCAGTTCGGCCAAGCGGCCGCCGGCCCCGCGCATGGCGGCGATGAGGTCGAAGCCGCTGCGGCCGGGCATTTCGAGGTCGCTGACCACGAGGTCGATGCCCGGATTGCTCTTGAGCAGGCCGAGGGCCTCGTCGGCCGACGAAGCGGCGGTCACGCCGTAGCCCGCCGCCTTGAGGACGGGGGTGAGCATGTCGCGGAAGAAGGCCGAGTCGTCGACCAGCAGCAGCGAGGGCGCCTTGACCACGGTCTTGCGCGGCCCGCGGGCCCAGTCGTC
>NZ_NKUI01000280.1 GCF_014845115.1 Methylorubrum zatmanii | reverse complement strand
CATCGCCGCCCTGGGCGGCGATGGCGCGGAGGGCCACGCGCATGTCGGCCTCATCGAGCCCGGCGACGATGACGTTGTGCGAGTCGTGGCCGACGCTGCTCGCCACCGCGCCGCGCGTGAGCCCGAAGGCGGAGAGCAGGCCGTGGGCGACGCCGCCGGAACGGCCGTGCCGCTCGATCACCGCGACATGGCAGAGGCCATGCGCCGCGAGCGTCTCCGGCCAGCCGGCGCCGGGGGTGAGGGCGAGGCGCTCGTGAGTCAGCTCGATGCCGGGCAAGGTGGTGCGGATCGCGTTGACGATGCAGGGGCCGGGGGGCAGCGCCGGGATCAGGGGCGGCAGCGGATCGGGCAGACGCATCGTGGCGTAGGCGGGGGCCGGGTAGCGGTAGGGCCGGGCCAGGGCCTGTTCGAGCCGCGCGGTGGGCTTGCGGTCCTCCACCACCAGTTCGCCGCCATACCACGTCGCCTGCGGCACCAGATCGTCGTCGAGCAGCACGAGATCGGCCCGACGCCCGCCGCCGAGACCGCCGATCTCGCCGTCGAGGCCGTAGCGGGTGGCGCCGTGCAGCGAGCCCATGGCCCAGGCGGCGGGCTTCGGGATGCCCCGCGCCACCGCCTCGCGCACCACCCAGTCGAGGCCGAAGGCGATGAGGTCGTCGGCGTCGCGGTCGTCGGTACAGGCGCAGACCCGCTTCCAGGCCGCGCCGTACTCGGTCACGGTGCCGATGGCCTTCGGCAGCGAGTGCCAGGGCGTGGTCGGCGGACCGCCGCGCAGGAAGATCCAGAGCCCGGCTTCCAGGAGGTCGTCGGCGATGTCGGCATCGATGGCCTCGTGGGTGTCGGTGACGCCGCTCGCCGCATAGGCCGCCACGAAGTCGCGCCCGTAGACATGGCCGGAGACCGGGCGTCCCCGCTCCAGGGCCGCCCGGATGATGGAATGGGCCCGCTCGTCCCCGGCGGCCACCGCCACGAAATCCATCTTCTCGCCGAGCCCGATCGCCTCGGGCCACGCGTCGAACAGTGCGGCGATCTTCTCCGCCGTCAGGTCCCCCCCGGCGGTCTCGAACTCCGGCGTGGTGGCCGGCACGGTGCTCGGCACGGTGAGGAAGATGTTGAGGGGCGCCTCGCGGGCATCCTCCAGCATCCAGGCGACGCCGTTCACGTCGAGCACGTTGCCGATCTCGTGGCTGTCGCAGACGATCGAGGTGGTGCCGTTGACGAGCGCCGCCTCGGCATAGGCGCAGGCCGTGACCATGCTGCTCTCGATATGCAGGTGCGGGTCGACCAGCCCCGGCGCGATCAGGCCGCCGCGCACATCGGTGCGGAGCGCGTCGCCGACATGGCTGCCGGCCGGCTTCACGGCGGCGATGCGCCCGCCCGCGACCCAGACCTCCCGGTCGGGCAGGATGCGCTCGGAATAGGTCGAGAGGATCCGCGCGCCCGTGATGACGAGATCCGGGGCGGCGCGGCCCGCCGCGACATCGGCGAGGCGTCGGGTCATGCCGCTCAGCGGCGCAACGGAGAAGCGGTTCAACGGCTTTGCGGTCATCGGGGCCTTCCCAGCACGGCTCTCGGGCCGGATGAGCAGGCATCGTGCCACGAAAGCAGCGCCCCGTATCAGGCCTCGTCGGACGCCGCGTCCCCGGCCGCCCGACCCCTGAAGCCGGTGGCCAGGACGTAGAGCTCGCTCGAATCCGCCCGGCTCGCCGCCGGCTTGACGTGGCGCACCACCGCGAAATCCCGCTTCAGATCGGCCAGAAGCTCGCCCTCGGTGCCGCCCTGGAACACCTTGGCCAGGAAGGCGCCCCCCGGCGCCAGGATCTCCGCCGCGAAGGCCGCCGCGGTCTCGGCCAGCCCGATGGTGCGCAGGTGGTCGGTCTTCTTGTGGCCGGTGGTGTTGGCGGCCATGTCGGAGAGGACGAGGTCGGCCTTGCCGCCGAGCAGTTCGTGCAGGCGCGCGGGCGCGCTCTCGTCGAGGAAGTCGAGGGTGATGAAGGTGGCGCCCGCCATCGGCTCGATCTCGAGCAGATCGATGCCGACGATGCAGCCGTTCTCGCCGACGATCTTCGCCGCCACCTGCGACCAGCCGCCGGGGGCGGCGCCGAGATCGACGATCCGCTGCCCGGGCTTGAGCAGCTTGAAGCGCTCGTCGATCTCGATCAGCTTGAACGCCGCGCGGGAGCGGTACCCCTCACGCTTGGCACGGGCGACGTAGGGGTCGTTGAGCTGGCGTTCGAGCCAGCGCTTCTGAGAGAGGGTGCGCCCACGTCCGGTCTTCACCCGCTGCTTCAGGTCGCCGCGCAGGCCGCCCGTCCCGCCTCGCCGGTCGCTCATGATCCCGTCCTCAAGCATCGGATCCGAGCCGATGCACACCAAGCTGCAAGCTCCGTCCCTATCCCGGCACGGCGGGCGCGTGAAGAGCGCGCGTCCGAGTGCTGCTTCGATCCAAGCCGGCGCCGCAGGCCGGAGCAGCCGGAAAGCGGCAACGGACGGGATGGAATCGATGTATGTTACGTTATAACACTGCATTGACCGGAACCGGTTCGCCGCTGTGCGAGCCGGCCCGGACGGCCCTGCAGGAGGAACCATGGATACGAGCATCGGCGTGGACGGTCACCCACCGGCCACCGACAGGGTCACCGTGCCGGCGGAGCGCACTGCCGCCACCTGCCTGACCGAGGCGGGCAAGGTTCTGCTGCGCTGGGCGGAGACGGTCGGCACCCGCAACGTCGATGCGGTGCTGGCGCTCTACGCGCCCGACGCCATCCTCGTCCCGACGATGTCGGACGATATCCGCGGCCGGGAGGACGACCGCCGCCGCTATTTCGAGAGTTTCCTCGACAATGACGGCATCAGTTGCGGCATCACCGTGCAGAAGAAGCGCGTGAGCCGGAAGCTGGGGACCGTGGTGATCGGCGGTCTCTACAGCTTCCAGATCCGCCGCGACGGCACGGAGACGGTGGTGCCGGCCCGCTTCCTCTTCACCTTCGAGGAGATCGACGGGCGCTGGCTCATCACCGGCCACCATTCCTCCAAGGCGATCGAGGACGTCTGATCCGGCCTCCGCTTGATCGGAGCGGGTTGCGTCTCGGCAAGCCCGCGCGGGGGTTGAGCGAAACCCAAATCCGCCATCCCGAAGGGATCGATCGGATTGGGGATACCCCCGCTCGGCCGCTCTGCGGCGGGAGCGTGAAATCGCGGTGACATGCCGGAGCCGACCGGTTGTCGGCTCCCCCCTCCCGAGGGCCGCAGCGAAGCGGAGCAACCCCCGGAAAGGCTCAGCGATACCGGCCGCGACGCCAGACGCCGTCCTCGCGCATCATGTTCATCAGAAGGCCCTCGCGCAGGCCCCGGTCGGCGATGCGCAGGCGCTCGGAGGGGAAGACCCGGCGGATCGCTTCCAGGATCGCGCAGCCGGCCAGCACGAGATCGGCCCGGTCGCGGCCGATGCAGGGATTGTCGGCGCGCTGGTCGAGGCGGGTGTCGAGCAGGTCCTCGATGGCGTCGCTGACCTCCCCGTCGCTCATCCACAAGCCGTCGACCCGGCGCCGCTCGTAGCGGGCGAGGCGCAGATGCATGGCGGCGAGCGTCGTCACCGTGCCGGAGGTGCCGAGCAGGTGGAAGGCGGGGGCGGTGGCCGCCGCCGCCGCGCGAATCGCGAAGGGGGAGAGCAGGTCGCCGACCTCCTCCACCATGCCCTCGAAGGTGAGACGGGTGACCTCGGTGCCGCCATGCCGTTCGGCCAGCGTCACCACGCCGACGGGCAGCGAATCCCAGGCGCGGATGCGCAGGGTCGGATCGGTCGAGGGATTGGCCGCCGCCCCGTCGAGCCAGGCGATCTCGGTGGAGCCGCCGCCGATATCGAAGATCACGACCGATTCCGCCTGCGGATCGGCAAGCGCCGCGCAGCCGGTGACGGCCAGATAGGCCTCGGTCTGCCGGTCGACGATCTCCAGGTCGAGCCCGACCTCGGCGCGCACACGGGCGACGAACTCGGCCCCGTTGACCGCGAGCCGACAGGCCTCGGTGGCGATCACCTTGGAGCGCGCCACCGCCCGCGACTTCATCTTGCCCCGGCAGATGCGCAGGGCCTCCACCGTGCGCTCGATGGCGGCCTCGGTGAGCCTGTTGGAATTGCCCAGACCCTCGCCGAGCCGGACGATGCGGGAGAAGGCGTCGATCACCCGGAAGCCGTTGGGGGTCGGCTCTGCAATCAGCAGGCGGCAATTGTTGGTGCCGAGATCGAGCGCGGCGTAGGCGTCGCGGCGACCGCTGCGGCCGGTCTCGTAATGCGGCGGGTAAGCCTCGATCGGGCGACCGCCCGTAACCGTGCGGGAACCCTCCCGCGATGTCTGCGGGCCGGCGGTGGGGCGGGCCGACACGGCGGCGGCGCTCTCATCCCTCATCGACGCGACCGAACTTCCTGGCGATGCGACCCGGCAACAGGCAGGGCCGTCGTGGCCCCAAGGCTACAGGCGTTGCCCGACAACTGCAAAGGCTCGATCACCGGCTCCGCACGATTTGCCGCAAGGATCCTGCGCGGATGACAGCGTCGCGCCCTCAAACCTCGCAGGCTTCGGAAACGCCCGATCCCGGAAAGCCTTCCCGCTGGTCGCGGCGATGCGAGAGAGCGCTTCGTCGGCGCCGCTCAGCCCGGCTCGCGGCGCGACCCGGCGGGGAGGTTCACGGCGTAGCGGCGCCCCTTCCACACCGCGCGGCCGGCACGCCCCGGCCGCAGCAGCACGTTCCACTGAATCGCCAGCGCCGTGCAGACGGTGGCGGGGTGCAGGGGAACGGTCGCGAGCGGCGCGGCCACCGCGAGGGTGACGGCGGCGCGGGTCGCGAGCGAGACCAGGGCAGCCAAGGCCGCCACGACGGCGGCCGCCCCGGCGCCCAGGGCCAGGGCGAGGCCGAGAATCAGCCAGGGCAAGACATGGCCGCCGAATAGCAGCGTGGTCCAGACGGGCAGCGCGCGGGCCGTCGCCATGCCCTCATGCGCGTTCTTCGAGAAGCCGGCCCAGGCCTGGGCGAAGTTCCGGTACATCCGGCAGGCCGCCAGGGCGTGGCCGGCAACGAGGTCGGTCCGCAAGCCGTGCTCCCGGAACAGCCGCGGCAGGCGCACCCCGTCGTGCAGGGAGGTGCGGATCGCCCCGTGGCCGCCGGTTCTGGCGTAGGCTTCGCGCCCGATCAGGATCATCTGCCCGCAGGCCGCCCCGAGGGAGGGCCGGGGCAGGGCGCGCATCAGGGCGATGGGCAGGTAGCCGAGCAGCAGGAAGTCGATCATCGGCACCGTCAGCCGCTCGCCGAGGCTGCCCATCACCTGACGCGGCACGCCGCTGACGAGATCCGCGCCGCTCCGCACGGCATGGGCGGCCAAGGCCGCCGCCCCGACCGGCGCCAACGTCACGTCGGCATCGAGGAAGAGCAGGTGCTCGCCCCGCGCCTCCGCCGCCAGGGCGAAGCAGGCGTGGTTCTTGCCGGTCCAGCCCTCGGGCAGGGACGGGACGGAGACCAGCCGCAGGCGCGGATCGGACAGCGCCAGCCGCCTGACGATGGCGGCGGTGTCGTCGGTGGAATGGTCGTCGCCCACCAGCACCTCGACGGACGGGCCGGTGCTCGCCAGCGCCGCCCGCACGGTGCCCTCGATCACCGCCGCCTCGTTGCGGGCCGGGATCAGGATCGAGACGAGGCCCTCGGTCCGGGACGGCGCGGGCGTGCGCAGGACCGCGAGATTCATCGCCGCCAGCAAAGCCGGCAGCAGGGCGAGGGCGAGGGCGAGGCCCGCGAGAACGAGCAGCGCGAGCGTCATCGGGTCCGCGTCTCCTGCCCCGGTCCGTCATCCCTGTGGCCGGGCTCGAAGCGGCGTCCGGTCAGGGCGGCGGCGAGGCGCCGCCAGCCGTCGTAGATTCCCCCGACACCGCGCCGTCCGGCAAGCAGCGTTTCGAACCGGGCGGCATCGCGGGCGATCACGTCCGCCGAGAGCCGGTCGAGGGTCGCGGTCAGCGCCGCCTCCAACCGCGCGAGACGCTCCGGCCGGGGCAAGGCGAGGAGGTCCGCCGCCGGCAGCGGTGCGCCGAAGGCGAGGAAGGCTTCCGCCCCGCGCTCGTCCCAGAAGGCGTATTCCACGGCGAGCGGCAGGAACGTCGCCTCGGGCGCGATCTCGGCGAGCCGCGCGACGCCGGGCTTCAGCCCGAGGGGGCGGACGCGCACATCGGCGAAGCGGCCCTGCGCCGTGATCCAGAGGACGCGGTCGGGCCGTGCCAGGATCGCGCGGGCGGCCGACAGGAATTGCGCCGCCCCCCGCGAACTGTCGAGGTCGACCGGAAACGCCCCCAGCTTCCGGAAGATGCCGTATTTCTCCAGCATCGCCGCATCGATCGGCGCGAAGCTCTCCCGCTCCGGGAACAGGCGCGCGGCGGCCACGATCAGGGTCGCCGCGTCCCACCATGCCGGATGGTTGGCGTAGATCACCAGCGGCCCCCGCCGGTCGCCGGCGGGCGGCGCACCCCAGCGGGCGACGCGCAGGGCGTTCAGGTGGCGCCGCACGAAGCGGTCGAAATAGGCGCTCATGAACCGCCAGAGCGGACCCGAGCGCGCGGGCGGCGGCGGTCTGGCCGGCATGGCGACGGCTCGGGCGGTCGCTCAGGCGCTCCTGCGCCATTCCGGCGCGGCGCCGGTGCGGAGATCCTGGTCGAGGGCGTCGGCGGCGATCCAGCCGGACATCATCACCATCGGCATGCCCGGCCCCGGATGGGCGGCGCCGCCGGCGAGGTAGAGGCCGCGCACCTCCCGCGAGCGGTTGCCGGGCTTGAAGGCGCCCATCATCCGCCCGTGCGAGGCGAGCCCGTAGATCGCCCCGTTCAGCACCTTGTAGCGGTCGTGGATGTCCTGGGGCGTGAGGTGGCGCTCGACGACGATGCGCTCCTCGATGTCCGGCATGCCGCCGGTGCGCTTCAGCTTCTCCAGGATGGTCCGGCGATAGGCCGGAAACATCTTGGACCAGTCGTGATGCGGCCGCAGATACGGCGTGTGCACGAGGACGTAGAGCGCCTCGCCGCCCTCCGGCGCCACGCTCGGATCGGTGGAGGAGGGGGCGGCGAGATAGGCGGTCGGGTCGGGTGCCGGCTCGCCCTTGCGGTAGATGTAGTCGAACTCCTCCTCCGGATCGCGGGAGAAGACGAAGTCGTGATGGGCGAGGTGCTCGTAGCGCTTGTTCAGGCCGAGATAGAGCACCACCCCGGAACAGGCCGGCTCGAAGCTCTTCTTCTCGTAGGACTTGCCGACCTCGCCGCCGACGAGCTCGCGGTAGGTGCGCACCGAATCCATGTTGGAGATGACGGCATCGTAGGCGCTGATGCCGTCGCGGGTGCGCAGGCCCCGCACTTGGCCACCCGCGATGTCGAGGCCCAGAACCTCGTCGGAGGATTTCATCGTGGCGCCGAGTTCGGTCGCGAGCTTCATCAGCCCCTCGGCCACCGCGCGGGTGCCGCCCATCGGGTACCAGACGCCTTCGGCCGTCTGCATGTGGGCGATGGCGCAGAGCACCGCCGGCGCGCCGTAGGGCGAGGAGCCGACATATTGCACGAAGTGGTCGAGCATCTGCGCCAGCCGCGCATCCTTGACCTTGCCGCGGATGGTGCTCGCCACGGTGGCGTGCATGCGCAGGGACAGCACGTCGCGCAGCGTGCCCGGATTCATGTTGGCGCGGATGTCGATCGTGTCGAACAGGTCCTGCACCGCCTTCCAGAAGAAGAACCGCTCCGAGACGTCGTGCAGGTGCTCGGAGACGGCGATGAACTTCCTGTAGCCCTCGCCCACCCCCTGGCCCGGCGCGAACCGATCCATCGTGGCGGCCATGGCGTTCACGTCCTCGATCAGGTCGATGCGCGACCCGTCGTCGAAGAAGCAGCGCCATTGCGGGTCGAGGCGGCGCAGGTCCATGTAATCGTGGACGCTCCGGCCGGCCTCGGCGAAGATGCGCTCCAGCACCCGGGGCACCGTGAGGATGGTCGGCCCCATGTCGAAGCGGAAGCCGCCCTCGTGCAGCACGGCGGCCTTGCCGCCCATCCAGCTGTTCTTGTCGTAGACCGTGACGCGATGCCCGCGCGCCGCCGCGACGCAGGCCGAGGCAAGGCCGCCGAGCCCGCTGCCGACCACCGCGACCGAAGAACCCTGGCTCATTGGAAACGCGTCTCCGGGGGCTGACAAACAGCCTTCAAGGCGAAGCTAGATCCGGGACGGGGCGGGTCAACGTGCCACCCGGTCGCGCTCGCGCCCTTTGTGGCTGCGGACCATGGCGAGATGCTTCAGGAAATTTCCGATTTCCCGGCGTCGCTGCTCGGCCTCAAGGACATCCGGCCCGAACCCGAGGTGCCACGCATGGTGGCGGCGGATCGCCTCGTCGTCGCCTGCGAGTTCCGCAATCTGATCGGCATAAGTCCCGACAGCACTGAGATCGGCCGCGAAGCCCGCGGCAACGACATCATCCGCGGTCAGGCGCAGCATCGCCGCGAGTTCGTCGAGATCGGTTTCCGGGTGATACTGCGTGCCCCAGAACAGCCCTCGTCCATAGCGGATCTCGATGGCCTGAACATCGAGGACTGCGTTGGCGGCGAGCACGCAAGCGCCCGGCGGCGCTGAGAGCACCGCGTCGAGATGGATCGCCGGCGCATCCCAGGCGTGGCCGCGGCCGGCGAGAAGGGGATGCGCCGCGCCCGCGCCGGTCGCCGCGAGGCGCCGGGCGAAGCCGTATTCCGGTCCGCGCGGATTCTTACCAACTTCGCCGCCCGCCACGGCGGCGGCAACCTGCATGCCCCAGCAGGAGCCGAACACCGGCAGCCCCGCCTCCAAAGCCGCGCGCATCAGTTCGAGCTGGCGTTCCACCGCCGGGCCGCCTTCGGCGAGCCGCAAGGTGGAGCCGGTGAGCACGAGACCGTCATAGGCGTCGAGGCCGGCCTCGATTCCGGCCACGGCATCGGCGGGATTGAGGAGCGTGCAGGCCGCCTCCGGCGCCAGATCGCCCACCACGGCAGCGAAAGCCTGAGAGGTCGTGCTGCCGATGGCCGCCTCCCGCTTGGCGCGGCCGTCGCGGTCGTTGCCGTCGGCGATCAGCAGGCGCAGCATCGCGTTGGTCATGGGGATCGGGCGGCTCGGCAAGCGTCGGGACGGTGGCGCATGGCTTTGCCCGATCCGCCGCGGCCGGTCGCGGGCGCCGGTCG
>NZ_NKUI01000028.1 GCF_014845115.1 Methylorubrum zatmanii | reverse complement strand
GCGATCTTGTCCTCGACGCCTTCAATGTGCGCGCCGAGCGCCGGGAGGACCGGGTCGGGGTCTGGGTGCGCCGGCCGGAAAAGGGCGACGGCGTCGAGGACAAGATCGCGGCCATCGGCATCCGGGTGCGGCGCTGGGTCAGCCTGCACGGCATCAGCCTCAACGTCGAACCGGACCTCTCGCACTTCTCCGGCATCGTGCCCTGCGGCGTGCGCGAGCACGGGGTCACGAGCCTTGCCGATCTCGGCCGCATCGTCAGCCTGCCGGAGGTGGACATGGCGCTCCGCGCGGCCTTCGAGCCGGTTTTCGGCGCGACCCGCGACGAGACCCCATAGAGCGGCGCGATCCTGATTTCGAAAAGGCGAGCCTTTTCGCGGGTCCAGGGCGGAGCCCTGGTGGAGAGCAATCGGGGCGCTGCCCCGAGCCCCCGCCAAAGGGATGATCCCTTTGGGAACCCGAGACTTTACGCGTCGGCGGTCGCGGCCGGCACCGCCGGAAGCGTGGTAGCGGGCGTCGCTCGGCGCAGCCGGAGCGCGGCGCGCAAAACCGGCAGAACGAGGCGGGCGAACCGGATCTGCCCAGGCAGCTGCCGGGGCATCAGCGGGCGATAGGCAAGGCGTGGGCTCGCCCGGTCGACGGCGGCGACGATCTCGCCGACCCGCGGCAGGGCGGCGATGCGGCGGGCCTCCGCCTCCGGGATGCCGAGGCGATGGGCCCAGGCGAGATCGCGGCCGAGCCGGCCCTCGGCGTGCAGCCGGCGCAGGCGCGCCCGCCACGCATAGCGGTGGAGCGCGCGGGGCACGGCCTCCATGCGCGCGTCGCACAGGGCGTCGGGCTCCTCGCAGCGGGAGCGGATCGTGTCGGCGACGCCCCCCGGCGCCCGGCCGGTGAGGCGGGCCGAGATCAGCACCAGCACCGCCCGGTCGTGACGCACGCGAAAGCCCTGCTCCAGCAGGGCGCCGACGAAGGCGCCGTCCTCGCCGAGGGGGATTTCCGGCATGCCGCCGACCTGGCGATAGGCGGGAAGCCGCACGCTCAGCGAGGCGCCGATGGTGGTGCGGTGGCAGGGCCAGGGATCGTGCGGATCGGGGTCGATGCGCGCCTCCATCTCGGTGATGAGCGCGTCGTAAGTGTCCTCCAGCCGGCCACGGGCGGGAAGCGAGGGCGGCAGCAGGGCCGCCTCTTCGGGGATCAGCTCGACCCGGCCGGCGACCGCGTCGGCCCCCGCCGCCAGGGCGGCGAGGTTGGCCGCGACCCAATCCGGCGGCACGACGCTGTCGGCATCCGTGGTCAGGATCGTGGCGGTTGCCGGCGAAGCCCCCTCCCCTTCGAGCCAGGCCACGGCCGCGTCCATCGCCGCCCGGCGCGCCCAACCCGCATGGGCCCCCGCATAGGTCCGCTCGATCACCCGGACCGGAATCGGCAACCCCGGCACGAGGCCGGCGACGATCTCCGCCGTGCCGTCGGTGCAGTTGTTGAGGAACAGCACGAGCCCGAGGCGCCCCGGCGCGAGGCCGGCCTGCCCGCCGATCGCCGTGAGGCAGCGGGCGATCCGCTCCGCCTCGTTGCGCACCGGGATGGCGATGATCGTATCGAGGCGGGCGGTCTCCCGGCTCGTCGGGTCGAGGGAAACGGGCGGCACGGACGGGCTCCGGAAAGGCCGAACAGGAAGGCGCCGGACGCGCCCTGGATGCCCCTCTAGGCCACGCTTGATGAACCGCGGCTGATGACCTCGCGCGGGATCTCGCGTGACGGAACGGGGCCGGCGGCCTCCGGTTTCCCGGGCCGTCACCCTCAGCCTGAAAGGAGCCCACCTTGTCGGTGCCCGGCAGCCTCAAGGACGTGTATCTCGACGCGATGAAGGATCTCTGGTCGGCCAACGACCAGATGACGCGGGCCGTGCAGCAGCTCAGCGATCAGGCCAGCGAGCCCAAGCCGAAGCAGAGGCTTCAGGATGCGGTCGGCGGCATCGGCCAGCATACCGCCATCCTCAAGAGCCTGATCGAGGAGAACGGCGGCACGACCTCTCCCGAGCCTTGCAAGGGAATGGATGGCCTCGTCACGGAGGCGCTCAAGCACGGCATCAAGGAGGCGCCGAGCGGCGGCCGCCTGCGCGACGTTCAGATCATCGCCCAGTATCAGCGGATGTCGCATTACGGGCTCGCCGGCTTCGGCGCGACGGCGGCCTATGCCAAGGCCCTCGGCAAGACCGACCAGGAAAGCAAGCTCAAGACCGCCGTCTCCGAGATCTACAAGGGCGACGACTTCGCCAGCCAGCCGGCGGGCGAGAGCGTCGCGCGCGCCGCGGCCTGACCGCTCTCCACTCCCCGCCCTGGCGCGACGCATCGGCGGCGCGCCGGCCATGTGCCGGTCGCCTGCCCTCGCCGCCTATTCCGCGGCCCGTCGCAGGGGAGCGGCGGCGACGGCCCTGGCCCGCCCGACCGCCACGTCGAGGGCTTCGCTCAGGGAGGTGACGAGCAGGTCGGCGGCGATGGCCCGGCGCAGGCGGCCCAGGGAGGCCGGGTCGCGCTCCCGCCAGAAGCCGACGAGGATCGTCACCCCCGGCACCGCCTTGCGGGCCCGGCGGATGGTGAGGCGGATCTGCGAGAGGCTGATCGGGTCGAGATAGGAGAAGCAGATCATCGCCGGCCGCTCCCCCTCGACCAGACTACCGCGCAGGCTCTCCGCCGTGGTCACCCGTGCGCCGAGCCCGTGGCGGGAGAGGGTCTGGGCCAGCATCATCGTCGCGGCCTCGTCGAAGGCGCCGCCGCTCGACACGCACAGGACCGGCGCCTCGCCGCGCCAGGCGGGCGCGAGATCGTCCCGGGCGAGCACGATGCCCGCCGCCTGCCGGTCCGGCCCGATGGCGGCGAAGGCGGCCTCGGCCTCGGCGCCCACCGGCTTGCGCGACCGCCTCAGGAGGCTCCGCATCCGCGCCTGCCCCAGCGCCTCCACCACCGCGCGGAAGTCTCCGCCGACCTCGGCCTGCCGGTCCCGGCCGAGGCTGCCCCGGGCCGCATCCTCCTGGGCGAGGCGCAGGCCCGCCAGCACGACCTCGTCGTAATAGGTGACGAGCGCCCGCTCCTTCAGGAACAGCCGGCCCTGCTCGATCGCCTCGGCCGGATCGCCCGCCAGCATCCGCTGGTAGAAGATCTCCTGGGGGCCGAGCGCGGGCCGGTCGCCGAGGAGCACGTCGAGGAACCACAGGCGCTCGACATGGCGCCCGAGCACCACGAGGCAGACGGTGAGCGGGGTGGCGAGGAGCAGGCCGATCGGCCCCCACAGGAAGGTCCAGATCGTCGCCGCCAGGATCACCGCCACCGGCGAGATGCCGGTCGAGTGCCCGTAGAGCAGCGGCTCGATCACGTGGCCGGCGATCGGCTCGACCACCACGAACAGGATCGCCACCTGGATCGCCATCGACCAGCCGGGATCGACGGCGACGGCGATGGCGAGCGGCAGCACCGCCGAGATCACCGCGCCGATATAGGGCACGAAGCGGGCGATGCCGGCGATGACGCCGAACAGGATCGGGCTCGGCACGCCGATGAACCAGAGGCCGACGCCGATGACGAGGCCGAAGGCGAGGTTGAGCACGAGCTGCGCGATGAAGAACCGGCTGAGCCGGGCGGTCGCGTCGTCGATGGCGGCGGTGGTGCGGCGCAGGTCGCTCGATCCCGCCAGCCGGATCGCCCGGTTCCGCAGATCCTCCCGCTGAAGCAGGATGAAGATCGTGAACAGGAGGATGAGGCCCAGCGTCGCCAGGGGATGCAGTACCCCGCCGGCCACGCTGCCCAGCGTCGTCAGCAGGCCGGAGCGGGGGGCGTGGATCTCCACCTGCATCGGCCGCTCCGCCGTGCCGAGGGGCGCATCGCTGCCATGGGCGGAATCGGCCTTGGCCGGCGGCTGCAGCTCCTTGCCGATCTCCTCGGCCATGTCGAAGAAGCCGGAGAAGGTGTCCGACAGGCCGCCGCGCTCGGCGGTCGCCGCGCGCAGGGCCGTGATCTTGTCGCGCAGGGTCAGGGAGTAGCGCGGCAGATCGGCGGCGAGCTGCGCCGCCTCGCGGGCGATCAGGCTGCCCACCGCCCCGAGCAGGCCGAAGGCGAGCACCACCACCAGCAGCACGGCCGCCGCCCGCGGCACGCGCAGGCGCCGCAGGGCGCGCACGGCGGGCACCAGGACGAAGCTCAGGAGGATGGCGAGCGCCACCGGCACGAGGATGTCGCGGCCGAAATAAAGCGCGCCGGCCAGCGTCACCACGAGCAGCAGCGAGGCGAGCGTCGTCACCACCGGCAGCGCTTGGCGCAGGAGCCGCGTGGTGACCGGATCGGTGGTCATGGCATCCTCATGATGGCGGACTCACAGGCGTCGAAAGGGATGCAAGGGGCCTTACTGCCGATCCCACCCATCCCCTCTCCTGAGATGAGCGCGGCAGCGGGCCTGGAAGGATCCTCCGGCCGGCCACGCGGGATCCGGGGAATCGTTCGAGGCCGCTTCGCGCGACCTCAGGACGAGGGAATGGCGGGACGACGACAGACGACCGGCGCCGGTCAGCTCCCCGAGCCGATCGCCGTGCTGATCTGGGTGAGCAGTTTCGGGAAATCGATCGGCTTCGGGTGGTAGTCGTCGCAGCCCGCCTGGATCGCCTTGTCGCGGTCCCCCGACATGGCATGGGCGGTGAGCGCGATGATCGGGATGGCGCGGGTATCGGCCGCGGCCTTCAGGGCGCGGGCGGTCGACCAGCCGTCGAGGATCGGCAGGTTCATGTCGAGCAGGATCACGTCGGGCTGGGCGGCGCGGGCCTGCTGCACGCCCGCCTCGCCGTCATGGGCGAGCACGACCTCGTAGCCCCGGCGCTTGAGCCGGCGTGACAGGAAGTCCCAGATCTCCTCGTGGTCTTCCACCAGCAGGATTTTACCCGACACGCCCGAACCCCTCTTCGCGCCGCACGCGCTTGCCGCACACAACGCGCGGAAAGCCCTGCGGTGGCATAGAATCCTGCGTGAACCTTGTCTTGTCAGGGCGCGGGCGGCGCGAGGAGAGGCTCGGGCGCCCTCACGCCGAGGCGGATTCCGCTCGGCCCCAGGAGCGCGTGCCGGGGCAAGGGGCTGACGCTGACGCCCGATTGCCACGCGGCCGGGAATGGCCCTAAGGGAGCCGTGGGCGCGATCAGACGGGGCGGCGCGGTGCAACCTGACGGGGCGGTGGACGGCGATCCGCGCGTCGCGGCGGTGCTGGCGCATCTCTCGCGGAGCGAAGCCCCGTTCTCCCTCGGGGATCACGGCGACCTCGCCGGGCTGGCCCTCGGGCGCGCGGCCCTGATCGGCCGGATCGATCCGCACGCTCCTCCGCCCTGGTGGATGCGGGACGCCGGCGGCCTGAACCTCGCACAAGCCGACCTCGCCGATGCCCGGCTGGAGGAGACCGACCTGTCCGGTGCCAATCTGCGGCAGGCCCGCCTCGCCGGGGCGCTTGCCCGCTCCGCCGGCTTCGAGGGCGCCTGCCTGGAGGAGGCGGATTTCGCCGGCGCCGATCTGAGCGGGGCGCGCTTCGCCGGGGTGGCCGGGGGCCAGGCCTCGTTCCGAGAGGCGATGCTGGAGGATGCCGACTTCTCCGGCGCGACCATGCGCTTCGCCCGGCTCGACAAGGCGCTCCTCGACGGTGCCCGCTTCGAGGGGGCCGACCTGTGGGGCACCGACTTCACGGGGGCGGATGCCGACGATTCCCTCTTCCGCCGGGCCCGGCTCGACGAAGCCAACCTCTCCGACTGCAACCTGACCGGGGCGGATTTCGAGGGCGCGAGCCTCAAGAAGGCACGCCTCGTCGGCGCGCGCCTGCGGGGGGCGAATTTCACCGGCGCCCGGCTCGACGGGGCGGATCTGTCGGAGGCCGACTTTTCCCGCACCAGCCTAGTGCGGCTCGATCTCACCGCGTGCAAGCTGCGTCACGCCCGCTTCGCCGGGGCATGGCTGGAAGGCGTGAGGCTCTCCGCCGAGCAGCTGGGCGGGGCGGTCGGCGAGGAGATCGCGGGTGATTACGAGGCGGCGCAGGCGAGCTATCTCGCCCTGGAGCGCAACCTTCAGAGCATCGGCAGCCACGAGGGCGCGAGTTGGGCCTACAAGCGCGGGCGCCGCATGGGCCGCCGCCATGCCGGCGTGCGGGCCCGCGAGGCTTTTTCCGGCCGCGACCTGCGGGGAACGCTGAGCTACGGCTATCGTTGGGTCGCCGACCGGTTCGTCGAGTGGCTGTGCGATTACGGCGAGAGCCTGTCGCGGATCGCACGGGCCTTCCTCATCGGCATCCTCCTGTTCGCGGCGGCCTACGGGGCGACGGGGGGGCTGTTCCACGAGGGCGAGCACACGCCGACCTACAATCCCCTCGACCTCGTGAGCTACAGCGCCCTCAACATGATGACCGCCAACCCGCCGGAGATCGGGGTGAAGCCGCTGGGCCGGGTCACCAACCTGCTGGTCGGGCTCCAGGGGGCTGCGGGGATCGTGCTGATGGGGCTGTTCGGCTTCGTCCTCGGCAACCGGCTGCGCCGCTGACTTGTGATTTCGCATCCGCTCGAAAGCCGGCCACAGCTCTCGGGGCGATTCCATGACGGGAGACATCACCGTGACCGTACGGGACGGGAAGGTGCCGGCCTCGGGGCCGACCATGGCCGATTTCCGCAACCTCGCCGACGCCCTGCCCCAGCTCGCCTGGATCGCGGAGGCCGACGGCAACATCGTCTGGTACAACCGGCGCTGGTACGACTATACCGGCACCACGCCTGCGGACATGGCCGATCACGGCTGGCGCAAGCTGCACCACCCCGACCATCTCGACCGCGTGGCGGAGCGCTTCTCCGCCTGCATCGCGGCGGGAGAGTCCTGGCAGGACACTTTCCCCTTGCGCGGCAGGGACGGACACTATCGCTGGTTCCTGTCCCTGGCCGAGCCGGTCCGCGACGCGGACGGACACGTCGTGCGCTGGTACGGCACCAACACCGACGTCACCGACACCCGCGCGGCGCAGGAGGCCTTGGGCCATTCCGAGCAGCGCTTCCGGGCGCTGGTGGACGCCTCGGCGGCCGTGATCTGGAACACGACCGCCGAGGGCGAGCTGATGCCGCCCCAGCCGCGCTGGGCCGCCTATACCGGCCAGGGCGAGGAGGCCTATCAGGGCTGGGGCTGGGTCGATGCGGTCCATCCCGACGACCGGGCCCGGGCGGCGGAGGTCTGGGCGGAATGCGTCGCGGCGGTGAAGGCCTACGAGGTCGAGTACCGCCTGCGCCGCCATGACGGGGTCTGGCGCGACATGGAGGTGCGCGGCGTGCCCGTGCTCGCCGAGGATGGCACCATCCGCGAATGGGTCGGGCTCAACATCGACATCACCGCCCGCAAGGAGGCCGAGGCCGAGATCGAGCGGGCACGGGCCGCCGCCGAGGCTGCCAACCTCGCCAAGAGCCAGTTCCTGGCCAATATGAGCCACGAGCTGCGCACGCCGCTCTCGGCGGTGATCGGCTATTCCGAGATGCTCGGCGAGGAGCTGGAGGATCTCGGCCAGGCCGAGCTGCTGCCGGACCTGCGCAAGATCGAGTCCTCCGCGCGCCACCTGCTCGGGCTCATCAACGACGTGCTCGACATCTCCAAGATCGAGGCCGGCCGCCTGACGCTCGCCGCCGAAGCCTTCACGGTGGCGGCCCTGATCGAGGACGTCACCGCCGCCACCCAGAGCCTGATCACGAAGAAGCGCAACCGCTTCCGCCTCGACCTCGATGCCGATCTCGGATCGATGCATCAGGACCAGCTGAAGCTGCGCCAGTCGCTGATCAACCTGATCGGCAACGCCGCCAAGTTCTCCGAGGACGGCGACATCGCCCTCACCGTGCGGCGCTTCCGCGAGAACGGGGCCGACTGGCTCAGCTTCGCCGTGTCCGATACCGGCATCGGGCTCACCGACGAGCAGATGGGCCGGCTGTTCGAGCGCTTCTCCCAGGCCGACGAATCGACCACCCGCCAGTTCGGCGGCACCGGGCTCGGCCTCGCCATCACCCGCGCCTTCATCGAGCGGATGGGCGGCGCGATCTCGGTCGCGAGCACCTATGGCCAGGGCGCGACCTTCACGATCCGCCTGCCTGCGGAACTCGCGGTGCACGAGGAGGAGATCGAGGCCGAGAGCGTCGCCAGCCGCGTCCACGAGATCACCGAGGGCGAGGGGCACCTGCACGACGTGGTGCTGCTCGTCGACGACGACCCGGCCGCCCGCGACCTGCTCCAGCGCTTCCTGGAGCGGGAAGGCTTCCGCGTGCGCACCGCCAACGACGGCAGGGCCGGATTGACGCTGGCGCGGGCGCTCAGGCCCCGGGCGATCCTGCTCGACATCGAGATGCCGCGGATGGACGGCTGGGCGGTGCTGCACGCGATCCGCACCGATCCCGAGATCGCCGACACGCCGGTCATCATCACCAGCGTCGTCAACGAGTTCAGCCTCGCCCACGTGCTCGGCGCCACCGATTACATGGTCAAGCCGATCGATTGGGGGGCGCTCAAGGAGGCGATGGAGCGCTACCGCCCGGTGGACCGCGAGGGCAGCGTGCTGGTGGTGGACGACGACGAGGACGCCCGCGAGCGCGTGCGCCGCACCCTCCAGCGCGACGGCTGGCAGGTGCGGGAGGCCGAAAACGGCGCCGCCGCCCTGGAGAGCCTGGACCACGCCCGCCCGAGCCTGATCCTGCTCGACCTGATGATGCCGGTGATGGACGGCTTCGCCTTCCTGCGCGCCCTGCGCGGGCGCCCGGACGGCGGCAGCATCCCCGTGGTGGTGCTCACCGCCAAGGAGATCACGCCCGAGGAGAGGGAGAGCCTCGGCCGGCAGGCCGACCGGCTGATCATCAAGGGCACGATGAGCCTGTCCGAGATCGGCCGGCAATTGCGCGACCTCTATGCCGCGCCGGACGAGGCGCCCCTGCCCGAGCCGATGCAGGGGTTGATCGAGAAGCTGCCGTAGGGCGGCTTCGATCGGGCGGGCGGATCAGAAGCCGCCCGCCTGGTCGAAATCGAGATAGGCGGTCTCGATCACGATCTGTGTGCGGCTGATGACTTCGAGCTTGCGCAGGATCTCGGAGACATGGGCCTTCACCGTCGAGTCGCCGACCTGCAATTCGTGGGCGATCTGCTTGTTGAGCTTGCCCTGGCGGATCATGGCGAGCACCCGCATCTGCTGCGGCGTCAGGCGGGCCACCCGCTCGGCGACGGGAGCCTTGTCGGCGCTCCGCGCCGGGACCGGGGCCGGCGCGAGATCCGGCGGCATGAACAGGGCACCGCCGAGCACCTCGGAGATCGCCCGGGTCAGGGTCGCCTTGTCGACCGCCTTGGGCACGAAGCCCGCCGCGCCGTGGCGCACGGCCTCCTGCATAATGCGCGGCTCGGTGAGCCCCGACACGATCAGGATCGGCACCCGGGGGAAGCGGGCGCGGATCGTGTCGAGCCCGTCGAAACCCGTCACCCCCTGCATCGACAAGTCGAGCAGGGTCAGGTCGATGGCGGGGTTCTGCCCGAGGATGTCGCAGGCCGCGCGGATGCCGTCCGCCTCGTGCAGCTCGGCCTTCGGGAAAGCCAGGGCGATGGCGCTCGCCAGCGCCTCGCGGAAGAGCGGATGATCGTCGACGACGAGGAGACGCAGGACGGTCTCGCCCCCCAGGGGGGCCGCGCTCCCGGCGGCGCGGTCGAAGTCCGATGCTGCGGTGGCCGTCATCGCGATCATGCCTTCCGGTGAGCCGGCAACCCCGGTGCGGCTCCCTTTACAGCCCGTCTTACCGCATTTCGGCGGCCGCTTCTGTCCGACCTTTGGTTACCCCGCACGGCCCCGCCGCCGGTCACGGACCGTCGAGCACGAGTTGGCGCCGGCCGGGGCGATGGCCCTCCGATCCCGTCTCCCGGAAGCCGAGCCTGTGCAGCAGCCCCCAGGAGGCGACGTTGCCGGGGCGGCATTCGGCCATGATCGCCCGGCGCGGGAAGCGGCCGCGCAGCAGGCCGAGGATGGCCGAGACCGCCTCGGCGCCGAAACCCTGCCCGCGGGCGCCGCCACCGATCCAATAGCCGATCTCGACCGCTCCCTCCCCGCGCAGATGCGTGCCGACGACGCCGATCAGGGGGCAGGCACCCTCGCGGGTCCAAGCGCCGAGGAAACGGTCGCGCCCGTGCCGGGCGGAGCCGATCAGGGCCTCGGCATCCGCCAGGGTGAAGGGGCTCGGCAGGAAATCGACAGCACCGGTGATGGCGGGATCGTCGGTGAGATCCCGCAGCGCCCGTGCATCCCCGGCGGTGAGCGGCGCGATCGACAGGCGCGCGGTCTCGAGACCCGGCAGGTCGCTGAGGCTGTCACGGCGGGCGCGGCGGAAAAGCATGCTCTCGCGGATGTGGTGTCGCGCGCTGGAGAGACAAAGACGTCCGGCGAAGCGGGTTTAATCCCACCCGCGCGCGAAAAAACACGCCTCGCAAAACTGCCCCCGACCCGGCATGCCAGTCCCGCGGGCCAGCTCGGCGAACCATCGCAGCGGGCGCCGGTTGCCCCGCCAGGAGACCGCGATGACCGATACGCGTGACGACACCCGGTACGAGCCCCAGGCCCCGCTGTCCGTGGCGGCGCGCAGCGCCTGCCCGCGCTGCGGCCGGGGCCACCTGTTCAAGGGCTTCCTGAACATCGCGCCCCGTTGCGACGTGTGCGGGCTCGACTATTCCTTCGCCGACCCGGCCGACGGCCCGGCCTTCTTCGTGATGATGACCACGGCCATCCCCGCGGTCGCCTTCGGCCTGTGGCTGGAACTGACCTACGATCCGCCGGTCTGGCTCCATTTCGTCCTGACCCTGCCGGTGGTGCTGATCACCTGCACCCTCCCCTTGCGCTTCTTCAAGGGATGGCTGGTGGCGAGCCAATACGTCCATCGGGCCGCGGAGGGGCGGATCGCCCGCTCCGCCCCTCCGCCGGCCCGGGCGACCGAGCCGGACGCCCCCGGCAGCCGCTGAAGCGGACACGAAAAAGCCCGCCCCGTGTGACCGGGGCGGGCTCTGACTTTTCGGCCGGTGCGGGCTGTCTCAGTGCGCGGCCGGCGCCGTGACGGCCGGTTGGAGCACCATCTCGGTGAACGGGTAGACGTAGGCCTGGAGCATCACGAGACCGCCGATGAGGCAGGCCAGCACGATCGAGTGCCAGAACACGAAGCGCAGGATCTTGCTCTCCTGGCCGAAATACCCCGTCGCGGTCGAGGCCACGACGATCGACTGGGCGTCGATCATCTTGCCCATCACGCCGCCCGAGGAATTGGCCGAGGCCATCAGCACGCCCGACAGGCCGAGCTGCTCCGAGGTGATGCGCTGCAAGCCGCCGAACAGCACGTTGGAGGCGGTGTCGGAGCCGGTGAGCGCGACGCCGAGCCAGCCCAGCAGCGTACCGAAGAACGGGTAGAGGATGCCGGTGCCGGCGAAGGCGAGGCCGAGCGTGGCGTCGACGCCGGCGTAGCGGGTGAGCACGCCGAGCGCGAGCATCGCCGCGATGGTGATGAGCGAGTAGCGCAGCACCCAGATCGTCTCGAAGTAGGCGGTGACGAGGCGCACCGGCGAGAACCGCATGATCAGGCCGGAGAGGATTGCGGCGAACAGCACGCCCGTGCCGGTGTAGGACATGTAGGTGAAGGCGAAGACCGCCGCTTCTGCCTTCGGCGCGGCCTCGACCGGGGGCACCTTCATGATCATGTTGTGCAGGCCCGGCACCTCGTACTTCCAGGTGAAGAGCGGGTTCACGATTCCCTTGAACCAGCCGGTGCCCCAGATCGCCACGATCACCGAGAGGATGATCCACGGCAGCCAGGCCATGACGATCTCGCGCGACGAGGCGGTGCGGCCGCCGACATGGACCTTCGGCAGATCGCCGGGCACGCCCGCGCCGAGGGAGGCCGGACGCGGCTCGCCGTAGCCGACGGACGGATCGTGGCCGCGCAGGGCCGGCGAGCTCCAGATCTGCGCCGGCCGCCACACCTTCAGGAAGGCGACGAGGGCGGCCATCGAGACCAGTGAGGCGCCGATATCGACGATCCAGGGATTGACGTAGTTCGAGATCAGGAACTGGGCGAGCGCGAAGGCGACGCCGCAGACGGCGATCGGCGGCCAGATCGCGATCATGCCGCGGAAGCCGGCGAACACCCAGATCAGCCAGAACGGTACGAGCACCGAGAAGAACGGCAGCTGGCGGCCGATCATCGCACCGAGGATGTAGGGATCGTAGCCCGTCACCGAAGCCAGTCCCTGGATCGGCGCGCCGAGGGCGCCGTAGGCCACGGGGGCGGTGTTGGCGATCAGCGACAGGCCCGAGGCGGCCAGCGGCGAGAAGCCCAAGCCGATCAGGATGGCGCCGGTCACCGCCACCGGGGTGCCGAAGCCGCCCGCCCCCTCGAAGAAGGCGCCGAAGGCGAAGGCGACCAGCAGGAGCTGGATGCGGCGATCCTCGGTGATGCCCGCCACCGATTGCTGAAGCGTGGCGAACCAGCCCTTCTCCACCGTCAGGCGGTAGAGGAAGATGACGTTGAGGATGATCCAGCCGATCGGGAACATGCCCGTGACCATGCCGAGGATCGTCGCGCGGGTGGCGAGGCCGGTCGGCATGCCGAAGGCGACGGTCGCCACGAGGAAGGCGATGACGAGGGCGAGAATGGCGGCGATATGCGCCTTGACCTTGCCGCTCGCGATCATCCCGAGCAGGGCGATGACCGGCAGCGAGGCCATGAAGGTCGAGAGCCACTGGTTCCCGAACGGATCGTAGACCTGATTCCAGGGTTGCACGGGCGTTGCCCTCCTCGGATGTCCCGATCTTCTGCCGGGACCTTCTGGCAGAGGGTGCTAGCAGAGGGGCCAAGCCCGCTCAACGCAGGGCATCATGTATTCAATCCATCCATCGACAGATGTTCGCCCGGTGAAGCTTTTGCGCACCGAGCGCGGGCTGGAGAAGCATCGAATGATTTGCCGAATCGGTGTGTCGGGGCGGTGGTTTGGCCGCCCGCATCGCTCCGGGAACGATCTTACGCACTCGCCCGCGCCCCGCGCCACAGCCGCCACAGGCGGCGCCAGCGGGGAATCTCGATCTGGCTGTTGAGCGGGTCGTAGCCGGGCCGCTCCATCGCCGCGAGATAGGGCTCGACCAGGGTGAGCGGCAGGAAGGCGGGCCGGGCCGCGGGCGCGATGGTGGCGCGGGCGGCCTCGCAGGAGGCGAGGTGGCGCCGGGCCAGGGCCCGCAGCTCGGCGCAGGTCCGGATCAGTCCCGGCCCACCGCGGCCCGAGACGATGTCCTCGCGGGTGACGCCGTTCTGCCGCAGCAGGTCGCCGGGCAGGTAGACCTGCCCCTGGCGTGCGTGCCAGGGCAGGGCCCGCAGCAGGCCGGTGATGCCGTAGGCCACGCCGGCATGGCCCGCCGCGGCCGCGCCGCCGGGCTCGGCCCCATCCGCCAGCACCAGCGCCGAAAGACGGATCAGCGAGGAAGCGGTCTCGCCGCAATAGCCCTCCAGATCGTTCACCCGGGGCATCGGGTCGTCGTAGAGGTCGAAGACGCGGGCATCGATCAGGTCGACGAAGGGTTGGCGCCCGAGGCGCCGCGTGACGATGGCATCGTCCAGGGCCGCCGCCACCGGGTTCGCCCGCACGTCGCCCCGCGCCTCGCCCTGGAGCGCGTCCCGCCACCATTGCAGCCGGATCTCTCCCGCCATCGGGTTGGAGGCCGCCTCGCGGACACGGGCGATGGTCAGGCTGAAGGCGATGAGCGCGAAGAGGTGGGGACGGAAGGCGGCGGGCGCGAACAGGGCCGCGAAGTAGCGGTCCGGATCGCCCTCGCGCGCGAGTTCCTCGCAATGCCGGAAGGCGAAGGCGAGGCCGCCATCGCCGATCTCCGGGCTCGTCTCGCTTCGGGTCTCGGGGCGCGTCATGGAGCGGGGCTCATGCGGCGGGGAGAAAGATTTCGGTACATCGCCCCGAAGGCCGGTGGCCACCTTTCGGGACGATGTAGGCGTCTCGGTTTGCGCATCGTCCTCTCCCGAAAGCCGGTGGCCACCTTTCGGGACGATGCGTCAGGGAACGGCGATCAGGGCGGCGGCGACCTTGCGGTTTTCGGCCATCAGGATGTTGTAGGTGCGCGCCGCCGCCCCCGTCTGCATGGCATCGAGGCCGATGCCCGCGGCCTTGAGGCGCTGGCGCAGGGGATCGGGCAGGAACACGATGTCGGCGCCCGTGCCGACGAGGAGCAGCTCGATGCCCTCGGCCTCGGCCAGGACCGGAGCGAGGCTACGCCCGTCGATGCCGGCCGCCTCCGTCACCTCCCAGGCGCGCACGCCGGAGGGCAGCAGCAGGATCGAGCCGCGATGGGACATCTGCCCGAAGCGGAAGCCGCCATTGCCGTAGGCATCGATCCCGTGGCGGCCGGGCAGGAAGCCGTCATGGATCTGCCCGGGCACGGTCTGCTTCGGAAGGCGGCCCTCGCTCATGCCGGACCTACTCGGCCGCCTGGGGCAGGCCGGCCTCGCGCTGCGACGCCTTCGTGCCCGACAGACGCAGGCCGATATAGATCAGCGCGGGCGTCGAGACGAAGATCGCCGAATAGGTACAGATCACCACGCCGCACAGCATCACCACGGCGAAGCCCTTGATCGCCTCGCCGCCGAACAGCACCAGCGCGACCAGCGACAGGGTGGTGGAGAGCGAGGTCATCACCGTGCGCGACATGGTGGAGTTGATCGAGAGGTTGAGCAGCTCGACCACGGGAATCGTCTTGTAGCGGCGCATCAGCTCGCGGGTCCGGTCGAACACCACCACCGTCTCGTTGAGCGAGTAGCCGACGATGGTCAGGATCGCGGCGATCGAGGTCATGTTGAACTCGATGCGGGTAATGATGAACACGCCGACCGTCAGCACGATGTCGTGCAGGGTGCCGACGATGGCGCCGAGCGCCAGTTCGCGCTCGAAGCGGAACCAGAGGTAGAGCAGCACCGCCAGCACCGAGAGCACGACGCCGATGGTGCCGGATTGCACCAGTTCGCCGGAGACGCGCGGCCCCACCGTCTCGGTGCGCCGGAAATCGTAAGCAGCGTCGAAGGCGGCGTGCGCCTTCTGCATCACGGCGGTCTGGCCCTGCTCACCGGCCTGGAGCGGGAAGCGCACCAGCACCTGCCCCTCGCCGCCGAGTTCCTGCACCTCGGTCTCGCCGAAGCCGAAGCCGTTGGCGGTGTGACGGATTTCGGCAACGTCCGCCGTGTGGCCCGGCTTGGCCTGCAACTCGACCAGGGTGCCGCCCTTGAAGTCGATGCCGAAATTGAGCCCGACGGTAAGGAACAGCACCACGGTCGCGACCGACATCACCGCCGAGAGCGGGAAGGTGACGTGCCGGAACCGCATGAAGTCGAAATGCGATTCGTCGGGCCAGAGGCGGAGCAGGCGCATGGTCGGTCTCGGATCATGAAGGCCGGCACGCGGGCCGTGAGCCTTACGAAGCGGTATCGCGGCCCGCTTCGCGCGGGCCGTCTCGTCCCCGAACGGGGGTCGTCAGAACGGCAGGGCCTTGGGCCTGAACCAATTGTACCACACCGCGATCATCATGCGCGTCAGGGTCACGGCGGTGATGACGGTGGTGAGGATGCCGAGGATGAACACCACGGCGAAGCCCTTCACCGGGCCCGAGCCCATGAAGAACAGCAGCAGCGCGGCGATCGCCATGGTCGAGTTCGAGTCGATGATGGTGGCGAAGGCGCGGTCGAACCCGGCCTGGAGCGCCGAGACCAGGGAGCGGCCGGAGCGGGATTCCTCGCGCATGCGCTCGTAGATCAGCACGTTCGAGTCGACCGCCGTGCCGATGGTGAGCACGATGCCGGCGATGCCCGGCAGCGTCATCGTCGCCTCCAGCACCGACATCAGGCCGAGGATCAGGCCGACATGGACGATCAGCGCGATGTTGGCGATGAAGCCGAAGGTGCCGTAGGTCGCGAACATGAAGGCGATGACGAGGGCGCCGGCGACCAGGGTCGCGAGCTTGCCGGCCTCGATCGAGTCGCGGCCGAGGCCGGGGCCGACCACGCGGCGCTCGACCACGGTGAGCTTGGCCGGCAGCGCGCCCGCCCGCAGCAGGATCGAGAGGTCGTTGGCGTCCTTGACGGTGAAGTTGCCGGTGATCTGGCCCGAGCCGCCGGTGATCGCCGAGCGGATCACGGGCGCCGACTGGATCACGTTGTCGAGCACGATCGCCATGCGACGGCCGACATTCTCCGAGGTCGCCTGACCGAAGCGCTGGGCCCCGCGCAGGTTGAACTTGAAGCTCACCATCGGCTCGTGGGTCTGCGGATCGAAGGCGGGCTGGGCGTCGGTGAGGTCGCTGCCATCGGCCATGATCCGGCGCTCGACCGGGACCTTGGCGCCGCCCTCGTCCTTCGAGGGCAGCAGATCGACGTCACCGGAGGGCGAATCCGCCAGCATCCGGAATTCGAGCTTGGCGGTCTTGCCGAGCTGGTCCTCCAGCTCCTGCGGATTCTGCAGGCCCGGCACCTGCACGAGGATGCGGTCGGAGCCCTGCTGCTGGATCGACGGCTCCTTGGTGCCGCCGAAATCGATGCGGCGGCGGATCACCTCGATCGCCTGGGTCACGGCGCGGCGGGTGCGCTCGTTGACGCCGGCATCGGTCAGGGTGAGCTGGATCGTGCCGCTCTCGGACTCGTTGATCGCGAGGGTCTGGCCACCGCCCCCGGCGAGGGGATTGTTGATCGGCTGGGCGAGTTCGCGCAGCTTCGGCATCACCTTGGCGCGGGCGGCCGCATCGGGGATGCGCAGCTCGACACCGCGATTGACGACCCGGATGCCGCCTTCGGGGGAGACGGCGGCCTCGCGCAGGACGCGGCGCACGTCGTCGCGCAAGCCCGTCACCATCGAGCGGACGAGGTCGGGCTGGTCGATCTCGAGCAGGATCTGCGAGCCGCCCTGGAGGTCGAGGCCGAGCACGATGGCCCGCTGCGGGATGACCCAGCTCGGGAACCAGGACGGCAGGGAGGCCATGAAGGCCTTGCGGCTGTCGGCCGGGACGAAGCTCGGCACCGCGAGGCTGAGGCCGATCAGGATGACGGCGAGCGTCGCGACGATCTTGGTTCTCGTGAAGCGCAGCATCCGCCCGGTTCCGACTTTTTGTCATTGGCGCCGGCCCCGTCGAGACCGGCACTTCGAATGAGGCGCCTCAGGATGCCTTGACCGGCCCGCCCTTGACGCGGACCTCGGAGATCATCGAGCGCACCACCTTCACCCGCACGTTCGGGGCGATCTCGACCTCAACCTCGGAGGCATCGTCCGCGACCTTGACGACCCGGCCGACGAGGCCGCCATTGGTCACGATCGTGTCCTCCCGGCGCAGGTTCTTGACCATGCTCTGGTGATCCTTGAGCCGGCGCTGCTGCGGGCGCAGGATCAGGAAGTACATGATCACGAAGATCAGGACGAAGGGGACGAATTGCAACGCGACATCCGCGCCGCTACCGGCACCGGCTCCTTGCGCGAAGGCGGGGGTGATCAACGCAGACACTCCTGATCGAGGGCAGAGGACCCGAACATGGGACCCGGATACGGGCCCCGAACGGCCCGGCGACGCCGGGGCCTTACGACGACAGTCCTGCCGAAAAGCGCGCGGACTATAGCGAGGGGCGATTCGAAAGCAACGGCGGGACGATGCATCCGGGCTGCCGAGGCCGAGGTTCCCCTCTCCCCGGCCCTCGGCCTAAATGCGCCGGCGCCCGCCAGGGCGACCGCCCTCCCCTGACACCGGACATGAGCCCATGGCCTCCGAGCCGACGCCCGCCGACCTCCTGCCGCTCCTCGAGCGGATCGCCGCAGCCCTGGAGCGGGCGGCGCCCCCCGCAACCCCGAAGGTCGACACGAGCGGAGCCGACGCTTTCCTGTGGGGGCCGGAGCGCCGGCTGATCCCGGTGCCGCGGGTCAACCGGGTCGAGATCGGCATCCTCACCGGCATCGACCGCGCCCGGGACACCCTGGTGGAGAACACCGAACGCTTCGCCCGCGGCCTGCCGGCCAACAACGCGCTGCTGTGGGGCGCCCGCGGCATGGGCAAGTCGTCGCTGGTCAAGGCGGCCCATGCCGAGATCAACGCCCGCCGGCCCGAGGGCACCCTGCCGATGAAGCTCGTCGAGATCCACCGGGAGGACATCGAGGCGCTGCCGGAGCTGATGAGCCTGCTGCGCAACGATCCCCATCGCTGGCTGGTCTTCTGCGACGACCTCTCGTTCGACGCCAACGACACCTCCTACAAGTCGCTGAAGACCGCCCTCGACGGCGGCATCGAGGGGCGGCCGGGCAACGTCCTGTTCTACGCCACCTCGAACCGGCGCCACCTGCTCGCCCGCGAGATGGTCGAGAACGAGCGTTCCACCGCGATCAATCCCGGCGAGGCGGTGGAGGAGAAGGTCTCGCTGTCCGACCGCTTCGGCCTCTGGCTCGGCTTCCACAAATGCAGCCAGGACGAATATCTCGCGATGATCCGCGCCTATGTGGAGCGCTACCGCCTCCAGGCGGAGCCGGACCGGGTGCGGGCCGAGGCGCTCGAATGGGCCACCACCCGCGGCTCGCGCTCGGGCCGCACCGCCTTCCAATTCATCCAGGATCTGGCGGGGCGGCTCGGGCAGCGCCTGGACGATTAGTCTTTCGATTCTCCCGCCTCGCCACGACGGAGGCCACGGCGGCCGAACGAGAAAGGGCGGCCCCTCGCGGGACCGCCCTTCGTCTCTCTCTTTCCAAAAGCTCAGTTGGCGAGGTGCGGCATCGGATCGACCGGGGTCGCGCCCTTGCGGATCTCGAAGTGGAGCTGCGGCGAGGTGACGTTGCCGGTCGCGCCGGACTTGGCGATGGTCTGGCCGCGCTTCACCTTCTCGCCGGGGCGCACGTCCAGCTCGCCGTTATGGGCGTAGGCCGAGACGTAGCCGTTGTTGTGCCGCACCAGGACCAGCTTGCCGTAGCCCTTCACGTCGGAGCCGGCATAGGCCACGGTGCCGTCCTCGGCGGCCTTGACCGGCGTGCCCTCGGGCACGGCGATGTTGATGCCCTCGTTGCCGGAGGAGCCGTAGGCGTTGATGATGCGGCCCTTGGCCGGCCAGCGGAACGACTCGGTCGTCGGCTGCGGAGCGGCGGCGGGAATCGGCGCGGAGGCGTCGGCGCTCGCGACCTTCACCGGGGCGGCGGGGGCCGCCTCCTTGGCCGGGGCCTTGGCGGCTTCCTTGCTCTCCTTGGCGGCGGCCTTCGCGGCCGCTTCCGCGGCGCGGGCCTCGGCGAGCTTCTTGGCGGCCTCCGCCTTGGCCTGCTTGGCATCGGCCTCGGCCTTGCGGGCGGCCTCCGCCTTCGCGGCTTCCTTGGCCGCGACCTTCGGATCCGGCTTCGCCTCGACCTTGGCCTCGGCCTTGGCGACCTTGTCCTCGGTGGTCTTCTGGCCCGGGCGCGGATGCTTCTTGGCCTCGGCGACCTTCTTGGCTTCTGCCGCCTTCTCGGCCGCCTTGGCCTCGGCCAGCTTTTTGGAATGGGCCGCCTTCTCGGCCGCCGCCTTCTCCGCTGCCTTGGCCTCGGCGATCTTGGCGGCGGCAGCCTGCCGCTCGGCCTCGCGCCGGGCCTCGGTCGCCTTCGCGGCGGCGGCCTCGGCGGCGCGCTTCTCCGCCGCCTTGTCGACGGGCTTGCCGAACTGAATCTTGGGCTGCGGCGCCGGGGCGGAGGCGCGCGGCGTCATCGCGCGTCCCGCATCCGGGTTCATGCCGGCCACGCTGCCACCGGCCGGCGCGATGCTCGCCACGCGGGTCGCGGCCGGACTCGGCGCCGGGGCGGCGGCCATCGGGCGGCTCGACATGGCCGGGCCGGGCGCGGGCAGCGCCTGCGACTGGATGCGCGGGGTGCGGATCGCCGGCGCGGGAGCCACGTCACCCTCGGGCGCCTCCTCCGGCAGGCTGCCGGTGGCGGAGGGCTCACCCGCCAGGGAGGCGAACGGATTGGTGAAGGGATCGCCGAGGCGCGAAGCGTCCGACGAGCAGGCGGCGGTGCCGCCGCCGATCATTCCGATGAGGGCGAAGCGCGACAGCGTCCTCAAGCCCAGAACAGTCCCCCGAACCCGCATCGACGCACCCGTTTGAACACTGACGCAACGTGATTGCGCCATTCAAACGGGATTCAGGTTAAGCATCCGTTCCCGAGATGCGCTCAGCTGTCGGTTTCACGCGGGATCCGTAAAGGTTGAGAGATTTCCACCTGCGGCGCGGATCATCCGCCACCGCCGGACAACGCTCCGCGCTCAGACCCGCGACACCGCCTCGTCGGCCTGACCGGACGACCGGGCGAGGGCGCGCCCCGGGGTCAGCGGGCCGAGCCGCAGGGCCGCCCCCTCCGTCCGGGTGAACAGGGCGCCGCCGTCGCGGGTGATCGTCACGAGCCGGCTGCCCCGCCCGGTCCACAGGCCCGCCACCAGCCGCCCGCCGGGCTTGAGCGCGGCGGGAAGATGCGGCGGCAAAGCCTCGACGCTGCCGTTGACGAGGATGCGGTCGAACACCCCTCCCCGCACGGCCTCCGCCGACAACCCGTCGGCCACTTCGACGGTGGCGTCGTCGAGATCGCGCCCGAGCTGGGCCCGCGCGGCGCGGGCGAGCCCCTCGTAGCGCTCGAAGCTGCGGATATGGGCCGCCCCCAGCCGCACCAGCAGGGCGGTGACGTAGCCGGTGCCGGTGCCGACCTCCAGCACCCGCGCGCCCGGCATCATGGCGAGGGCGCCCAGCATCGCCGCGACCACGCTCGGCGCGGTCATGGTCTGGCCGCTGGCGAGCGGCAGGCCGATATCCCGCCGCGCCAGGGCCTGCAGGGCCGGGGGCGCGAATCGCTCCCGGGGCACCTGCTCCATCGCCCGCAGCACGGCGGTGTCGCGCACGCCCCGCTCCCGCAGGGCGAGCACGAAGGCGGCGTTGCCGGTCGCCTCCGCCAGCATGGCCGGATCGTCCGCCTCAGGCGGCATGATCGCGCCGGGCGGCCCCGCTCACGCCTCGAACGCTTTCTCGAAGGCCTTGGCGAACCGGGTCAGTTCCGGTTCGTCGGTGAGGTCGAGCCGCAGGGGCGTCACCGAGATGCGGTTGTCGGCGATCGCCTTCAGGTCCGAGCCGTTGCCGGGCTCGAATCGGGCCTTGGCGAAGGCGAGCCAGAAATAAGGGTTGCCGCGCCCGTCGTGGCGGGCATCGATCTGCAACAGCGCCTGGTTGCGCTGCCCCTGCGCCGAGACCGCCACGCCCTTCACCTCACCCGGCTCGCAATCGGGGAAGTTCACGTTGATGAGGATGCCGGGCTCGATCCCGATCTCGAGGATCTTCCGGATCACCTGCGGCCCGTGCTCGGCGGCGCAGGCCCATTTCAGGCTGCCGCGCCCGCCCGCCCCGTAGGCCTGGCTCAGCGCGATCGAGCGCACGCCGAGGATCGTGCCCTCCATCGCTCCGGCGATGGTGCCGGAATAGGTCACGTCCTCGGCGACGTTCTGGCCGCGATTGACCCCGGACAGCACCAGATCCGGCTTGTGGTCCTTGAGGATGTGGGCCACCCCCATGATCACGCAATCGGAGGGCGTGCCCTTCACCGCGAAGCGCTTCTCGGCGACCTGCCGCAGGCGCAGGGGATCGTTCAGCGAGAGCGAGTGCGAGACGCCCGACTGGTCGGATTCGGGCGCGACCACCCAGACGTCGTCGCTGAGCGCCCGGGCGATGCCCTCCAGCGTCTCCAGGCCCGGCGCGTGGATGCCGTCGTCGTTGGTGACCAGGATGCGCATCAGGTGTTCGGTCCCTCGATCCGGTTCAGGCCGCCCATGTAGGGCTGGAGCACCGACGGGATCGTGACGCTGCCGTCGGGGTTCTGGTAGTTTTCCATCACGGCGATCAGCGCGCGGCCGACCGCGACGCCGGAGCCGTTGAGGGTATGGACGAAATTGACCGCCCTGCCCTCCCTGGCGCGGTAGCGCGCGTTCATCCGCCGCGCCTGGAAGTCGCCGCAGACCGAGCAGGACGAGATCTCGCGGTAGGTCTGCTGGCCCGGCACCCAGACCTCGATGTCGTAGGTCTTCTGCGACGCGAAGCCCATGTCGCCGGTGCAGAGCGTCATGACCCGGTAGGTCAGGTCGAGCTTCTTCAGCACCGCCTCGGCGCAGGCGAGCATCCGCTCATGCTCCTCCGCCGATTTCTCCGGCGCGGTGATCGAGACCAGCTCGACCTTGTTGAACTGGTGCTGGCGCAGCATGCCGCGGGTGTCGCGTCCCGCCGCCCCGGCCTCGGCGCGGAAGCAGGGGGTGAGCGCGGTGAAGCGTAAGGGAAGCTCGTCCTCCGCCAGGATGTTCTCGCGCACGAGGTTGGTGAGGGGAACTTCCGCCGTGGGAATCAGCCAGAAGCCGTCGCCGGCAGCGAACTGATCGTCGCGGAACTTCGGCAACTGCGCCGTGCCGAACATCGCCTCGTCGCGCACGAGGACCGGCGGCACCACCTCGGTGTAGCCGTGCTCGGTGGTGTGCAGGTCGAGCATGAACTGGCCGAGCGCCCGCTCGAGCCGGGCGAGCTGCCCCTTGAGCACCACGAAGCGCGAGCCGGAGAGCTTGGCCGCCGCCTCGAAATCCATCAGGCCGATGGCTTCCCCCAGCTCGAAATGCTGGCGGCCCTGCGCCAGACGCTCGCGGGACGCGTCGAACCGGCGGTACTCGACATTGCCGTGCTCGTCGGCCCCGGGGGGCACCTCCTCCTTCGGCCGGTTCGGGATCGCGGCGAGGCGCTCGTCGAGGATCCGGGCGGCCTCCGTCTGCGCGGCTTCCAGGGCCGGCGCCTCCTCCTTGAGGCGGGCGACCTCGGCCATCAATTCCGTGGCCCGGGCCTCGTCCTTCGCCTTCTTGGCGGCGCCGATCTCCTTGGAGAGGGCGTTGCGCCGCTCCTGCGCCGCCTGCGCCGCCGAGACGGCGCCCTTGCGCGCATCGTCGAGGGCGATCAGCTCGGCGCTCAGCGGGGCGAGGCCGCGGCGCTCCAGATCGCGGTCGAAGGCCTCCGGGTTCTCGCGGATGGCGCGGATGTCGTGCATGGGGGAACTCGTGGAAAGCTCTGAGGCGCGCGAGGGCCCCGCTTTGCCGCATCGTCCCCGGCATCACAAGAGCGGCGGCCGCCGATCGTCCCGCGAGGGGCCGCCCTTCCCTCCCCCGCCGACGCGCCACCGGATCGGCGATCGGAGGATCGAAATCACCGGGACGAACAGGCAACACATCTCCCGAAACACCCCGCTGCCACGCCTTGCACGTGCCCGCGACCGGCATCATATCTCTGACATCCCAGCATTTTTCCGCGCATCCTGCACGGACCTGCCGCGTTCCGGGCCAAACCTGGGCGTTCCTGAGAACTCTCTATGAGAAATATAAGTGTAGGGCCCGCTTGAATTGCGCCCAACAGATCGCCTATATCAAGGGCGTCGAACACGAGGGGCCGGATGAACGAAGCGGCCGTCGCCTCCGTTCGAGGTGGGCCGGTCGGAAGACCGACCTTCGTTTTCAACGATGTTACAGGAGACACGCCATGAAGTGGTCTGCCCCGGTCGTCGCCGAGATCTGCGTCGGCAT
>NZ_NKUI01000279.1 GCF_014845115.1 Methylorubrum zatmanii | reverse complement strand
GCGCCTCGCCGGCGAGGCGCGGCGCCAGTTCTATCGCACGGTGTCGGCGAACCAGTCCGTCGCCTACCTGGAGCAGGCGCTCGCGAGCGCCGGCTCCGCCTCCACCCTGGCCAAGCAGCTCGGCGAGACGGGCGCGTTGAACAAGCTGGAGCAGGCGCGCGAGCACGCCTTCTACAGCGAGCTCGGGGCGCAACTCGCCAAGGCGCGCGTCCTGCAGCGGGTCGAGCGCGAGAAGCTGATCCGCCTGCTCGGCCTGTGGGGGCGCGAGATCGACTTCAAGCTGCCGAACGGCTTGCCGTCGCTGCCCGGTCGGCTGGTGAGCGGCACCCAGATCGAGGCCGAGGCGATCAAGAAACGCGCGGACATCCAGACGGCGCGCTTCGAACTCCAGTCGCTCGCGGGCCAGTACGGCCTCAACCAGGTCAGCGGCTTCATCAACGTGCTCGATATCGGCTACTCCGACCGTTACGAGCGCTCGAAGGCGTTCGAGCCGAACGAGCAGGGCGGCTTCAACGTCACGCGCGACAAGAGCTTCGGCCGCGGCTACACCGTCGACTTGGTCATCCCGATCTACGACTTCGGGACGACGGTGGTGCGCGGAGCGCGGGAGGCTTATCTCGGCGCCGCCCATCGCCTTGCGGAGAAGGCGGTCAACGCCCGTTCGGAGGTCCGCGAGGCCTACCAGCGCTACCGCGGCCAGTACGACATCACCCGGCACTACCAGGGCAGCGTGCTGCCGCTGCGCAAGACGATCCAGGACCAGGCGTTGCTGCAGTACAGCGGCATGCTGATCGACGTCACCACGCTGATCATCGACGCCCGCTCGCGGATCCTGAGCAATATCCAGGCCATCGAGGCCCAACGCGACTTTTGGATCGCGGCGACCGACCTCAGGGCGGCCGTCATCGGCGGCGGCTTCACCGGCGAAGGCTTCGGTGGCGAGTCGGCTGGAGCCGAGGCGGTGGCCGGCGGCGGTGGCGACACCCTCGCGGCCGCCACGCCCGGCGGCTGATGCCGCTCCCCCACGAGACCCATGGAGAAACCGATGACTGACATCTCGCGAAGGGGCCTGCTGGGCGCTGGGGGGCTCGTCCTCGCAGGAACGTCCATGATCAGCGGCCGCACGCAGGCCGCCGGCCTGCCCGAGGCGCCCTCGATGGACAAGGCGACGACGCAGCCGCCGCTCGTGCCGACCACCGGGGTGGACTACCAGCCGGTGGTGACGCTCAACGGCTGGACGCTGCCGTGGCGCATGCGCGGGGACTGGAAGGAGTTCCATCTCGTGGCCGAGCCGGTCGTGCGCGAGATGGCCCCCGGGATGAAGGCGCATCTCTGGGGCTATAACGGGCAGTCGCCCGGGCCGACCATCGAGGCGGTCGAGGGCGACAAGGTCCGCATCTTCGTCACCAACAAGCTGCCGGAGGCGACCGCCGTCCACTGGCACGGCCAGACCCTGCCCAACGGGATGGACGGGGTGGCGGGCCTGAACCAGCCCGGCATCCCGCCGGGCAAGACCTTCGTCTACGAGTTCATCCTGAGGCGCTCGGGCACCTTCATGTACCACCCGCACTCGGACGAGATGGTCCAGATGGCGATGGGCATGATGGGCTTCTTCGTCGTGCATCCGCGCGATCCCGCCGAGCGGCGGGTCGACCGCGACTTCGTCTGGCTCCTGAACGCCTACGACATCGAGGCCGGGTCCTACGTGCCCAAGGTCAACACGATGCTCGACATGAACATGTGGTGCTTCAACAGCCGGGTCTGGCCGGGCATCGAACCCATGGTCGCGCGCCAGGGCGACAAGGTGCGGATGCGCTTCGGCAACCTGACCATGACCAACCACCCGATCCACGTGCACGGCGTCGACTTCAAGGTCACGGGCACCGACGGCGGCTGGATCCCGCCCGAGCGCCAGTGGTTCGAGGTCTCTGCGGACGTCGCGGTCGGCCAGATGCGGGCTATCGAGTTCAACGCCGACAACCTGGGGGACTGGGCGGTCCACTGCCACAAGTCGCACCACACCATGAATGCCATGGGCCACTCGGTGCGCACCTACATCGGCGTGAACCTGAAGAGCACGGCGAAGCGCATCCAGAAGATCGCGCCCGGCTACATGCCGATGGGCTCGACCGGCATGGGCTCCATGGCCGAGATGGAGATGCCGCTGCCCGAGAACACGCTGCCGATGATGACCGGCGCCGGCCCGTTCGGATCGGTCGAGATGGGCGGCATGTTCACCGTGCTGAAGGTCCGCCCCGACGTGGCGCCCGGCGATTACAGGGATCCGGGCTGGTACCAGCACCCAGAGGGCACGCTGGCCTACGAGTGGACCGGCGAGCCCCTGCCCGAGCCGACGCGGGCGCCGGACACGCCCAAGGGCCGGAAAGCCCGCGAGACCGACCTGCGCGTGGTCGACCCGCGCAAGCGCCGGACGGCCTCCAACCCGGGCGGTCACGGAAACCACTGAGCCGGCGATGCCGGATGTCTTCCAAGCTTCCGCCGGAACGACGCCCCGATGCGGGCGGGCACCGGCGGACGGGTTCGGGTGGACCTAGTCCGCCCGAAAGCCGCTGCGCGGGCGCCATCGCCCCTCAACAAGTGCCCGTGCAGCGGCACAACGACCATCAGGAGAATACGATGAGGAAGGTACCTCCCTTCGCCCTCGCCGCGCTGCTGGCTCTGGCGAGCCCGGCCTGGGCTCAATCGGTCAAGGCCACGGTCACGAAGGTCGACCCGGCCGCCGGCAAGGTCACGCTGGACCACGAGCGCATTCCGAAGCTCGACATGGACGCCATGACCATGGCCTACAAGGTCAAGGACCCGGCGATGCTCAAGGACCTGAAGTCCGGGGACAAGGTCGAGTTCGACGTCGACGAGGCCGGCGGCCAGTACACCGTCACCCAGATCCAAAAAGCCAAGTAGCGCCTCGAACGGGCCCGCCGCGCGGGCACGCCCGATCACGCGCGGCGGCCCCATGCCGCGGAGGAAATCACATGCGACGTCTATTGCTGTCGGCCGCCATGAGCGTGGCGCTTGCGAACCCGCTCTCGGGCGGGGCCTGGGCCCAACCCGCCAAGGGTGCCCCGGCCGCTCTGGAGCGCGTGCGCGAGGTCATGGCGGACCGGTTCAAGAACCTCAAGCTGACCGGGGACCCGGATCGGGACTTCGCCGAGCTCCTGATCGCGAGCTACGAGCAGTCCCTCTTCCTCGCCAAGGCGCAGCTCGATTACGGCGGCGACCGGCAGCTGCGCGAGACCGCGCAGAAGATCCAGGACGAGCAGCAGCAGAAGATCGACGCCCTCAAGGAATGGCAGGTCCGGAGCCGGCAGTCGGACTACCGGCCGCAGCCGAACCAGACGCCGTCCGGCGAGGGTCCGCTGGACCGCAAGGCGCAGGCGGGCGGCTCGACCCAGCCCGCGTCGCCGTCGCCCGCGCCGGCGTCCCCCGCCAAGCCTGCCGCGGCCCAGCCCCCTGCCAACACGCCCCTGGTGAGCGGGACCGTCCAGAAGGTCGACGAGGCCGCCGGCAAGGTCACGCTGGACCACGAGCGCATCCCGAACATCGACATGGACGCCATGACGATGGCCTACCGGGTTGCCGACCCTGCCATCCTCAAGGGGGTGAAGGCCGGGGACCGGGTCCGGTTCTCCGCCGACCGGGTGAACGGGCAGCTTGCCATCACGCGCATCCAGAAGGCGCGGTGAGAAGACGGATCCGACGAGAGCGCTCATCCCAGTTCGTCCGACGGCCCCCCCGCACCTGACGCGTGGGCGGCCCGTCTCTGAACCGGTCACTCAGGACACATCCATGCAAACCGCCAAGATCGCCTTCCTCACGTTGCTCTCGGCCGGCATCCTGGCGACGGTCGCCGCCGCGGCCGTGATCTACGCTGGCGTCTTCAACGTCGCCGCGACGGAGCCGCACTGGGCCCTGACCTCGTGGGTGTTGGAGACGGCACGGGTGCGCTCGATCCGAGCCCACGCGGCCGGCCTGCTGCCGCCGGCGGGCTACGACGAACAAGCCAAGCTGGTGCCGGCCGTCGGGCACTTCGCCGAGCATTGCGCCACGTGCCATGGCGGACCGGGCACCAAGCGCAACGAGGTCGCGGAGGGCATGTATCCTGAGCCGCCGAATCTCAAGGAGGCCGCGAAGCGCTACAGTGCGGGCGAGCTGTTCTGGATCCTGAAGAACGGGATCAAGATGAGCGGCATGCCGTCGATGGCGAGCGACGGGGACGAGATGCTTTGGGCGACGGTCGCGCTGCTGCGGAAGCTGCCGGAGATGACCGACGACGAGTACAACGACCTGTGGATGCAGGCACAGGCAGGCGACGCTCATGCCGGAATGAACCACGGCGCCGCCGGGACGGACGGCACGAAGGCAGCGGAGAACCCCTCCAGCACAGCGCAGCCGGACGGCGGCGCGCGCCACAAGCACAACCATTAGCGGGAGCCGTACGACGCCGGCGCCGAGGCAGGGTACTTCCTGTGAATGCTCCACCTGCTTCCGACAGGCCGAGACCTGTTCCGCGTAGAATTCTGATGTACGTGCACGCCCTCGCAGGCGGCGGAGCAGAACGCGTGTGGGCAATCCTCGCCACTGAATTCTGCAAGTTCGGACATGAAGTAGTTGTGGCCGTTGATTACGAGGCCCGGGAAAACATGGCTCATTTGAGCCCCGATGCTCGGCTTGTCGTGTTAGGAGGCGGACATCTACGCTCAACGGCGCGCCTTGCCGGGCTGATACGTCGCGAGCGGCCGGACGTCACGATCTCCGCGCTGGCCTCCTCAAACCTCAAGCACACGGTGGCAGCGGTCCTGGCCGGCCGCTTGCGCCGGAGCGTCATCACGTACCATGGCTATACGGCGAACGAGCGTGGGCTTCTCAGCCGCATCGGCTACCTCGCCACGCCGCTTCTCACCCGGATGGCCGCTCGTACAATCGCCGTCTCGGACGGGCTTGCCCGATACCTGCAGGAGAGGCTTGCGGCCAATCCGAGCCGCTTGAGCCGGATCTACAATCCGGTCCTCTCTGATCGCGTGGCGGAGAAGGCACCCAACCGGACCGTGCCGGTCATCCTTTCCGTGGGTCGCCTGGACCATGCGAAGGATCATCAGACCCTCCTGCGCGCCTTCGCCAAGGTACGACAACCGAGCGCGCGCTTGGTGATCCTCGGCGAGGGGGTCGAGTATGCGCGTCTCGAAGCCGAGATCGACCGCCTCGGCCTGTCCGGCCGGGTCGAGCTTCGCGGCTACGTCATGGAACCCTGGCCGGCCTTTGCGGAGGCGAGTTGTCTCGTTCTGTCCTCACGCGTCGAGGCCTTCGGTCTTGCCGTGGTTGAGGCCCTAGCCCACGGCATGCCGGTCGTCGCGACGGATTGCGACGGGCCGCGCGAGATCCTGCTCGACCCGGCGCTTGGGGTTATCGTTCCGGTCGGCGACGCCACGAAGATGGCCGAGGCTATCGAAGCCGTCTTGGAAGATCCGGGCGACGCTGAGAGACGCCGGCGGCGCGCGGCTGACTTCTCCCCGCGGCGCGCGGCCACGGCCTACGACGCCTTGTTCGAGGCAGTTGTGGAACGGGATAGCAGTCTTCGCCCCTCCCTGTTCGGGCGACATGGAACCTAGAAAACCGCGCCGAAGACGCGTTTACCACCGATTTCTGGCTTGTTACGAGGAAAGCACGATGAAGCTCTTCGCGATTCCGTTGGTTCTTGCCCTCAGCCTCGCATCCGGTTCTGCCCTCGCCCATGGCGAGGCACCCAAGGCCGCGCACGGCGGCCTCGTGCAGGAGGCCCAGGAGCTCTGGCTGGAACTCGTGGTGAAGGACACCGACGTGACCGTCTACGTCCTGGACGAGATGCGCAAGCCCGTTCCGGCGTCCCAGGTCTCGGGCACCGCAACGGTGCTCGTCGGCGGCAAGAGCTACAAGGTCGACCTCAGCCCGGCCGGCTCCAACAGCGTGCAGGGCAAGCTTCCCGTCGCGGCGAGTGGCCAGGTCGTGGCAACGGTTTCGCTCAAGGTCGGCGGCAAGGCCGCCACCGCGCGGTTCACGAACAAGGCTTGAGCGGCCGGGATCACGAAGCCGCCGCAGGTGCGGTAACGGTCGGCGAAGCGGCTAGCTGTCAGGCAGGCCGGTCGCCGGTCGTCCCAGGAAGCCCCGGCCCGGCCTGCGGTCGCGAGCCTGCCGACATGACACCGGCCGCCTTCATCGATGCCCTGGCGGCGCTTCGCTTCCGTGACGCGTTCAACCCCTACGCCGTGGTCTGTCCGGATCACGACGGGGCCGACGCCCCGCAGATCCGGAGGGAGAACCTGCGGCTCGTTCCGGAGGCGGCCCTCGCGGGAGGCGTCGATCCGATCTGGATAGCGCGCGACCTCGGGTATCGCGGCGGGCGGCGCACTGGCCTGGCGCTCACGGACGAGGCTCACCTCCCCGCCCATGCCGGCCTCCATGGGCAGTTGCCGCTCTCACGGGCCGCCCGGGGGCCGGCGGTGGCCGAGCGCACCGCGACGGTGACCTGGCAGGTCCTCCGGCACCTGCGGCGCCCGGTCTTCCTCTGGAATGTCTTCCCGCTCCACCCGCACGCCTCCGGCGGCCCGCTTCCCAATCGCTGCCACAGCCGGTCTCGAACGGCAGGCTTCCCCCCACCTCCTCGAATGGCTGGTCTCGGAACCGCGCCCTCGCACCATGGTCGCTATCACGAGGGACGCTGAGGCGGCCCTGGCGGATTTGGGCATGACGGCCGAGCGGGTCCGCCACCCCAGCTACGGTGGCTAGGGCGAGTTCATCGCCCTGATGGGAGAGTTGTACGGCTTGCCCGCCAAGGTCCAGCGCGAGGTGCAGCCGACGCTGCCTTGAGGGCGGGACAGCCGCCGGGCCTTGCCCAGAGAAGCCATGCGGGCCCGCGCCTCGGACCTGTCTCGCCAGACCCATCAGCCGCCCCGGCCCGGAACAGGCGGCCTGAAACCTTGTCGCCGAGACGACAGCGCGCAACCTACGCCGGCGCGACTTTCTGGGCCGACGGTTCGATGCGCGTGCGGCGTGGGCGAGAGAAGCTGGGTCGCCTTACTTTGCCTTGAGTGTGATCTCGGTCTACGCCACCGTAAAGGTTCGCGAGGCAAGGGAGGAACGGGTTGGACGCGGCGGTTCGTGCGCGATTGCTCGCCTCCATGGAAGCGGGGCGCCTCGTCATACTCTGCGGTGCCGGATTGTCGATGGCGCCGCCGAGCTCCCTACCGTCGGCATGGTCCGTGGCCACCAGTTGCTACGACCGGTATGTCATGAGCATCGACCCCGCGTGCCCGCCGGGGTTGCGCGGCGACCTGGAAGCCTTGGCGGAGATCTTCGCGAGGGACGACACCCTCGGCTCGGTCTTCATCGAGGCCCTCGTTCCCTGGGAGAGTTTCGTCAGGCCGCCGAACGCCGGCCACGCGGCGGTGGCGGACTTCCTGATCACGCGCATGGCTGCCGGCGCCGTATCGGCGAACTACGACAACCTGATCGAGCGCCGCGCACAGGATTACGGGTTCGACCTCGCCGCCTCGCTCGACGGCGACGAGGCCACCGTGCGGGCCCGCATGCACGCGCCCTTGCTCAAGTTCCATGGCTGCTCGGTGCGCGAGCGGCGCGCCACCGTCTGGACGGCGTCGCAGCTCACCGAGGACGGCGTGATCGCCGCGCGCATCGCCAAGACCAAGACCTGGATGGCGGCGAACCTGCGCGAGAAGGACCTGCTCGTCGTCGGCTTCTGGTCGGACTGGTCCTACCTCAATGCCGTTCTCGCCGAGGCGATGACGGGCGTCGCGCCGCTGTCGGTGACCCTGGTCGACCTCGCGGGCGAGGACGTCCTGCAGGCCAAGGCCCCCGAGCTCTGGACGTTGGCCAATTCGGGGAACGTCCGCTTCGCGCATGTCAGGCGCTCGGGGGCCGAGGTCCTCGACGAACTCCGCCGGGCGTTCTCCCGGGCTTACCTCCGCAAGGTGCTGCACGCCGGACGCGCCGCGGTGGAGAGGGAGACGGGGGCGGCGTGCGAATCGGCCTGGCTCGATCCCCCCGATCTGGGCAGCGAGGACCTCTACGGCCTTCGTCGGGACGCCGAAGGCGTGCCGGCCACCGCCGCCGCGACCTTGCGGAACCCCGGCCCTTCCGAAGTCTTGGGCTACGCGCACCTGTTGCTGCGCCGTGCCGGCGCCGTCCAGACCTCCGTCGGCTATGATCTCGCCGGCCGCCGGGTCAGGGTCGTGAACGGTTCGGGTACGCTGCTCCAGACGACGCAGGACCGGTTCAGGGAGACACCGTTCGAGGTCGCCGACGTCGTGGTCTGCGCCGGCGCCGTCGACGTCGGCCTGCCGGTGAACCTCGTGCGGGAGGGGCGCCCGGGCGACATCATCCGGCCGGGCGCTTCGGCGGCGTGGCTCGACCTTCCCGCGGCACGCCAGGAGCTCGGTGTGTGATGGACATCGCGACCCAATCCGAGGTGCTGCTCCGCTCGGCCGGCTACGAGACTTGGACCTGGCCGGGCGGCAGCGTGCCGGTCGTCTGCTTCGAGAATGCGTCCGTCGCCGGCTTCCTGCACGTCTTCGGGAGCGGCGAGAGCCTGCTCGCCGACTGGCGGCAGGTCCAGCAGGCCACGCTCGGCCGACATGCGGCCTCGCTGCGGTCCGCGGGCGCCAAGGCCTGGAACGTCTACGCCTTGTTCCTGGCCGGCGGTGCCGAACCCGGCCTCGCGCGGCAGATCGAGCGGATCGAGGAGAACTTCTCCATGACCCGCAAGATCGCGCGCGGCGACCTGCGCACGGCGGCCGACCTGCGAAGGACGTTGTTGCCCCTCCTGCCGGTTCTCAGCGCGCCCGTGATCGGCGGCGCCGACTACCGCGCCCGTCTGCGGTCGCGGTTGAGCGACGTTCCGGACGCCGCGGTGGCCGCCTTCCTGGGCGCCGCGAGCGCTTCCGACGTGGCGCGCATCCTGGTGGATGCGCCATGAGGCTCGACTACCTCGAACTGTGCGGCTTCCGGGGCTTCCGGGAGCGCCAACGCGTGGATTTCGGCCCCGGCTTTACCGTCATCTGCGGACGCAACGGCGTCGGGAAGAGCACGCTGTGCGACGCGGTCGAGTTCGCGCTCACGGGCCAGATCGACAAGTACCTCGTCGACAAGGCGGCCAGGGAGAGCCTCGACGACTATGTCTGGTGGCGCGGCGAGGGGCAGCCGGAGGCGCACTTCGTCACGGTGGGGTTCCGTGCCGATGACGGGAGCGGCTTTGCCGTGACGCGCTCGCGCGAGACCGGCGCCGACCGGGACGCGGCCCGCATCGAGGCACTGCTCTGCGTCCCGGGCGCGAAGCCCGAGCGGGCGCTGCAGCAGGTCTGCAGGACCTCCATCATCCGCGACGAATGGATCGCGGCGCTCAGCCTCGACCTGACGGAAACGCAGCGCTTCGAGCTCGTGCGGGCGGCGCTGGGCGCCATCGAAGGCCCGGATTACGCCGCCAAGGCGCGCGAGGTCATGTCCTCCGCCGAGGGCGCGCACAATACGGCCGCGCACGCCTACGAGGAGGCGCGCGCGCCTGACGGCGGCGTTGACCGATCTGGAGGAGACCCGGGACGTCGCCCTGCAGGCCGGCGACATCGCCGCCGCCCTGTCCAGCCTGGACGGACTGACGCCGGCCGGCGGCCAGGACTTGGGCAGCCGGGTCGCGGCGGCGCGGCAGGCGCTGGCCCGCCGCCGGCTGAGCCTCGGCGAGATGGGTGGGGTCGCGGACGAGGTTCGCGCGGTGACCGCGCTGCGCGACACGGTCGCCGGCCCCGATTTCCGCGCGGGCCGGGACGCGGCGGCGGTGGCGGCGGCCGAGGCCGAGGCCGCGGTCCGGGCGGCCCGCCACGCGCTGGAGGCTGCCGAGGCGCGCCTTCACAAGGAGCAGGAGACCGACGCGCTCGCCGCGTCGCTGGCCATCCTGGTCGACCATGGCAGCCGGGTCGGGCTTCATGACGACCGCTGCCCGCTCTGTCGCGCGCCGCAAGGCGCCTCCGAATTCGAGACGGGGCTCGCGGCTGCGCGCGAGCGGCTCGCCGCCCGGCGCTCGGGGGTGCCGGAGGCGCGCGCCGAACTCGCGGCGGCCCGGACCCGGCACGAGGCCGCGGCCGAGATCCTGCGGGAGACCGAGGCGGCGGTCCTCCGGTTCGCGTCCGCCGAGGCCGAGCTGTCGGCCCGCGAAGAGGCGCTGTCGGCCGAGCTCGTGCGACGCTCGCTGGACGGGAAGCTCGCGCACGACGCCGGCGCCCTCGACGCGGCCGTGCAGGCCGAACGGAGCCGGTTGATCGACCTGGAGCGGAGCATCCTCACCTTGGAAGCCTCGCAGGCGGTGGAACGCGTGACGGACCTAGAAGCGCATCTCGAAGCGCTCCGGGTGGAAGCCGACGCCGCGGCGGACCGGCTCGCGCGGGCCCGCGCGGCCGTGACCGCCGCCCGGACGCTGGACCGTACCGTCCGCAGGACGAATGCCGAGATCATCGACGAGCGCCTCGCGGTCATCAGCCCGCTGCTGAACGAGCTGTATCAACGGCTCCGCCCGCACTCCGAGTGGCGCACCATCGATTACGGCATACGCGGCGACGTGAAGCGCTTCCTGAGCTTGAGGGTCGGCAACGGGCTGAACCCGCAATTCGTGTTCAGCAGCGGGCAGAGGCGTGCGGCCGGCCTGGCCTTCCTCCTCTCCGTTCACCTGTCCCGACCGTGGTGCACCTGGCGGACGCTCATGCTCGACGACCCGGTCCAGCACATCGACGATTTCCGGGCCCTGCACCTCGTCGAGGTGCTCTCAGCCCTGCAGCGATCGGGCCGGCAGATCGTCTGTGCCGTCGAGGATCCGTCGCTGGCTGAGTTGCTGTGCCGGCGCCTGATCAGCGAGCCCACGTCGCCCGGCCGGCGTCACGACCTGGATCTGGTTTCCGGGGGCGGGGCCTCGATCACCCGCTCGACGGATATCGCACCGGCAATGGCCGGCGTGCTCGGGAGGACCAGGGACCTGAGTGCGGCCGGCTGAAACGGCGCGGGTATCCGCCGGCGTCGCGGCCCATCCGGCCGGGGCAAGTGTCCCACCCGCGATAGACGCGCCCGTACCCTCGACGACGGAAGGCTGCGCGCGTGCGACGGCCGTGCTCGCCGCGACCCATCGGCGATGGGGACGTCCGTCGGGACAGGCCGGCGGTGCCAGCGCTCCCCACGGCGGCGGCCCGGTCCCAGTCGTTGGCCCCGCCGACCAAGCCCTCGTCGCCGGCGAGCCCGTCCCGGTCGTGCGCGGGAGCGTCCAGGCCGGCCGACCTCAGCCCGCCACGGCGGGCCAAGCCTGCGGCGGCCGGGAGACGAAGGCGGACCGGGATTCGGTCGCCCGCCGCCATGCGTCCACGAAGGCACCGAGGTGCGGGCGCGCCGCCCGTTCGGACTCCAGGTACCGGATCAGGCCGTCGATGGCAGCGTCGTGGGCCTCCGGGCCGGTCCTTCCGGTGAGGTGCGCCCAGCGCAGGTACAGCACGAAGAGGTTCAGGCAGTCGGTCTCGCAATAGGCCCGCACGCGCCCGATCTCGCCGCGGGCGATCATGGCGGCGACCTGCGAGCCGTGCTCGCCCAGCTTCCCGGGCAGGGCCAGGAGCCCGGCGGCCTCCTCCAGGGTCAGCCGCGCGCAGGCCCCGAACTCGGCCAGGACCTCCATCAGGTCCGCGTGCCAGTCTACGGCGTAGCGGTGGCCGTAGCCGTCCCACTTGGTCCCCCTCCTGTACCAGGAGGGCACCGCGATACCGTGCATCAACGAGCGCAGCAGGAGCGTGGGGAGGTCGAAGCTGCGGCCGTTCCAGGTGACGACCCTGTAGCGGCCGGCCGCGAAGAACTTCCAGAAGGCCCGCAGCAGGCGCTCCTCATCCCATCCAGGCTCGCCCCCGCTCCGGCACGACCGGATCTGGTATGCCTCGGTTCCGGTCGCCGCGTCGCGGGCGATGGCTGCCTCGACGAAGGAGACCGCGACCACCTTGTGCCAGGCCGCCTTCGGAAATTTCTCGGACGGCCAATCCGACGGAACCTGCTCCTCGTCGGGCACCGTCTCGATATCGAGGACGAGCAACGCCTGGTGGAGGCCGGCCGGCTCCGCGACGCCGGTCCGCGCCTCCGGCCGGTCCGGACGGTGTCTCTGAGGCGCCGCGGGGGCGTGGCCGTCGAGCAACGTCGCGCCCGCGGCGAGGCGGGCCGCGCCGCCCGGCGCCTGGAGTCCGGGGCGCGCGGTCACGTTCGCGATGGCGTTGAGGGACATGTCGAGACCTTTCCGGGTTCGCGCCGCGGCGGGCTGCGGGAGGCGGGGCTCAAAGGGGCTTCCCGTGGTCCGCGGCAGCCCTCGCAGGCTCGCTGGGCGGAAAACGGAGGGGAGAGGGTTCAGACGCAGACGACGAGCGCCGGGTCGAAAGCCCGGTTGCCCTGCCTCCGCCATGGATTGGCCAGCACCCGGGTCCTTCCGATGTGATAGTCCGCCGCCGCCGGCACGCGGCCGTGGACCCAGAGCGCCGGCGCGCCCCATGCCCGGAGGACGTCCTCCAGGTCGGACGCGAAGGTCGTGGCCTCCCACTCCTCGCACTGCCACTCCGGCCAGCCCGGATGCAGCGAACGCGCCGACGGCGCGTGGTGGGTCAGGACCACGGCCCGGTCGCCGGGACGCACCCCGGCGGCCAGCGATGATGGCGGGACCGAGATGCCGTTGGACTGGATAACGACGCTCGTGAGGAAGTCCTCGATGTAGGCGCGTGACCGGGCATGGGCACCGGCCGCGTCGTACGGGCCCCAGGTCCGGTCGCGCTCCGCCAAAATGTTGTCGCCGCCCCGCCACATGTTGCGCGCGCGCGCCCGCGCGCCGCCGGCGTATGCCGCACCGCCGAGCGCCCAGTCGGTCCAGAGCGTCGCCCCCACAACGTGGACGGCAGCCCCCCGCCCGTCGTCGAGCCGGACGGCCTCATCCATCAGCACGGTGATCCCGAGTTCACGCCCCCTCTCGCGCCCGAGCCGCAGGGTCTCGTGCGGAGGCAAGCCGCCGCGGTACTCGCTGATCCCCGGCACCAGCACCACGGGTCGGCCGGCCCTCCGGTCGCCGAGCGCCCCGGCGAGCCACTCGACCGCGGCCACCAGCCCCTCGGAGATCCCGCCGGCGACCAGCAGGGCGTCATGGTCCGGAAGCGGATCCGGCAGGGCGAACGCGCCGTCGCGGACGGCGAGGTCGGACATGATCCAGAGCCGCATCCCCTCCGACCGGGCGGGAAGCAGGGGGGTCCGCGCGTTGGAGGCCGCGGTCGCGTCCAGGCTGCGGCGGGCGCGCCCGGGCCGGAAGACCGGGGGCAGGACATACGGTTCGGGCAGGATGCGGCCTGACAACGTCCGGGGTTCTCCGTCGCGAAGCGGCGGGCAGGGGCGCCGGCCGCGCTGTGGGGTGGGGCGAGTGGCGGTCAGTGCCTGACGGCCGCCTGCTCCCGGTGGCGCAGCAAGACGTCCAGCATCCGGCGGAGGCGGCGCACCGAACCGCCCCGCCATGCCCTGCGGAGGACCCTCACCTCCTCGCCCGTCAGCCCCTGGACCCAGCGCGGGTCGGTCCCGCGCTCGGCCGCGGCCTGGGCGAGCAGGGCGGGGAGCAGCGCCTCAAGATGCTCGGGACCTGGATGCGGGAACTCGATCCGCCTCAGCCTGTCGAGCAGGGGCGCCGGCAAGTTCCAGTCCACGTTCGCCGTCGCCACCACGGAGACCCAGGAGAGGTCGAGCTCCGCCTGCACGCAGGGGTCGGGGAACCGTGCGGCGGTCTCGGGCTCTAGGAAGGAAATCATGCCATCCCAGAGCCGTCCGTAGTCGCTGCGGGTCGGTGCCTTGTCCACCTCGTCCACCAGGACGAGGGGGTTGGCTTGCAGGAACCGGTTCACCGCCATGAACGGTCGCGCCGGCTCGGCGGAGTACCACCGCCGCTCCGTGCCGCCGAAGCTCGCCCCGGCGTCGTTCGAGCCGTCGACCCGGAAGACCCCGGTCCCGAGCTCCTCGCCCAACCGGCGGACGAAGCGCGACTTCCCGCTGCCGGGCGGGCCCACGATGAGGAGGTGGCCGAGGCGGACGAACGGCTTGCCCACCAGATCGCATAGGACGAAATCGACGGCCCCGCCCGCCTGGGGGAACTCGTAGAGCAGCCGGCGCCGGACGCGCACGAGATCGGGCGTCGGGACCAACGGGAGGGGCTTGGCGATGGACTTCTCGTACCCCTTGGTCACGTCGCGGCCCTTGCCGGAGCCGGTGGCGCCGATGGCCGGACAGACCAGGACGTGTCCCTCGGGCACGCCCGCGTCGGGCTCGTCCGCCGGCGCGGGCGCGGCGCTCCCGGGCATCTCGGCGGTCTTGCGCGCGGCGGCCAGCTCGGCGCGCCTGCGCTCGGCGGCGCGGGCGCGCCGCTCGACGGGTCCGAGCGCCGCCTCGCCGAACCGGAGCGCCGCGCTCCCGATCCCCTCAGTCCCGTAGTAGCGCTCGGTCTCGCCGACGGCGAGCGCGGACAGGCCGAGCGCCAGGGCGCGGGCCTGCACCCGCAGGTCCGCGATGGCCGCGTCGATGGCCTCGACCCACGCCCGGCGCAGAACCTCGGCCCGGGCGTCCTCGGGCATGGGCAAGGGCAGGAGTCCGTGCCGGCCCGCCTCGGCCGAGACGAAGTTGTCGTCGTCGTCGTCGAACTCTTCCGCCATGTCGAGGAGCCGGAGGATCGCCGCGCTCTCGTCGATGCGCGGCAGCTCCCGCCATATCGAGGCGGCCAAGCGCGCCGCGGCCGACCGGTCGGCGGGCGAGGCGGTCAACACGAGGACCGCGTCCGCGATCTCCCGGACCGTGACGGAGTCGTGGGCGGCCGCGAACCCGTCGAGGAGGCCGACGAGCGTGCGGGCCTCCGAGGGATGGACCTCTGACGGCCGCTCATCGCGGCCGTCAGAGCGCAACCTCAGGACGCGCCTGAGCAGGGCCCTGGGGCCCCGCGGCGCCGTCCCGGCGGCCATCTCCGGAAGGTCGTCGTGGATGTCCCGCGCCGGTCCATGCGCGATCCAGGCCAGGACCGCCTCGCCGAGGCCGGCGTCGACGGCCCCCGCGTCGCGCGCCAGCATCACCGGCACCCGACCGTACAAGCCGTCGGGATCTAGGCCCGCACGCAGGATGCGCGGCAGGTGGCGCAGGACGATCCTGCGCGCGAGGCTCGGGGGTACGACAGGACCGGTCAAAGGAAATTCGTCCTCCATCTTCGTGGTCCGACGCGTCAGGCTTCGCCGCGCTGGCCGAGGCGCAGCCAGCCCTCCTCCGTCAGCGCCCATCTGAGGTTCGGGTCGAGCGCCCACATCCGGCCCGTGAGCACGGCGCTCCCGTCGATCACGCCGACGATGGCGGGAAGCGGCTGCGAGGCGGGCACCCAGCCCTCGACGAGGGGGGCCCACGCGAGCTCCCTGCGGATCGGCGACGCCCCCGCGACGACCCGCTCCAGGCGGCCGAGCAGCGTGCGCAGGGCGGCGACCTGCTCGTGCAGGTCGGCCGGAAGGTAGGCGGTCATCCAAGTCCCCCGTTTGCCGCGACGCCCGATGCGGGAGGCGTCCTCACGCGCCGACCTCCACCACGAGATCCGCGCGGAAGGCCGGGTTCTCGGAGCCGTACCCGCGGGGGTTGCAGATCACCCGTGTGGCGGCGTGCACGTAGTCGAGGCTGGCGTGGACGTGACCGTGAACCCAGAGGGCGGGGCGCCGGTCCTCGATCATCGGCCCGAGATCGGAGACGAAGGCCGGGTTCAGCGGGTCGCCGGCGAAGACCGGCGCGACGGAGGCCGGTGCCGGGCCGTGGTGCGTGACCACCACCTGGGGCAACCCGCCGGGGGTCTCCCGGAGGACGGCGTCCAGGAAGGCGCGCGAGGCCTCGTGCAGGCCGAGCGCCTCCTCCGGGCGGAAGGGCCGCCGCGCGTGGCCCCAGCGGATGCGCCGGTGGTCGTTGAGGCCACGGCCGGCGGCGTCCATCGCCGCCCGCCGCCGTTCAAGGCCATCGAGCGCATAGTCGGTCCAGAGGGTGGCCCCGCAGAACCGGACGCCGCCGAGCGCGACCGCCTCGTCCTCCAACAGGTGAATGCCGGCGGCTTGCGCGGCGGCACGGCCCAGCGCGAGTTCCTCGCCGTGGATGCGGCGGTAAAACTCGTGGTTGCCGGCGACCATCACGACCGGCATGTGGCGTCCGAGCGCTTCGGCCGCCCAGTCCACCGCGGCGCCCAGCCCCTCGCAGACGTCGCCCGCGACGACCACCACGTCGGCTTCGGGGATACGGGCCGGGTTCCACGGTGGCCCTCCCACTCCTTGGTGGAGGTCCGACAGGATCCAGATGCGCATGGGTGCCGTCCTTGGGCGATTGGGATGCGGGGCAGGGGTTCTCGGCCGGCGCCGGGGCGAACCGGTCCCGGTCGGTCACGGCCGCGGCGCCGGCGGGACGCGCGGCACCCAGGCCGCCCACCGCGCGGCGAGTTCGACCAGGTGACGCTCGTCCGGACGTCGGCGCGCCAATCGCCTCAGCGCGCTTGCGAGGACGACCGGGGCGGTTCGATCACCGCACAAGGCACGCAGCAGCAGGGCGCTCGCGACGGTGTCGGCCGCCGGTCCGCTCACCCCTTCCAGGCGCAGGACCGTGAGCGCGATGCGCGTGGTCGCGACCGGATCGCCCCGGAGCGCGGCGTCCCAGCGTCGCCGGGCGCAAGGGGGTTCGACCGCGCGCATCGCGCTCACGGTC
>NZ_NKUI01000278.1 GCF_014845115.1 Methylorubrum zatmanii | reverse complement strand
GCCAGCCACGACAGCCGCGTAGGCATCTCACCGATCACAGGGATCGAGGCTGGGCGCACCTAGCCTCGAAGGGTCGTCCTCACGGGGACGGGCGGGAGGTGAAGCCGGAATAACGGGTGTGCTGGCCTCTGGCCAAGTCCGCTGCCGCATATAGGCTCGCCTCTCATCGGAACGCGATCATGTGGCGGTCATCGTGCAGACCACGGACAGAAGCCAAGAGCCCCGTGGGTACGAGATAAAAGCACGTGAACCGGCCGCCGAGCGCGCTTTAGCGACGGGGGGATGCAAATGCTCGGCTTTTGCGGACTTTTCTACTTGCATTCACGCATTCGTTGGTCTTTTTCTTGGATATACTCAGCAGCAGACTCGTCGTCACATCTGCTGATGCGATCATTGATTGATTTTAATAAATAAAAATACGCGTTATAGGAAATCAATACACCAATCAAGAGGAAGGCTAATGTAAGAGCGTATTTCTTCCATCGCAACGAACTGCGAGCAATCAACATGATGCGCCCTCTGGATCTAATCGACAAAAATTTTGAGGTGGCGCGGATCTTACGGCAAACGCGGTGAGATGGCCCTCTTGACGGCAGGGGCCCGATTACAGAACCCTCTTTTGTCGAAACGGGGAGCCGCCCCGTCCGTAGGACCACCCGAACTCGGCGGGCCTACCAGCACACCCGCGGCAGGCGCCGCTTCCACCGCTCCCCTAGGCGCAGCGTCTCGCTGCCGGTCCTGTCCGGGCGGCGATGCCGGACGAGGGGAGCGGCCTCCGCCGCGGGCCGAGGCAGCTCCGGCTCGACGGGTTCGATCATCGCAGCGTCGCGCTGGACCGTGGCGTCGGGTCGGGCGGCCTCCTTCCGGGGCCTGCCGCGGCGGCGCGGAGCGGTCTCGGCCGGTTCGACGGCCGAGAGGCGGCGCACACGGAACAGCTCTTCCGGCTCGGGGGTCGGCTCAGGTTCCGGCTCCTGGACCTCCACCACGAGAAGGCTCGGCAGGATGCGGCGATGTTCCGGGGCGGTCTCGACCGGGGACGGGGAATTCGCGGGAGCGGTCTCGAAGGAGGGCCACAGCCGCGCGGCTGCCGCTGCGGCTTCGTCCTGCCCGGTCCGCTTGCGCGGCTCCCGCGGCTGCTTCGAGGGGATGGTGATGGAGCGGGCTTGGCCGCTCGCCTTGGCTTCGACGGTGAAGGGCCGTCGAACGCGGTTTCGTAACATTCGAGTCCTGGTACTTGAGATTGGGCGGTGCAGCCGACATCCGTCAGGGTGTGCAGGTTCGGCGAACGGAACAGGCCGCCTGAAAATCCACCTACACCCGTCCGAGCAGGCTTGCGATCGGGTCGGCCTGTCCCGACCGCAAACGGGTCACCGCAGCCGTAGCCGCATCGGCCAAGGCCTGCAATCGTTGCACCGTGCTTTTATCGGGCTCGACCCAGGCACACCAATAGGCGCCGAGCGCGGCGATCGGTGCCGGTGATCCGATCGGCGTCATGACGAGGCTTCGCACCGATTTGGTCTGGTAGGCGGCGACGGGGACGCGCAGATCGTTCCAGATATCGGGCACGATCACGGCCTGATCGTTGAGCATCGTCCATCCCGAGATGCATTCCTCGAGGCGGAACTTGGTGCCGCGCCACAGGGGCATCATCGCATCTTCGGCCACGTAGGCGCAGAAGTCTCCCTCGCGCAGAACCACGGCGATGCCGTCCGCCCCGGCCACCGCGCGCGCCGTATCCCGTAGGACGGCCACCATGTCCTGGATGGAGGCGACGGTCAGCAAGCGCGCGCTGGCCGTCTCCAAACTTGTCACGGTATGCCCCATGAGCCGTCACCCGAGGGCTGCTGCGTGAACCGAGCGGGAAGCTTACAGGCTCGGGGGCAGCGATGCACGTGGGAGGAGAGCACGCCCCGCCATCGGGCGAGGGCCGGTCCCGGCCTCCCAGTTCCCCGCCCCGCTTACTTGCCCCCGCTTACTTGCCGAAGAAGCGGGGGTCGAGGGCGGCGAGGGCCAGAAGGGGCGGCGGCATCGCCACGCCGGCCGTCCGCATCTCGCGGGCTGCGGCGCGACAGGCCGTCTGATCGTCCGCCGCCGCCGCGGTCTCGACCTTCCCGACCAGCGCCGCGTCCGGTCGAGGTCCCGCACCGGGTGTGCCCGGCGCCGGGGGCACTTTCGCCTCGGCATTGGCCTGAGCCAGGACGTTCTTCTGGGCCTTCGGCGCCGTCTCGCCGGAGGGGACCGGGCCGCTGAGACTCGATTTCTGCTGCGGTTCGCCGCCCGAGGAGGAGGGCGAGCCGCTTCCCGACTTGCCGGACGGGTTCGAGACCGCCGTCGCCTGTTGCGGCGGCGTCGCGGCGGCCTGCTTGGCCGGCTCCGGCTGCTTCACGAAGGCCAGGAGTTCCTGGCAGAGATTGGCCGGCTTGCCGGGCGCGGCCGGCGCCTCCTGGGCCGCGGCGGCGCCGACGAGAAGGACGGGCGCGAGGCCGATTCCGAGCAGGCGGGCAAGGGACGGATGCTTCATCGGGCTCGCTCCTAGCGCATCGTCCCGAAAGGTGGTTTCCGGCTTTCGGGAACAGACGATGCGGAAACAAGAATCTCGTGCCTCGTCCGCGATCGGGGAGCCGGTGCGATGCACAAGGGACGGTTGCCGAGCAGGGGATCGGTGCTCAGGAGCGCTTCGGATGCGAGCCCGTCCCCTCGGCCTTGCCGTGGGGCTCGGCTTCCGATCCGAACTCGTCGGGGGCCGGATCGCCGTTCCAGCGCGGGCCGACGAGGTTGGTGCCGGGCTCCGACACCCGCGCGCCGGACGTGGCGAAGGCCTGGTAGGCGAATTTCTGATTGCTCGTGAGCGCGAACATGGCCAGCACCCCGAGGGCGATGGCGGCGATCACGGCGGCGAGGAAGGCTTTCATCGTCTGTCTTCCGTCTATGGCTCCCCGCCGGACCGGGGGCCGGTTCGGCGAGGGAGAAGCGTCTCGGGGCAACGCGCCGGGGCGGTCTCGGGCCGCGTCACTCCGCCGGGGCCGGATGGCCCTTGAGCTGCGGCCCGCTGGCGGTGCGCGCCTGCTCCTGCTCGACCCAGAGGTCGTGGTGGACGCGGGCCCAGGCCAGATCGACCTTGCCGCTGCCCATGGCGTCGTAGGCGCCCTCCATGCCGAGCGTGCCGATATAGATGTGGGCCAGGATGCCGGCGATGAAGACGATGCCGATCAGCGAGTGGATCACCTGCATCACCTGCATCCCGTTGATGTCGGTGAGCGCGAACGGGAACAGCATCATCAGGCCGGTGACGGCCATGGCGGCGCCGAAGCCGGCGACCATCCAGAACACGCCCTTCTGGCCGGCATTGAAGCGGCCGGCATGGGGATGCTTGCTGCCGATGAAGCCGCCGCCGGCCTTGATCCAGGCCCAGTCGATCCGGTTCGGGATGTTGTCCTTGATCCAGAGCATGACCATGAAGGCGACGCCGAGCATGAACGGCCAAGCCAGGTAGACGTGGCTGTACTTCGCCCATTGCGCCAGGGCGCCGAAGGCCTCGGGACCGATCAGCGGCATCAGCAGGCGCTTGCCGAAGATGTAGTTCAGACCCGACAGGGACAGGATGATGAAGCAGACCGCCGTCATCCAGTGGGTGAAGCGCTCGAAGGCGTTGAAGCGCAGCAGCTTCTTTCCCGATTCCTGGCTGTGCTCCATCATGATCCGGCCGCGGAACAGGAAGAACGCAGCCAGCGCGGCCAGCATCCCGAGGATCACCAGCGCTCCGATCCAGGGCAGCCAGCGCTCGCGGAAATTCTGATATTCGCGGCCCTGCGGCTGGATCAGGTTGGCGGCCTTGCCGTCGGGAATCGAGATCCGGCCCCGGATCTTGGAATCCTGCTTGAACAGGAACTCCTCGTTGACGGAATCCGCCGTCGGCCGCGCGCCCATCGGGTTCTGGCCGTCGGCCTGGATCGGGTTCTGCGCCTGGGCCGGACTGAGGGCGCCAGGCACAGCGAGGAGCGTCACCGCCAGAAGGAGGGTGCTGAGGAAGGTCGTTGCCCGCCGCATCGGCGTTCCTTTCGAAGGCTCGTCACATCGCGCGGGCCCGGAGGCCCGCGCCGGCATCGGCTCAGATCGCGACGGTCTCGCGGTAGGCCGTCTTCCAGCCCCAGGCGCCGGAGCCGTAGCCGCGCTTGATCACCCGCTGCTTGTAGATCTCGGCGATCATCTCGCCGTCACCGGCCAGCAGGGCCTTGGTCGAGCACATCTCGGCGCAGAGCGGCAGCTTGCCCTCGGCGAGGCGGTTC
>NZ_NKUI01000277.1 GCF_014845115.1 Methylorubrum zatmanii | reverse complement strand
ACGAGATCGATATTGATCCCAACCGCGCAGGTATGATGAACAGCCTGCGACAGTAAGGATCCACTTCCCAAGAAGAACATGATGCCCCCGGCTGCCCAGTCCGATCATTCCTCTTCCACCAGCGACAGCACCAAGCCGTTCCGATCGATCTTCCCGTTCGGGTTCATGGGAAGCCGCTCCATCGAATGGTAGGCCGTCGGCAGCATATATTTGGGAAGTACGGTGGAAAGTGCCTTGCGAATTGCTGCCGCACCGACCTCCGCGCCGGACGGTTGATAGAAGAGCGTAATCGCCTTCTTGGGATGGTCATACACCACGCAGGCATTCGCGATGCCGGGAATACCCAGGACCTGATGCTCGATCTCCGGCAGCTCGATGCGATAGCCCATATGCTTGATCTGGTAGTCCTTACGGCCGGCGAAGAAGATCAACCCATCGGCCCCGCGCATGGCGAGATCGCCGGTGCGGTAGATCAGTTCCGGATATCGCGTGTTGAGCGGATTCTGTACGAACGCGCGCGCCGTCTTTTCCGGGTCGTTCCAATAGCCGTTGCTGAGCGAACTGCCGCGCACGCAGAGTTCACCCTGTTCACCGGGGGCACAGAGCTGATCCGCCTCATTGAGAATCATGATGTCGGTGTTGCGACACGGATATCCGATCGGCAAAGGCTGATCGTCAGCGATCTCGCCTTCGACGACATAGAAAGTACAATCGATATGAATCTCGATGGGTCCGTATAAATTAACGAACCGGACACCGGGAAGCGCGCGCCGCCACCGATTGAGATGACGGGTCGGAAACACTTCGCCAGCAAAAAATACGGTCTGCAAGGCGGGAAGAGGTACCTTTTCCAGAAGGTCGAGATTCGCGATGTTGACCATGATGGATGGCACCCAGAACAGGAAGCTGATCTTTTCCCTCGCGACAAACTCCATCAGCCTGACGGGAAAAATCGGCAACTTCTCTGGAATGATGACAAAAGTTGCCCCCCTCGACAGGCACAAGACCAGATCGAATATGTATAAATCGAAATAAAACGGCGAGAGATTACCGACAATAGTATCTTCTTCAAGGTAGAATTCCGCGAAAGCCCAATCCGCGAAATCGATCACGCCGCGATGATTCAAGACAACCCCTTTTGGAACACCCGTCGATCCAGACGTATTGATGATGCAAAATGGATCGGTATCGATGAGATTCCGATAACGGTCATTCGATACTGTCGCAACCGAATGACGCTCCGCCTCCGCAAGCTCTTCCAGAACGATAATTTGATTGCGGTCGACTCCGTCCACCGCGTCGAGAACGGTGTCTACCCGATCTCTCAATGTAATAATGAGCTTCGGCTCGATATGATTCAGTATGCTCCCCAATCTCTTTAAGGGAATTTCCGTATCTAAATTCATAAATATATTGCCAGTATACATAATCGCCAAATCAGCAACGATCACAGCGGCAGATTTAGGAATATAGACCGCAATCGGCTCTCTCACGACATCGACACGACCGATGAGAGCCTCCGCGAGATCTTTTGCCTTTTTTTCCAATTCTGAAAAAGTGATCTCTGTCCCGCCATCGCTGATGGCGACTTTGTTCGGACATGACTTCAATGCGCCGTCAATGAAATATTCAATTACATTGCACAGCATCGCTCAAATTCCTCGATCACCGGAGCGCGGATTTGTTTTGTAAATCATGAGAAGGCTGAATGTTGCTTCACGCTGGCAGTGTTCCTGCGCGAGCCGAGACTCGAGCTTTTGCAGATCCGCAAAATCATGATGTCAGCCACTGTTCCAACGCCTCTCGTTCCGCCGCACCGGCATTGTGACCGTCGGAGAAGAGGCGCGGCATGCGGAGACCTCCGTTGGCAGCGACGCTTCGTCCTGGGATTATGTCCAACGCCGTACAACACATCTGACTCGCCACCTTTCGCGCGCGG
>NZ_NKUI01000276.1 GCF_014845115.1 Methylorubrum zatmanii | reverse complement strand
CCGGCTTCCGCCACGATCTCGCGGTGGCCGATCCAGGTGATGGGACGCAGGGCGCCGGAGGCGGTGACGGCAACGTCACCGACCTTGAGATCCTCGACCGCGATCTCACCGCGCTCGGTGCGGATCTTCGTGCCGGTGACGAAGCAGACAGGCGCGTTGTAGGAATTGAGACTCGTATCGCCGTCGGAGGTAAAGCGGGGAGAAGTTGTTGGGAGGGGCGTGTTTGACAGAACCAGCCGAACGTTGGACCTGCTATATGTCGGCCCTAAGCTATCGTTAAACTCGATCTGGTTCGCGTTGTCATACTGCGTTGCGTAGAACGTCCGCACCTGCGACGCCGTGTCACCAGGAAGCATTCCCGTCACGGTGACCGGACTACCAACAGCGGTTACAGTTCCACTCACCTGAATCGCACTTGTGGTCAGATCGTCGATGCCGAAGCTCGCACTGGGCCCGCCATCATCGGTACCGGCATAGCCAGCCTGGAATACTGTATTGTTGAACGTAATTGGCGTCGCCATTGCTTAAAACTCCCTAGACCAAGGCGATAACATTCTTGAGAGAAACGCCTAATCAATTCGAACTCGGCGCAACTCCGATACGACCCCGAAGACAGGATTGGCACCAGACGAACGGCGCCGCCCCGGAAGGCTTTCAAGCAGCAAGCCATCCGTACGGCTAGAACGGCCTCCAGATAAATAAGTAATAATGAAAAATCAGACAGAACGAAAGCGGATGAATGCCGCGCTTCACTGCAAATACAGCATTATCGTCCTTAATTTCATTGAATTCATTCATTGTGATTGTTGCGCAACATGCCAAAATATCCTGTGATTTACGGGATTTTCTGGCAAGCAGCCAACTCTGCACTTAGTTTTGCAAGTCTCGACGGTTCGCGTCGGGTTCCCGCGACGAGGAAGCCAAATTGCCATTCGGCCCCCCCGCACTGAATACCGAATGATGAGTATCAACGCTGACCGAGTCCGCCGCGGACCACGTCACGCGGCAGACCCTCATCCTCAGAACTTGCGGACCAGCGGCTCCACCGGTGCCGGCACGACCTCGGCATCGAACACGTAGCGGATGCCGCCATAGATCGAGAGCGGCTGCGCCAGGGTCGTGGTGCGCACATCGGTGACCGGATAGCGGTTCGCCACCAAGCCGGGCTCGAAGAAGGTGCCGAAATTGGCATACCGGTTGTTGGTCAGGTTCGTGATCAGACCAAACACCTCGAGGTTCTTGTTGACCTGATAGCTCGTGTTCAGATTGAGGACGTAATAGGCCGGCAGCTTCCGGTTCAGGTTCGAGTCGTCGCCGCGGTAGTAGGACGAGGAGAAGGCCTGAACGTTCATCCCGAGGCGCCAGCCCGGCAGGAGCAGGTAGTCGAAGCCGGCCTTGATCTGGTGCTCGGGAACCAGCGGCACCTTGTTGCCCGGCGTGACCGTGATCGCGCCGTCGTCCGAAAGCGGATTGTTGGGCGAGGACAAGGTGCCGTTGAAGCGGTAGGTCGCGTCGATGAGGGCGTAGTTCGCGTAGAGCGAGAGGTCGCCGCGGGTATATTCCGCCGCCACCTCGATGCCCTGGCGACGCGTCGCCGGGACGTTGACGTAGTAGCCGCGCGCCGCGTTGCCCGGCGTGGCGAGCTGGATGATGTCGTTGGTCAGGTCGGTGCGGAAGGCGCCGAGCTTGTAGCTGAGCAGGCCGCCCTCGTAGAAATTCGGCACGGCCCCGCGGAAGCCGACCTCGTAGGTCTGCGCCGTGACCTGCTTGAGCGGCGGATCGGCCACGAGCGAGTTGGGCAGGAGGCAGGGCCGGTCCGGGTTGGCGCAGGCGAGCTCCAGCGGGGTCGGCGCCCGGTTCGATTCCGAGTAGCCGCCATAGAGCGACAGCTCGGGGGTGAAGCGGTAGGTCAGGCCCGCGACCGGGTTCACCTTGGTGAAGTAGTGGGTGCCCGTCACGTCCGGCGAGAAGCCGGTGAGATCCTGGGTGGTGATACGGGCGAAGTTCAGACGGGCCCCGGCGGTCAGCGAGAGCCGATCGGTCACGTCGAAGGTGTCGCTCGCATAGAGGCCCATATAGAGGTTGGAGCCGATCACCTGGCTCGGTGCGATGCCCAGCGCCCCGGCGGTGCGGATTTGCTGCGTGCCGAGACCGGGAATGGTCCCGTAGAAGGGATTGTTCGGGTCGGTCGTGACCGAGAGATCGGGGTTGATGACCCCGAGCGTGCTCGACGATTTGAAGCTGTAATCGGCGACATCGATGCTGCCGCCCACCACGAAGCTGTTGCCGTGGTCGAAGACGCGGTCGCGGTTGGCCGCCTGGAGCGAGCCGCCATAGCCCGTCGCCTCGGTCTTAGTCACATCGAGGGTGCCGTAGGGCACGCCGCCCGTGAACGGGATGCCAGGGGCGTTGACGCCGCGTCCGAGGATCAGGAACTGATTGCGGAAGTCGAGCTGCGATTGGCCGGCGGCCGGCGAGAAGCCGTCATCCTCGAAGCAGAGTCGACCGCGGAAGCTCGAACGGCTGCTGCAATTCTCGAAGTCGCCGTCGTTCCCGTCGACATATTGGTTGCTGTAGCGGCGGAAATAGGCGTTGCCGGCGAGATCCCAGGTCGGCGAGATGTCGACGCGGCCCGTCACCTGCAGCGTGCCGACCTGCTGCGTCGTCGTCTGCGGATAGGTGAAGATGGCGCGCTCATCGACATGGGTGAAGTCGACCGGCGTCGCGGCAGCGGCACCGAAGAACGTGCGCGCGAATTGCCCGATCAGGTGGAACTCGGAATCCGGCGTGCGGTAGCCGAGATCGCTGTAGATGCGCCCGATCGTGCTCGGCGACTGGAAGCGCCAGCCGCGGTCGTTGAGGCCGTCACCCGCGAAGTAGAAGCTCCAGGGGCCGATCATCTTGCCGTATTGAAGCGAGCCGGCGATACGCCCGTCGGAGCCGCCCAGCGCGGTGATCTCCGTGCCCTGCCAAGTGAAGCCGTTCTTCATCTGGATGTTGACCGCGCCGCCCAGCGCGTTCAGGCCGAAGACCGGGTTGCCGGTGACGACGTCGATGCGCTGGATCGCGATCGGCGGGATCAGGTCGAAATTGACGACATCGCCGAAGGCCTCGTTGATGCGCACGCCGTTCTGGTAGACCGCCAGTCCCTGGGGCACGCCCTGGACCGGCGAGGCGGTGAAGCCGCGATAGGTGACGTCGACGCGGTTCGCATTGCCCTGTGAGTCGCTCAGATTGAGGCCCGGCGTGCGCCGGGCCAGGGTCGCGACGGCGTTGAAGGTGCCCCGGTCGATGTCGAGATCGGCCGCGGTCACGGTCTCGACGGTGCTCGGAATCTTGTAGAGCGGTTGCTCGCCGCCGCGCAGCCGCGGAACTGCGACGGTCTCGCCCGCCGGGGCCGCCAGCCGGCCAGCGCCCGAGCCGGCCGCGCCCACCGGCGTGGTCGCAACGACGCTGATTTCGCTCAGGCTGACAGCCTCTTGAGCGAGGGCGCTGCCGGGCAGAAGGGCGACCGAAGCAATCAGGCTGCGACGAAGCGCTCTCATCGAATTTTCAGACCCGCGTTGGTGTTTTTTGCCGCCCCGAGAGGCAGGGGGCCAATTCTGTGCTTGATCGCCGGGACCAGCACAACGCGTCACGGCTGGGTTTAATTCAATCCGAGCCGGCAGGGCGGCGCATTTCGCCGGCCAGTGACCGCCAAGCAACAAATTCCTTGCCATTCAACGGCTTACATGAAGATCAGGCAATTTTTGACGGGATGTTTTGGCAAGCTATTGCAGATCGCATAACGCCTTTGGGCGGAACCCGCCTCCGTCGCCCGAGTGCCCCATCGGGGGAGAGGCGCCGCCGCCCATCCGCAGACACAATACCGCAGCATCGTGGGCGCATTCTGGTGCGGGAACCGGCCTCGGCCCGCGTTTCCGGGGCCGGCTCTGGAGCGTCCATCCGCGCCCGACCACTCCCGAGCCGGGAGAGGGCGCCTCAGCGGAGATCGTGCGCATGACCATCCTGGCCCGATTCGGAGGCAGAATCGCATCCGCGGTCGTTCGTGTCGCCCGCCGCGCGCCGACACTGATCGCCGTGGCCTCGGTCATCGGCCTCTCGGCCGGGCAAGCGGCGAGCCCGGACCTGGATGGCGATCGCGACGAGACGGCCCGGTCCGTCGCTTACCGCCACTATGTCTGAGTCCCGGCCGCGCAGCGCGCCGCCTCTTCCGGCGCCCGCCCGGCTGCCCCACGGCGATGGCAGCGCCACGATGATCCGTGCAGCCTATCGCGCTGGAGGCCCCAAGATCGGAAGGCCGCCCCACTCGTTCGGTCACCGTACATGCCAAGCACTATGGCTGGCCGAAGAGCTCGATGGCCGAGGGATGAAAAGAAAAAGAAGAAGTGCTTGACGCTCGCGCACTTTGCGCCGCACAGCGCCGTTCGCATAGCGCGCGAGAACGAGCCCTGCATGGCGAACACATCTGGCCTCAGCCGCTCCTTGGGCGGCGCCATCGCGACCATCGCGCTTGTCTCGGTTCTGAGCAGCGCCGCCACCTTCGTCACGCTCGACCAACTCGATGAAGCGACCGAAGCGCGGGGGCGCTCCAGCCAGACGATCCGAGCCCTCGGCGACTTCCGATCCGCCATGCTCAACCAGGAAACGGGGTTGCGCGGCTATCTGATCACCGGCCGCGACAGCAGCCTCGAACCCTATCGGCTCGGGCGGCGGGCGTTGGACGGGACGATCGACCGGCTCACCGCCCTGATCGGCGGCACCGCCGCGATGTCCGCCCTGCTGTCCGATGCCGTCACGGCCGCGCGCACTTGGCAGACCGAGATCGGCGAGGCAGCGCTGCGCCAAGCGGCATCCCCGGCGACCCGGCCCGAAGCCGTCCGGATCGAGGCCGATGGCAGGGGCAAGCAGCTGTTCGATACCTTCCGCGACAAGCTCGACGCGATCGAGGATGCGCAGGAGACGACGCGGATGGCGCAGAACGTGCGGCTCCTGGAAGCGCAGCGCCATGCCAGTCTCGCCCTCTGGGCCGGAACCCTGGTCACGCTCCTGCTCTGTACCGGGATCGGAATCGCGATCGAGCGCCTCATCGCCCGGCCACTCGTCAGAGCGCTGGCCTTCGTCGAACGGATCGGCACCGGCGACCTGACGGGACGCCTCGACCGCACCGGTCAGGACGAGATCGGCCGCCTGGGGGCCACACTGAACCGGATGACGGCCGGATTGTCAGAGCTTGCGCGCACCAACCGCGCGGCGACCGCGGACCTGAACGCCGCCGCCGCCGAGATCCGCGCCTCCGCCCAGGAGCAGGCCGCCAGCGTCCGGGGAGCAGTTCGCGGCGTTGCG
>NZ_NKUI01000275.1 GCF_014845115.1 Methylorubrum zatmanii | reverse complement strand
GACCCACCCGCCCGAGGCGTCGAAGATGACGAACTTGCTCATCTCTGGAGAGAGCATCGACACGATCTCCCCGGAGATGGTGGTCAGGTTCGTCGAGTTCATGAAGACGGCCGGGCTTGTTCCCATGCTCAAGGAGGCTTTGACGAGTACCGAAACGTCGCTGGCGTAGGGGCATGGCGAGCTTTGCGGTTACCGCATGACGCTCGTGCCATGAAGTCGGCTAACCAGACTCGACAGTTTCAAACCAGTGCCTAGAACAACGGCCCATGACGCCCGTGAGCCGTTGTCTCCACAAGGTCGATCATCTCTCCGCCGTGCCGGACAGCACTGTTGCGGGCCGGGTGGATGCCGCTCTGGACGAGTTGGAACAGGCATACCGCAAGCCCAGCGAGCGCATCGTGGCGCTGGAAACGGTCTTGCAGGAGGTTTCCCGCAACCACCGGACCAGCAGCACGCCGTTCGGTCGGTTCGTCCGGGTAAGCGTCGAGCGCCGTCAGGAGAAGCTGGCCCGCTCCGCCTGACTGCACTCGCTGGGCCGCTCCTAGTGGGTGGCATGCCCCTCTGAGGCGGACTTCCGGTCTTTCTTCTTTTTGCGCAGCTTGACCGACTTCACCGGCTCGTCGTCGTCCACGGCCCGTTCCGTCAACGCGAAGCTGTGCAGGTCGGCATGGTCGCCGCTCTGCCCCTCGGCCAGCGCGTAGAACGCGGCCCGGACGACTTCCTTCTTGGTCGCCTCCGGGTGCTTCTCACGCACGGCGGCGAGGAGGGCTTTGGGTTTCATGCCGCTGGCGGCAACGCCGCGCAGGGTGTTCGCCAGTTCTTCAATCGAGGCCATATCGCACCTGTTGCCCCTTGGGCCGCCCCGGCGGCGCGGGGTTCTTTCGACGGCCTAGACTAGCATGACAATCAAATGACGGCCTCCCTCTCGTGGATTGTGGCCGGTGTGTCACCCTCTTGTGTACCCGGATCGTCTAAGGAAACCGCAGTTCCTTCCTGAGACCAGGAACCTCCTTGGGGCGCGCGCATCGATCCGGTGGCGCGCCCAACTTTTTCGCCTTCGGCTTGCAGATCGTAGTTGCCGTGGGCGTCACCGATGAAATCTGAAGTTTCTTGTCCCCGCCCTTGGTAGACAAAATCTACCGAGGGCTGCACATGACACAAAGCGTGTCAAATCCTGCCATAAACGCGGTAGATTTCTGAAGATGATGTCGATCTCCCATGGGGCGATAGACATCATTTCGTCTACCAACCGGACTCAAAATCGCCAGCCGAAAGGCGTGGGGGTTCGATTCCCTCTACCCGCACCATTCAGCCCCGAAGGAATCGCCGGATCCAGCCGGC
>NZ_NKUI01000274.1 GCF_014845115.1 Methylorubrum zatmanii | reverse complement strand
CCATAAAGGGGGGATCTGCGGCCGAGCGAGATGCTTGTGAAGCACTTGGCCGCTCTCGTGGCGGCTATGGCACCAAGGCTTGCTTGGTCGCCGACGGACGAGGGCGCGCCGTTGCCTTCCGCATCGCTCCGGGGCAGGCCCACGAACTGCCTCACGCCATTCCGCTCCTCGACCAATTGCCCGGCGTGCCCAAGTGGGTCGTGGGCGACCGAGGCTATTCCAGCCACGGCTTCCGCGAGCACATCTGGACCACCGGTGCGCGTCCCGCGATCCCAACCAAACGCAACGAAGAGCAACTCGCCTGCCCGGACTGGGCCTACAACAACCGCAACATCGTCGAGCGGTTATGGGCGCGCCTCAAAGAGTGGCGCGCCGTCGCCACCCGCTACGAGAAGACCGCCGTCAGCTTCGCCGCTGTCCTCTGCCTCGCCGCAACGCTCGACTGGCTCAGGTGACGACAGGCCCTAGCATAGGGAGCACGTGCGCCCCCTTCTATAGGGAGCCGTTAAAATCCCGAAGGGTTGTCCTGGCGTTACTCCATTAGAAAGAATCGAGGATCCGAGGAAAAACTAGGGGGAGCACGTGCTCCGAATACTGCGCACGTGCTCCCCAATGAGGGCGGCCCTCTATCCACAGGATGATGGGCCGGCCCCGGGGCCGATCACGCCAGGTTTGGGGCCTGCTCGGGATGGGCCTGGGAACGCCCAAAAACGGGTGAAACGATTTTACGAAGTTTGCCGGGACCTCGAAAATCGGCCTTTTATTGAGTCCCGAGAGTCGCTTGAGCGTTCTTATGTTTTTCTTATGTTGGTGGGCGCACACGGGCCGACGTCGGGCCGACGTCAGGCTGACGTGCGCCCACGGGGGCCAGGGAAGCCTTTACCTTCCCGAACGGCAGCACGTTGACGGCGGAGTCCTTGTCGATTCTCCTGGGCTCACGCCAACCGCAGGAGACACCCCCATGGGCATCGCGACCGACCTCAGCCTCGACGCCGGCAGCCGCCTCGGCCTCGTGGGGGCCGGTCTGCATGTCGGCATCCAGCGCGCCATGTCGGACATCCGCCGGGAGCAGCGCCGCGAGACGAACGCCGTCGCCGATGTCGCCCTCCGCCTCCGCGAGGCCCGCCTTGGGCAGGTCGCCGCCCTGCGCCGCGCCGCCGCCGCCGAGGCCCGGGTCGCCCGCGCCGAGGAGGAGGCCCGGGGAGCGCAGGCGGAGATCCGGATGCTCCGCGAAGCTCTCCGCGCCGAGAGGTCGCTGACCGCCGGCCTCAAGGAGATCTGCGGCGTCGCCTGACCGGGCACCGCGCAAAGCAAAGGGCCCGCCGGGATGACCGGCGGGCCCTTCTCGTTTCAGGAATCCGTGGAGGGTCAGTAGGCTCCCCGCGGGCGGTTAGCCTCGGGCGTACCGGATCGCTTCGTCCGCGGTCGCGTCGAACCGCGGCTCCGGGCGGGTCGGGCTGGCGGCCGGCCCCCGCTTCATCATTTCCGCAACGCCCTCGCGCTCGCCACGCATGCTGCGCTTGGCGCTGGCGAGGATGTCCGCCTTCATCTCCTCGGTGACCAGCGTCGGGTCGACCGTCGGCGCTGGTCCGACCGGCAGAAGGGTCGGCAGAAGGGGGGACACGTCCGACGCCTTCTCGGGCGCCGTGTGGCGCTTCAGGGCCTCCGGCGCCATCGCGAGCGCGGCCTCGATCTGCGTGTGCGAGAGCGAGCGGACCCATTCCGCTGCGGGCTCCGAAATCCAGCGGATGTGCGGCGCGAGCGCCTTCTCGCCGCCGTCGCGGTACGCCTCAACGGCGTGCTGCAGGAAGTGCCCGGCGCCGACGTGTGGCCGATGCACGATGACGTCGCCGACGCCGGCCGCGTCCATCATCTTCTGGATCTCGTCGTCCGAGATCGCCGCGCCCTCGGCCAGGGCTCGGCCGGTCACCGGCGGAACCGGCAGCATCGAGCCGATCACCGACCCGACCTCGCGGGCGACGGCGCCGGGGGCCCGGAGCGCGACCTCGGCGGTCACCGCGGCCGCGTCGGCGGCGACCTCGACGCCCCGGTCGACGGCGCGGCCGGCGGCGCGGGCGCGGTCGCGCAGCCAGGGCAGGCGGCGGGTGACGGGCTCGATCGCCTCGTCGAAGGCGTCCGAGAGGTAGGACCAGGCCCCGCGCATGGCGTTGGCGATGGCGGCGAGGACTCGGGCGAGAGCGGTCATGACTGGGGTCCCTGCGGGGGCTTGGCCCAGCGCCAGCCCCTCTACCGAGAAGTGTGCTCGCGTCACATGCAAGTATCCACCTGCGCACGTGCGCCCGGCTCGCCCAGGGCCTCCACCTCGGCCCGGGTCGCCCTCCGCCAGTAGGCCTGCCGGGCCGTGCAACGCTCTGCGAAATAGGCACTTTCGCCGACCCGGTGGACCCCGTCGCGCAGCCCGTGCGCCCCGACGAATCGGGTGAGCTCGCGCGGTAGGCCCGCCGCGTCGGCACGGGCGGCGTGCCCGCGGTCGAGGGCGCGCTCGGCGGCCCCGGCCGGGTCCACGCGGTCCCATGCGTGGGCGTAGCCGATCGGCTCCAGGCCAGCCGGCCCCACGAGGAACAGGGTGCCCTCGGCCGGCTCGCGGCCGCGCGCCGTTGTCACGACCTCGCCGACCGGGAGCGTGAAGGCCGGCTGCCACCGGGTGCGCTCCGCATCGAGGTAGTGCGTCTCGCTCGGGAAGGGGCGCCCGGTGACGAGGCGCTCCGCCGTCTGCGTCCGCGTCCCGGCCCAGACGTCGACCCGCCGGACGGTCGTCCCGGCCCGCAGGACCACCCTTGCCGTTTCGGCCCCGCAGTCCCGATCGGGACTCCCCGATTCGTATCTCGCTAAGGACAAATTAGAACCCTCCTCGCGTTCTGCACCGAATCGCACTACCTGTATGCCTGTGACGGACTAGATATCACGTCATGACAGGTGTTTACAGGAGGGTTAGATGGAACGCAGGGGAGAGTTTAGGGCGTCGCCGGCGGTGCTGCGGCAGCACCTCGCCGAGGGCGAGGGGTACGCGGACATCGCCCGCAGGTACGCCGTCGGCGAGAACGCGGTGCGGTACCGGTGCCGGCGGCTCGGGCTGCGCGAGCTGGTGAACGGCAAGGCGCCTAATGAGGCGGCGCTCCGGATGGCCCTGGCGATGAGCGACGTTTCCATTAAGCGGATCGCTCAAGTCTTCGGCGTCGAGGCCCGCACGATCTGGGTGGCCGCCCGGCGCTACGGCCTGCCCACGGACGAGCGGGGACGCGAAGCCCTTCGGGACGCACGCTGATGGCCCGGCGCGCCCCCCTCCACGACGAGGACGTCCGCCGCTGCTTGGCCGCCGCCGTCGACCTTGCCGGCGGCCAAGCAGCGGCGG
>NZ_NKUI01000273.1 GCF_014845115.1 Methylorubrum zatmanii | reverse complement strand
CAAGCCGATGGAGGCGCCGCTCCGGCCGGAGGCGGCGCCTCCATCGGCTTGTCCACAGGTTTCTCCACAGGCTTGGCCTGGGGCTTCGGGCGGGGTTTTGGCCGCGGCTTGCGCTTGGGCGCTTCCTTGGCCGCCTCACGGGGCGCCTCTGGGGACGCTCCGGATTCGGCCGGGGCGGTCTCGTCCTGGCCGAGGGCGGCGGGCGCGAGCGCCATCCAGGCCGCCGTGGCGGCCGCAATCAGGCCGATCCGTCTCATCGGGCGTGGCGGCCCTTCGGCTCGGAGAGCGGGGGTCCATCCTGCCGCTCCGCCTGTTTCAGTTCGCGGTTCTGCTGGTCGAGGAGGTGATCGAGCATCCGGTGATCGAGTTCTTCCGCATCGAACGTTCGGGATGGCCTGGGGTTAGACCCGTGAGATCCGGGATCCTCATGCTCGATCACGCGGGCATCGAGCACCTGTGCCCCGCGATCGATCGGGCTCACCGGGGACGGGGTCAGGGCCTTGGTGACCGCCTCCGCGTCGTCGTCCCATTCCTCCTCGCGGGGAAGGCGCAGGGGAGGACGGCGCGGCCCCTTGGAGAGCGTCGCCACGAAGATGCAGGCGAGCAGGGTGGCCGCCGCCGCGGCAAGGATCACCAGGGTTTCCATGGTCGGGTGGACCCTAGACCGGATCGCGCGCCGTTGCACCTTCCCCGGATGCGGACATCGCATAGGGCGCGGCTGCCGGTCCCGAGAGACGTAAAAAGAAGCGACGGCGCCCGCCCGGAAGCGGCCGCTCCAAGATCACGGCCTCCATGCGAGGAACGGTCCTTGCGTCGCGGGCCGAAGGGTGAGAACCGCGTCGACACTGCCGTCCGACGGTCACCGGCCGCTCACGTTCAGGAACGCTCGATGCCCCTCGAAGACCCCCGCTCCGCTCCGGCTTCCGCCTCCGGCATCCCGCACCGCCCGGCGGCGGGCGGCGGGGCGTCTCCGCAGCCGGCCGGCCGCGACCTGGAAACCGAGTTGCTCGACCTCGTGGCGCGTACCCGCGAGCAGGCGAGCGAGGATCCGTTCCGCAATCCCGTGCTCGCGGTGACGCTGGCCATCACCCGCCGGCTCGACCGGGACGAGATCGGCGAATCGGACCTCGACGCGTTGCTCGCGACCCTGCGGCGGCGGGCGCTGACGGAGCGGGCCGAGCGGCTGCGGGCCTATGTCGGCCTCGACGGCGACGGGGCCGGAGAGGCGGAGGGTCCCGAGGTCGAGCTTGCCGGCCGCCTGGTGGCGGCGGTGCCGCGGGGCTCGGGCGATTTCGAAACCTTTCGCGAGCGCGTCGGACGGACCGCCTTCGCGGCGGTGTTCACGGCGCATCCGACCTTCGGCATGCCCAAGGCCGTGGCCGGGCTGATCGCGCGGGCCGCCTCGCTGGCCGATGCGGACAAGCGCACCCCGATCCTCGGCGAAGCCGCCGCCCGCTCCACCCGGCCCGATCCGCAGATCAGCCTCGACGACGAGTTCGAGCAGGCCTGCATCGCCGCCAATCACGGCCGGGCGGCGATCGATGCCTTCAACGGCGCGATCCTCGATGCCGCCCGCGCCCGCTGGCCCGACCGCTGGACCGAGTTGGTGCCCAAGCCGCTGGCCATCGCCAGCTGGGTCGGCTGCGACACCGACGGCCGCACCGATATCGGCTGGTGGGACACCATGCGCTACCGGCTGATCTCGAAGCGGATGCAGTTCGACCGTCTGCTGCGCGACCTGCCCGATATCCCGGCGACCCGCGTCGTGCGCGAACTGACGGCGGGGGCGCGGGAGGCGGTGGAGCGGCAGCTCGCCGGAGCGCCGCTGCTCGGCACCAAGCCGTCCCTGGAGGCGGTCCACCGCTTCGCCCTGGCCCTCATCATCGAGCGGGAGCGCGCCCAGACCGATGCCGGGCCGATCCTGGCCGGGCTCGCCGCCGCCATCGGCGCGGCAGGGTCCGACGAGGAGCGCCGCGCCATCGCCGTGCTGCGTTCAGGGGTCGCGGCCCACGGCCTGTCGAACGCCCTGCCGCATTTCCGGCTCAACGCCAGCCAGATCCACAACGCGGTGCGCCGGGTCATCGACCTCGAAGGCGACCCGGCCGATGCCGCGCAGCGCCGCTCGCATCTCTCGGCGATCAACACCCTGCTCAACGACGTGCGGCCGGTGCCGGTGGATTTCGGGGCGCTCGCCGCCGAGCGGGCCTCGGCCGCGCGGTTGATGATGACGATCACCCAGATCCTCAAACATGTCGACGGCACCCATCCGGTGCGCTTCCTGATCGCCGAGACCGAGACCGGCTACACCCTGCTCGCCGCCCTCTGGCTCGCGCGCCATTACGGCATCTCCGACAAGCTCGAGATCACGCCGCTGTTCGAAACCGCGAGCGCGCTGGAACAGGGCATCCGGGTGCTGGACGACGCCCTGCGCAACCCGCATTGGCGCGCCCATCTCAAGCGTCTCGGCCGGCTCTCGGTCCAGTTCGGCTACTCGGATTCCGGGCGCTATGTCGGCCAGCTCGCGGCGACCTTCTGGATCGAGCGCCTGCGCCTGCGCATCACCGAGTTGATGGTGCAGAACGGGCTGACCGACATCGAACTGGTGATCTTCGACACCCACGGCGAGTCGATCGGCCGGGGCGCCCATCCGACCTCCCTGCGCGACCGCCTCGCCTATCTCGCGCCGGAGGATTCCCGCCGCCGCAACGCCGCCGCCGGCATCCGCGAACGGCTCGAATCGAGCTTCCAGGGCTCGGACGGCTACCTGATGTTCGGCTCGCCCGAACTGGCCCGCGCCTCGGTGGCGCGGATCGCCGAGCATGTCTTCGCCGACGCGCTGACGGAGGACGACGCCTTCGCCGATTACGCCCTCAACGACGGCAAGGCCGCCGTCTCCGCGAACGACCCGATCTACGAGGAGCCGGATTTCGCCGCCGAGTTCTTTCGCGTCGTGCGCCAGGACATGGAAGCCCTGGTGGATGACCGCGGCTACGCGGCGTTGCTCGGCACCTTCGGCCCGAGCCTGATCGACCGCACCGGATCGCGGCCGGTGGCGCGTCAATCCGATGGCGGGGGGCCGGCCGCGATCACCCATCCGCGCCAGATGCGGGCCATCCCCAACAACGCGATCCTGCAGCAGCTCGGCTATCTCGCCAACTCGCTCCACGGCGTCGGCCGCGCCGCCCACCGGTCGCCGGAGCTGTTCCGCCAGATGCGCCAGGATTCGGTGCGGTTCTCCCGCGCCTTCCGCCTCGTGCAGCACGCGGCCAGCGTCGGCGATCTCGACGTGATGCGCGCCTATATCGACACCCTCGACCCGGCGGTGTGGCTGGAGCGCGCCCGCCGCACCCGGCGCGACGCCCGGCGCGACGAACTCGTCACCATCGCCGCCGCCCTGGAGCGGCTGAACCTCGCCCCCGACCTGCGCCGCCTGTTCGGACGGCTCACCCGGGACGGGCTCTCTCTCCAGACGGCGGCGCCCGACCTCGCCGCCATGTCGACCCGGCTCGCCCTGCTGCACGCGATCCGCCTCGCCCTGATCCACCGGATCTGGTTCCTGGCGGCGCATATCCCCGGCTTCCGGCCGCAGGCGGGGCTGACCCGCGAGATGCTGCTCGAACGCTTCCTGCGCCTCGACATCGACGGCTGCCTGAAGCTGCTCGACGAGATCTTCCCGGTCACGCCCGACCCGACGCTCGGCCTCAATTTCGGCGAGCCGCCGGGCCCGCGCGACGTCGGCACCTACGAGACCGAGCACAACACCCTGTTCGGACCGATCCGCCGGATGTTCGAGCGGGTGCGCGAGATCTCGGGCATCATCCAGCACGAGGTCGGCGCCTTCGGCTGAACGGGCATTCCAGCAAACACGCTCGTCCTCATGCTGAGGTGCTGCGCCAGCAGCCTCGAAGCACCCCGCGACGTGTCACCTGGAAGGCCGGTTGCTTGGGATCGGCGGTCCGGGGTGCTTCGAGGCCGCGCCTGCGCGCGGCACCTCAGCATGAGGAGGAGGTGCAGGCCAGACCCCCTCGATCAAACCGGCTTTGGATCCATCGACCCGCAGGCTTCTCGCAAAGAACGCCGGACGAAGGGACGACCCTTGCGAGCCCCGGAGTCGCGATCTCAGTGCTTCAGCAGGCTCTCGAAGCTCGCATCGGGCTCGACCTTGCCGGCGAAGCGGGCGAGGCGGCTCAGGCTCGGCTCCGACAGGCCGCCGGCATTGGCGTAGGTGGCCAGGGCGAAGCTCACCAGCAGCTCGGCCTCCTCGTGGGTCATCGCCCGGCCGCTCAGGGTGCTGGCGGCGCCGCGCACCGCGAGGGCGGCTTGGCGGAAGGCGGGATCGTTCTTCAGTTCGTCCAGGCGACTCATCGGGCGTCCTCGGGGCCGTGCTTGCTGTGTCATGTCCTGCCGACCGGGTCGGCGGCGAAATCTCTCTCGCGAACGCTTCGCCGCGCCGTCGTATCCGTACCGGATGGCTGTGGAGACCAGGGAAAGGCGTGGCATAGCCTAAGCCTGCGCCATGTGAACCACGTCCGAACAGGGGAGCCGACCCCGAAGTCCGTGGCGGGAACGCGCCGTTTCGGCACGCCGCCCTCGCCGAAACGCCGCCGGCCCATAGATCCGGGATGAGCATCTGTGAGGGCGCGTCATGGACCGTGATCGAACCGAGGAGGCCGCCTATGCCGAGGGTCGGCACGCCGCCGAGCGGAGCGAGGGGACGGAGGACAATCCCCATCCGCCGGATTCCGAGGCGCATCGCCTCTGGCGGGAGGGCCACGCCTCGGTGACGGCCTCCGACGCCGTCGCCGACGATATCGGCGATTTCGCCTGAAGCGGAACGGGCCCGCGATGGCCGTGCTGGAAACGCCGGATGGCCGCTACATCGTCGTGCGCGGCCGGCTCTGGCGGCGCCAGCGGCCCGACCTCGACCCGGTGCGGCGGGATCGGCTCGTCCACGACCTGATGGATGCCCGGCGAGCGGTGCGCGCCGCCAAGGGGTCCGGCGACGCCAAGGCCCTCGCCAGGGCCCGCGCCGCGGTCGATGCCGCCAAGCGCGGGCTCGGCGAGCGCGGCCCGGTCTGGTGGCACGACGGCGCTCCCGATCTCAACCGGCGCATGGCCGCCCACACCCCCTATGCCGAATGGTATGCCGGCCTGCCGGAAGACGCCCGCGCCGTCTCCACCCCTCGGCCCGGTCGGAGGTAGCGGCCTTCGAACGGCCGCCGAGCCTTGTGCGCCAATCATGTGCGGGACCGCACAGACCATCCCTCAGGCTTTATTTCTCCGCCTCAAATGCCCGCGTTGCGACGCGCTGCACTGCAATGCAACCGGATTGCAACCGGACCGTCCAATTGCCAGAGCATCCCACTTCTGATTAATTCCAGATAAGAAATGCAGTTGAGGCCGTCCTGCGGCCTCCGCATTGTCGCGGCGGATCGGCTTCGCCGCCCTCGCAAGCGACGACAGCACGAACCAAGAGCCGGACGGCACGAGCCGGAAACCGGCCGCCTCGGCATCGATCCACCCGCCGCGCGGGCTTCGGACCGGTCCCGGCACGGCATCCATGGGGAAGGGCAGATCGATCTGGCCGCCGGGCGGACCTTCCATCCGCTCGCGTGGACCTCATCCTGAAACGGCAGATGGCAGCGATGATAAAACTCACGGTCAACGGAGCCGAACGCAGCTTCGACGGCGATCCCGACATGCCGCTACTCTGGTACCTGCGTGACGAGCTCGGCCTCACCGGCACCAAGTTCGGATGCGGTATCGCCCAGTGCGGTGCCTGCACGATCCATCTCGGCGGCACCGCCGCCCGTTCCTGCATCACCCCGGTTTCGGCGGCGGAAGGCCAGGAGATCACGACCATCGAGGGGCTCTCCCCCGACGGCAACCATCCGGTCCAGGTCGCGTGGCGCGAGTTGAACGTCGCCCAGTGCGGCTACTGCCAGACAGGCCAGATCATGCAGGCGGCCTCGCTCCTCAAGGACAGCCCGAAGCCGACCGACCAGCAGATCGACGAGAACATGAGCGGCAACATCTGCCGCTGCGGTACCTATCCGCGCATCCGCGCCGCGATCCATCAGGCCGCCGGCCAGACGGCCCCCGCCTCGAAGGGAGACCGCCTGTGATCCACGAAGCGAAGCTCATGGCGGAACTCGCCGCCTCCCAGAACGCGGCCGGCCCGGTCCGCATCGACAATGTCAGCCGCCGCGGCATCCTCGGCGGCATGGGCGCACTCGTGCTCGCCCTCTCGCTGACCGATCGAGCGAAAGCCGACGAGGGCCAGACCGAGGAGCAGAAGGCCAAGAAATTCGGCGCCGACGGCATGCCCAATGGCTGGCGTGACGACCCGAAGATCTTCGTCTCGATCGCCAAGGACGGCACCGTCACCGTCATCAATCACCGCTCCGAGATGGGCCAGGGCGTTCGCACCTCGATCGCCTTCACCGTCGCCGACGAGCTGGAGGCCGATTGGTCGAAGGTGAAGGTGGTCCAGGCCTGGGGTGAGGAGACGCATTTCGGCAATCAGGACACCGACGGCTCCCGTTCGCTCCGTCACTTCTTCCAGCATTTCCGCCATGCCGGCGCCGCCGCGCGGCTGATGCTGATCCAGGCCGCCGCCCAGCAATGGAACGTGCCGGCCGGCGAGGTGAAGGCCGAGAACCACGTGCTCACCCACGCCAAATCCGGCCGCAGGCTCGGCTACGGCGAGGTGGCCGAGGCTGCGGCCAAGCTGCCGGTGCCGGCCCGTGAGAGCGTGCAGCTCAAGAAGCCGGAGGCCTTCCGCTATATCGGCAAGGGCAAGATCGGCCTGATCGACAACCGCGACATCACCACCGGCAAGGCGATCTACGCCCTCGACGTGAAGCTCGACGGGATGCTCTACGCCGTCGTCGCGCGCCCGGCGGTCTACGGGGGTAAGGTTGTCTCCTTCGACGATTCCGAAACCCTCAAGGTCCCGGGCGTCGTCAAGACCGTGAAAATCGAGGGTGGCGAGATCCCGTCCGAGTTCATGCCGCTCGGCGGCATCGCGGTGATCGCCAAGAACACCTGGGCGGCGATGAAGGGCCGCGAGGCCCTGAAGGTCACCTGGGACGACGGTCCGAACGCCGGCTACGACACCACCGCCTTCCGCAAGGAGCTGGAGGCGGCCGCGCGCAAGCCGGGCAAGGTCGTGCGCGTCGCCGGCGATGTCGATGCGGCGATGAAGGGCGCCAAGTCGAAGTTCGAGGCCGAGTATTTCGTGCCCCATCTCGCCCAGGCGCCGATGGAGCCCCCGGCCGCGGTCGCGCGCATCAAGGACGGTGCGTGCGAGGTCTGGGCCTGCACCCAGGGTCCGCAGGCGGCCCATGACCGCGTCGTGAAGCGCCTCAACCTCCCCGCCGACAAGGTGCGGGTGAACGTGACGCTGCTCGGCGGCGGCTTCGGCCGCAAGTCGAAGCCCGATTACGTGGTCGAGGCGGCGCTCTGCTCGCAGGCCGTGGACGGCCAGCCGGTCAAGCTGGTCTGGACCCGCGAGGACGACATCCAGCACAGCTACTATCACACCATCTCGGTGGAGCGGATCGAGGCGGGCGTCGACGACAAGGGCATGCCGGTGGCGTGGCTCCACCGCTCGGTGGCGCCGACGATCGGCTCGATCTTCGCGCCCGACCCCAAGCACGAGCTGCCGTTCGAGCTGGGCATGGGCCTCGTCAACAATCCGCTGGCCCTGAAGAACCTGCGGTTCGAGAACCCGGAAGCCGCCGCCCATACCCGGATCGGCTGGTTCCGCTCGGTCTCGAACATCCCGCACGCCTTCGCGATCCAGTCCTTCGTGGCCGAACTCGCCCATGCGGCGGGCCGCGATCCCAAGGATTATCTCCTTGAGCTCATCGGCCCGGCCCGGAAGATCGACCCGACCGAGATCGGCGATGTCTGGAACTACGGCGAGGATCCGAAGCGCTACCCCGTCGATACCGGCCGTCTGCGCCGCGTCATCGAGGCGGTGGCCGATGGCGCCAAGTGGGGCCGCAAGCTGGAGAAGGGCAGGGGCTTGGGGCTCGCCGGCCATTACAGCTTCGTGACCTACACCGCCGTCGCCGCCGAGGTGGAGGTGGACGACAAGGGCCAGGTGAAGGTCCACGCCATCGACATCGCCGTCGATTGCGGGCCGCAGGTCAACCCGGAACGCGTCCGCTCGCAGATGGAGGGCGCGGTGGTCATGGGGATGGGCCTCGCCCTCACCTCGAAGATCACCTTCAAGAACGGCCGGGCCGAGCAGAGCAACTACGACGGCTACGAGGTCGTCCGCATCGACGCCGCCCCGAAGGCGGTGCGGGTGCATCTCCTGCCCTCGACCGACTACGGCGCCCCGCTCGGCGGCGTCGGTGAACCGGGGGTGCCCCCGGTCGCTCCGGCCATCGCCAACGCGGTCTTCGCCGCGACGGGACGCCGGGTGCGCGAACTGCCGCTGCGCGACCAGCTCAGCACCTGAGGGCCGGAGCGGCCTCGCTCACCACGCATGAGAGAAACCCGGCGGCCGCAAGCCGCCGGGTTTCTCTTTGGCGAAGGTCGTCCATACCGCCTCAGCCAGCGGCGTCGGGATCTTCATGATGCGATGCAGCCCGGCAACCGGATACAGATCGAGGACCGACTCCACGACGTCGCCTACGGATTCGGGACGCTTCGTGCGCTGGATCCTGACACTTTCGCGGCGATATCTAGGGTTGTGATCCAAGGCGGTCGATTATCTGCCCTGCTAGGCCGTGAGCCGGGCCCGCCTCGCATGAACAAGAGGGTAGATCCGCTGGGCTGACTGCCGCTTCCCGCCAGACGCTCCGGAACTCGCGCGCGCGGCCGAGGAATCATTGAGCCGGATGGGCATGGAGGAGCGCGAGCTTCGCATCATCCTTCGCACCAAGCTGCTTCCGGCGCCGCCGACGAAGCCGATGCAGTAGGCCAGCGATAAAGCGGCGCAGCTACCGCAGCGATCGTCGCCCGCATCGCCGAGGCCAAGAACAGCTGGACGAGCATCTGGAGCATGTTCGACGTTTCCAGTCTACCGAAGATGAGCGGAAGGCAGACATCGCTTGGCGGGAGACGGCATCCGACGAGACAACCGGAAGCGCAACGCAAGTCAGAACGTGCAATATTGGCTACCGGAGGCTCATTCAGCCCTCTTTTCCCTGATTTCATACGCCACAACTGGCTCACCCCTACACGGAGCGCCTGGAATGCGGCACTTGGCAGCAAGCTCCTCCAGTTCAGTATAGCGCGTATACTTCAAACTTGGAGCGCATTCTGGGCTATCAATGCGATTGGATTTTAAATATATTTCAGTCTTACCAAGGGAAGAAATGCCGGAATATGCCGTTATGGCTGCGCATCGATAGTATTGACCTGTGGCTCCGAACATAGCCGTCAAGCTTGTCCGCGAGGCCGTTTTTTCGCTAACTGGGAAGCGAATAAAGGCCCTTGCAAAGCCCCCGAATGGGCCGGCGTGAGAAGTAGGCTCGCTGATCTCGGGAGGGCCTACCGCATCGGCATTGAATTCACGGACGACGTAGATCGCAGCCATTCTTCTGTAGTTTCTCGGCAAAACTGGCACGTTCCCAGTTGTGCCTGCGACTGGACCAGGGTTCACAGAGTGGTCTGAAGATATGCCTCCCGCCGCCTGCTTATTTGGCGCCCCTGCCATACATCCAGACAAGAACATCAATGCAGTAGAAACCTGTACGATGCGGGCCGAGTAACGCATTTTTGCTCTCAAAATTTATAAAATATTCCATCCTATATCTTTTGTTAAAAATCAATATCAGATATAATGCGCAGCGGATTCAACTGCTGTTTGATATGATGTGTTGCATAATTGCGCGTCTGACCAGTGCTGATGTTCCGCTCGGCGATCGCCGAGCCCGACCGATGAAGGCAACCAGAGGCACGCCGCGCGGTTTCCCCTGTCTGGATCCATTATGAGGAAACCTCGTCCATGACGCTGGCCGCACGCCTGCTTCCCGGCCTCTCCCTCGCCGCCCTTCTCCTCGCGGGACCGGCGCTCGCCTCGTCCTGCTCCGACAAGATCGCGAAGCTTGACGGCCCGGCAAAGTCCGAGGCGACCTCCTCGATCTCGGCCTCGACCGGCAGCAAGACCGTGGCCGCCCATCGCGAGGGCGAGGGGCAGACCGGGACCGGCGGCCAGACCGACCCGCGCGAGGCCCCGCCGGAAAAATCCGCGGAAGCCGGCAAGGGCGGCGATCAGGCCCAGCAGGCGCGGGTCGCCCTGGAGGAGGCCCGCACCGCCGACGGCAAGGGCGACGCGAAGGGCTGCGAAGAGGCCGTGACCCGCGCCGAGAAGCTCCTCGACGCCAAGCCCTGAGGCTCGGTGGCAGGGTCCACGGAACGGGCCCTGCCGCTTGTAACGCGGCCCTTTCGCCCCACAATGCCGACACCGTCGTCTGCCATCGCGCCGCGCACGCGAAGAGGACCCGAGTCGACATCATGACCGAAATCTCGCCGGAGGGTCTCGATCTCCGGTTACGCCAGCAATCGATCCTGTCCGACTTCGGTGTGGAGGCCCTGCGCGCCAGCGAGCTGCTGCCGCTGCTGCAGCGGGCGACCGAACTCTGCGCAGAGGGCATGCAGGCCCAGTTCTGCAAAGCGCTCGAATATCAGCCGGCCCAGGATCTCCTGCTCGTCTGCGCCGGCATCGGCTGGGAGCCGGACTGCATCGGCCGGGCGGTGATCGGCGCCGATCTCGCCTCGCCTGCGGGCTATGCCCTGAAAACCGGGCGCCCGGTCATCTCCAACCATCTGGAGAACGAGACCCGCTTCCGCACGCCGGAGCTGATGGCGAGCCACGGCATCCGCCGGGCGGTGAACGTGCTCATCACCAACCGGGACGGTCATTACGGCGTGCTGGAGGTGGACGACACCCGCGAGGGCGCTTTCGGCCCGGAGGACATCGCCTTCATGCAAGGCTTCGCCAACCTCCTCGGCAGCGCCATCGAGCGCCTGCGCTCGGAGGCGCAGCTCAAGGTCGCCCTTGAGCGGCAGGACCTGCTCAGCCGGGAGATGAGCCATCGGGTCAAGAACAGCCTCGCAGTGGTGGCGGGGCTCCTTGCCCTGCAGGCCCGCGGCAGCGACAACGAGGATGTCCGCAACGCACTCGCCGACGCGCGCGCCCGGGTCGAGGCGGTGGCGCAGGTGCACGACCAACTCTGGCGCCAGCCGGACCTGACCCGGATCGACGTGGCCGGCTTCCTCGAAACCCTGTGCGAGAAACTCACCGAGAGCGCGGGCGCCCACGCCCTGCTCTGCCGAGCCGAGGCCGTCACCGTCCCGGCCGATCTGGCGATCCCGCTCGGCCTGTTCGTGAACGAACTCGTGACCAACGCGATCAAGTACGCCTATCCCGGCGGCCACGGCGAGATCCGCGTCGAGGCCGCCATGGCCGAGGATGGCGGGCTCACCGTCTCGGTCTGCGACGACGGCGTCGGGCTGCCGCCGGGCTTCGATCCGTTGAAGGCGCGCACCAGCCTGGGCATGCGCATCGTCGGCAACCTCGCCCGCCAGCTCGACGGCACCTTGTCCCTGAAGCCCGCCAAGGGGGCTCATTTCGAATTACGGATGGCTCCGCGCGGCTGAGGCGGGCGCGCCTGAACGGCCCTCACGAGAGCCCCTCCGTCCCCGTCGCGGCCGCAGGGGAGGCCGCCGGCGACGGGGTCTCGTCAGGTGCTCTGAGCCGCCCGCCCCGTGACCGCCGTCAGTTGCCGGCGGGGCCGCCACCGCTGCCACCACCGGCACTGCCCTGCGGCACGACCCGCTCCGGCTGGTTGGAATTGCCGCCGACCGCCGAATTGGTCTCGACGGTGCCGGCGGCGCTGTTGCCGCGCGGGATCGTCAGGTTGCGGTCACCCCCCGTGTTGTTCTGTCCGCCGCCGATCACCGGACCGCCGGATTGCGGCGCGGACGGGGCCGTCGTCTGCGCCATTGCCGGCGCCGCGAAGGCCAGGGCACCGGCCAGGATTACCATACGCATCGGATCTTCCTCGTCTCGAAATCGCGACGGCCCGCGGGGGCGAGCGGCCGCTTCACGCGCCGGGACAACCGCGCTGGCCGGCGATGGCTCCGTGAAATCCATCGCCACCGGCGAGACGAAGCGTCCCATTCGACAGCCCTGTCCCCCGGCCCTAACCAGGGAAGAAACCAGGGAGGAAGGAACCGTGACGCGCCACTCGAACGCGCCCGCCGGGCATCGTCGGCATGGCCCGACTCCGGCGCGAACCGGGCTCATCGCGGCGATCCTGGTCTTGCCCGCCCTCGTCTTCGCGCAGCCGGCGCCGGCCGCCTCCGGGGACTGGCCGGCCTTCGGGCGCGACGCCTCCAACACGCATCATTCGCCGCTGGCCCAGATCGACCGCAGCAACGTCGCCCGGCTTCGCCCCGCCTGGATCTTCCAGACCGGCACGACCGGCTATTTCCAGGCCGAGCCGGTGGTGGTGGACGGGGTGATGTACGTCTCGACCACGGGCAACCACGTCGCGGCCCTGGAGGCGAAATCCGGCCGGGTTCTGTGGACCTACACGCACAAGGCCCGCACGGAGAAGATCTTCGGGCCGCCGTCGAACCGAGGTGTCGCGGTGTCCGGCGGCCTCGTCTTCGAGGCCACCATGGACGGGCGCGTCATCGCCCTCGACGCCAAGACCGGCCGCCTGGTCTGGGACCGGGAAGCGGTACGCCCGGAGGAGGGGGAGACGGAGACCGCGTCGGCCCTGGCGGCACACCTCGGCGACAAGCCGGTCCAGGGCTCCAGCCGGCTCGGCTTCAAGATGCCGCCCCTGGTGGCGGAAGGATTGGTCATCGTCGGCGTGACCGGGGCGGGCTACGGCCTCCATGTCGAGGACGAGAAGGGCGGCCTCGATGGCGGCGCCGTGGTCGGGATCGAGGGCGGCTATGGCCGGCGTGGCTGGCTCGCGGCCTACGATGCCAAGACCGGCGAGGAGCGCTGGCGCTGGTACGTGACCAAGGCCGAGGGCTGGGAGGGCGGCTTCGCCGAAACCACGCCGGACGGGCTGCCGCTCCACCGCGACATCGCCGCGGAGAAGGCGGCCGCGCCGCGCTACCCGGAGGCCTGGAAGGTGGGGGGCGGTTCGCTGTGGATGACCCCGGCCTACGACCCGGAACTCGGCCTGATCTATCTCGGCACCGGCAATCCGGCGCCGCAGAATTTCGGCCTGACCCGGCCGGGGGACAACCTCTACACCATGAGCCTCGTGGCCCTCGACCTGCGCAGCGGCGAGCTGCGCTGGCACTACCAGCAGGTGCCGCACGAGCAATGGGGCTATGATGTCGCGAGCCCGCCCTTCCTGCTCGACTATCCCACCAAGGACGGTCCGGTGAAGGCGGTGGCCCAGGCGAGCAAGCTCGGCTGGATCTATGTCCACGACCGCGCCGACGGGCGGCTTCTCGGAAAATCCGCGCCGCTGATCGCGCACAAGAACCTGTTCGTGCCGCCGAGCCCGGAGGGCACGGTGGTCAGCCCCGGACCGCTCGGAGCGGTGTCCTGGCATCCGGTCGCCTACGATGCCGCCAGCGGCCTCGCCTTCGCGCAGGTGCGGCACGGGGCGGCGACCTACACGGTCAAGACCGTGCCGGCGGCGGGAGGACGCGGCGAGATCCGCTACACCGAGACCGGCGAGGCCAGGGGCGAGCCCTCCTTCTCGACCCTGACGGCGGTCGACCTCGCCCATGGCGGCGCGGTGGCATGGGCGCAGAAGGCCGGGAGCCGGCTCTCCGGCGGAACCCTCGCCACCGCCGGCGGCCTCGTCTTCTCGGGCGAGGAGGACGGGCATCTCGACGCGCACGATGCGCGGACCGGCGCGCTGCTCTGGCGCTTCCAGTGCGGGGCGGGGATCGGCGGACCGCCGATCACCTTTACGGTCGAGGGCCGCCAATACGTGGCCGTGGCCGCCGGGGGCGCCTCGTTCACCAAAGCCTCGGGCTTCGGCACGGGCGACGCCCTCGTCGTGTTCGCCCTGCCGGAGTGAGAGCCGGGGAAGCCGGGGCGCTACTCCGCCGCGTCGGACTCGCCCTCATCCTCCGGCGCCTGC